>DAIUCF010000113.1:0-1658 GCA_036846305.1 Candidatus Poseidoniaceae archaeon | reverse complement strand
AAAAATCATCCTACAGACGAATGGAATTGGTGTCGGTGGAGCGATTGACAAAGGCCACCAATATATTCTCAAGAATCTAGAACATCCATTCATCAGTGTCGTCATGGCAGGTGATGGCCAAATGGATCCAGATAATTTGGAGTCACTGCTTCAACCGATTTTAGTAGGCGATGCTGATTTTGCCAAAGGAAATCGTATGAAGAATGAAGCTGATATCCAACAAATGCCAAAAGCGAGGCGTCGTGCATCGAAAATTCTTGGATGGTTGACGACATTAGCGAGTGGAAGAAAAGTCACAGACCCTCAATGCGGGTATACTGCATCCTCATCGACCTTACTTCAACACTGGAATTGGAACAACTCATGGAAAGGCTATGGATATCCAAATTATTGGCTCATACATCTCTCATCTGAAGGTTGGAACGTCAAAGATGTACCAGTTCGAGCAGTTTATGGAACTGAAATATCAGGAATTAAACCAAAACGTTTCTTTTTCAATGTCGGATTGATGATGACAAAAGAACATCACAAACGTTGTTTTCGGCATTTGAAAACCACACCATTGATGTGGCTAGCGTTAGCAGCATACCTGCTCGGATATGCTAGTATATTTTTGGGGACAATAAATCCCTTAGCGGTTTTAGCACTGCCCTTATTTTGGTGGGTTGCTCATCGAGTCGATCGACTCGCAATGTACCGATATGATGGTGGGCGTACCAAGATTTGAACTTGGGTCCAAGCGTCCCAAACGCCCGAGTATAGGCCAAACTAACCCATACGCCCTTAGTTTGGGGGACGCCATTCCGCATATGAAGTTCACTCAAGGAGTTGCCAGGTTCCGTCTTGTCGACGAATGATAGTTCCATTGATTTCGAGTTGATCCAAAAGGTCATCAGCATCCATGTCAGACTCAACTTTGAGTAAAACCTCTTCGACATCATTCCGACGAATTAGGCCACTCTCTCCAGCGCGTTCAACAATCAGCGTATACAAGCGCCGAGGTGATGTTGAGTTAATGGCAACGAGAGGTTGTTCTGAGGCCTCTAGTTTTCTGCGAAGTTCATCACGAATCTCTTCAGGAGTATTGGCTAAGGCTACTTCAATCCGTAATTGCGCTGCTGAATCTGCTGTGGCTACAATAGGAGTGCTGCTTGTTAGAGTTTGTCCACAATGAGGGCACTGACGGGCACGAGTACGGGTCCCGTGGCAATTCCTGCAAGCAGGACATTGGACAACACTCCATTTCTCCATAAGAGTTGCTTCGGGCAACAGATTATGAAGATTCACAAACTAAAATCTGTACCTGTTCTTTGGGATTGACCGCCTGGGCGCCGTGCTGGGGCTGCGGGTGCTTTGGTATCAACACGCTTCTTTTCAGGTTCAGCACTACGCGTTAATGCACCACGGATTGGACCGGTTCTTCCACGGCCTGCCATTCGTAGTGAATCTGGTAAAATCAAGGCTGCAATAGCAACACCGTGATGATCTGCTCCCGCAGTAACTTCATCAACAGCTACATCAAATGCCACAACTTCTAAATCACGAGATGCAAGTTTTCGTTGAATATTTCTGCGCAAGAGCAGAACTGTTTCTTCATAGTCTGCTTCGGTTGTAATCGTAGCAACAATTGCACATTCTTCACCTTCTGGTGTTTCACA
>DAIUCF010000112.1:0-1778 GCA_036846305.1 Candidatus Poseidoniaceae archaeon | reverse complement strand
GAGTTCAATAGAATTGGTGACTAGTGCAATCTCCTCACCATTTGAACTGAGTAAGGGCTGGAATCGGTGGGTCTTCTGCCCCTGAATCACGTGCTGCTTTGAGTATCGATTGATGACCGGTCTCAATGTAGTGTGTGCGAACCGACTCCTTCGACAGTTCAATACACTCACCGTTTGCATATGCTTCAGCATCCCACCATCGGTCTTCGTCAAGAGTTCCAAATGTATCAACAAGAACCACTTTCCGGCCAGGTCCGAGTGCAAATTCTTTCTTGCCATCCACATGAATGAGCCCGTTCTTAGCCGCTTCACGTTCGATAAGCGCATCGACTTTGAGGACAGCGTCAAAAATGGATTCAAGTTCATCTGGAGTGATATTGGATATTTCAAGAGCCTCTTCATTCGTAATGTTTCGATCGTAAGCCTCGAATTTGGTCGTAACTTCAAGGAAAGGTTTGGAAAGTTTCGCCCCATATTCACAATCTTCAGCAACACCAAGTTGCTCAGCAGTAAGTTCGCCACGTTGAAAACGTCTCCAAGCCGACCCAGACAAGTAATGACGACATATGATTTCTAGAGGTACAAAGACCCATTCCATGTCGCGAGGAATCATTCCCGGCTCCTTGATAACTTCGACCTTGCGAACCAAACAACGTTCAGCAGAATTAACTTCGACAAGATGGGTACCGCAAATGCCTTCTTCTTCTATTAACTTAAACCAATGCGCAGTGGTCCGATTAAGTGATTCACCCTTACGAGGAATCAAAGATGGGATTATTTGGTCAAATACTGAAATTTGATTTGTAAACCTAAATTCGAGAATATCTGGGTCATCTGTTGACCAAACTTGCTTCACTTTGCCTTGATAGAGCATCTCTGCCATGGTACTCTACCAACGAAAAAGGTCTTTGAACATTTCAGTCATAATCGAAGGCTCAAATAAGACCAAGCGCATCCTCGAGCCTGTTCAATTCGGGACCTGTCGTCTCAGTCCCTGCAACTGCACCGAAGTTGTTAGCACATACTCCGGCTCCCACATAGGGGGAACCAAAGGCAACCGTTCCAACCATTGGAGAAACGCCGAGAACGCTTTCGATAAGTACAACTTCTTCAGGAGTCACATCAGGATGAAGCAGAACGCCTTGATCGTTAGTGACCCCTAGGCTACCGACAACATCCTGCCCAGCAATCGTTGTTGCAGCAACTTCAACACCCATAACATCAGCCATTATCTCCAAACCATCAGTGGGGATGCTTGGAGATGCAATAGCGCCTTGTTCGTTAACGAGTAATAAATTCCCAGCAGTATTCACACCACCCTCCATAACAACAACATCACCAAATGCTGTGAGCATATCGATATCAGTCTCTGTAGCAATGTCGGCAACGGCCATTCCTTTGGAATTACCCGCAACCAGTGCACCAATTAGGTTGGAGCCACCAATAGATATTGGGTGCATCTCTAATTGTAGAGTTTTTTCGAGAGTTTCAAGGACAAGTTGTGGAAGTTCGAGAGGATGGAATAAGACATTTCCAACGGTCGCCAAGTGTATCCCAACTTGGTCGCTACCGAATATGTCAGCTGTATCAATTGGCACGAGTTTGTCCTCCTTGTTTCTCCGTAATGAGTTGTAGTTATGGTTCTATTGAACGCAAAAAAGGCCGGAACTCCAAAGGAGAACCGGCCTAGCGCTCACCGAAGTGAGAATTGAGGATAGATTCGAGGTGAAAGAAGAGGGGCACAGTGACTTCCTTTCCCGTGGACTCTCGTACCACAG
>DAIUCF010000111.1:0-1796 GCA_036846305.1 Candidatus Poseidoniaceae archaeon | reverse complement strand
GAACTGCCCGAAATTGCGCTTTCACCAGTTCCACCTAAGATTACGGGGCCAAGCGGGGTTGTTAGGGCTTTGGGCCCTACGGGCCCATGAGAAAGGCATAATTAGGGTTAATTTTCATAGCCAAAATCACAGAGTTTCAGGCCAACATGCCTCGTTTTAGCGGGGTATGATTCAAATAGGGGTCGCTGGTGGCGTGAATGACTTCGGTCACACTTCTCTCCCGAGGCACTAGCCGGTGAAGGACGGATGAGGTACAATAACCTCGCTCGTCTTTCCTGCAGTGAACCGGTTTGAGGAGAAAATGAGGTAGATAAAATGTACAAAGTCGTCACAAAAGAGGACACTATTCGTATCCCTGCGGAGTATATCCGTAAGGATAAGTCACTGCATGAACATATCGATCGCCTTGCAGCCTCTGCATTCGAAGGCCGTTTCGATGACAACAACAGATTCGTTCTAGTAACTTCTAACCACGAACCGATTGGTCGTGGAAGAATCATTCACGGTGATGGAGCAATTTACCAAGAAGTTCGATTTGATGCAGTATTGTTCTGTATTGAAGACTATGAAGTAGTTGAAGGCGCTGTATCTGAAGTAAACGACTTCGGTGCTTTCGTTAGGATTGGTCCAATGGAAGCACTTCTTCACAAGTCTCAAATTATGGAAGACCACGTTGACATCAACGCTGGAATGGGCGTTCTCGAAGGTCGTCAAAGCGGCCGAAAGTTGGGTGTTGGAAGTTCAGTTAGAGCTAGAGTTGTATCTCTATCTCCTGATACCAGCGACCCTCGTCGTTCAAAGATTGGTTTGACCTGTAAACAGACGGGATTAGGAAGTCACGAATGGATCCACGAGGACCAGAATTGAATAGGAGTGTTTTGAATGGCTAAAAATCCCTTTGCATGTGGCGAATGTCACCTAATTCTTGCTGACGATATCGACCAATGTTCTCGTCACCCATCTGCTCCGGTATCATCAGACTGGACAGGGTATGTCGTTGTGATGGACCCATCTCGCTCAGAGATTGCAAACCGTCTCAATATCGAAGTCCCTGGAAACTACGCACTCAAGGTAAACATCCGCTGAAGGAGGAATAAAAATGGAAATTATTGACCGTAAAGAAAACCCGCTACTCAAAAGAGTCGAGATTGAATTCCGCTGGAACCATGAAGGTACAGCTACACCATCTCGTGTTGAAATGTTGAATGGAATTGCTTCAATCGAACCTGGTTCCAACCGTGATTTGATTGTCATAAAGAATGTGAATACTCGCTTCGGAATGGGTTCAACAACAGGTCTTGGAATAGTATATGCTGACGCTGATTCAATGAAGGTTGAACCTTCTTACATGCATGACAGATACTCTGGCATGCGCTCTACTAATTCATCTCCTGCAGAGGAAGAATCCGCAGAAGAAGCATCTGATGACGGAGGTGAGGCTTGATGTCTGACGGTCCTAAAGCTGGAGCAAAGTGGTCCAAGTATGCAGTCGAAGATGGTTCTCTAGTTCGCAAGGCTGAGTTCTGTCCAGAATGTGGCCCTGGTGTGTTTTTGGCATCTCACGCAGATCGCAAATCTTGCGGTCGATGTGGATACACTCAATCTAACGAATGATTATTCTTTCAAGTGGGGAGTAATTTCCCCTTGGTTGTCTAGTACCATCCAAGTTGAATCCTCACTCTTGATTATTTGAACCCCAAGTTCATCTCTAGTTTGTGATTCACCTCTAAGTAAAGTGTCCTCTCTCCATGAAATGATTCTCCAATCACTGCCGTCATGCACTGCATCTTGAATCG
>DAIUCF010000110.1:0-2352 GCA_036846305.1 Candidatus Poseidoniaceae archaeon | reverse complement strand
ACCCTGAGGTACACCACCTGGTGAAGTTTCATATGTTGCAGTTACCGTCTGTTCAGAGTTCGGTAGAGTCGCTAAGAATTGCAAATCAACCTCTACAGCGACATTCCGGGTTCCGGGAGTAGAACCTGATTGAACACCGTATGAATCAGCAGGTGAGTAGGATTTCAACAACCAATCTATGGTGAAGCCTGCAGCATTTGATATCCTCATCCAAGAATTGTATCGAACTGCGGGGCAATACCAGTTGTAGCCTGCAGACACACCAGTTTGATTCCATTCATTTACCTTGAACGAATCATCACAACCAGTGTAGATGATTGAATCTGTTCCATCGGTAGGAATTCCTGCAGCCGTAATCTGCCAACTGTTGTTTTCGGGACCGGCAGTGTCAAATGTGTCCGGATCAAAGTAAGCCGAAGTGCCGCTCACTGTTGTGGAAGAGAAGAATGGCATGTACCACTGGTCTCCAACATGGAGTGGGAAATCATACTTTTCTTTTGCCGGAGAGTAACTTGTATCGAAAGTTATGACTCCAATATTCTGGGTGAGGAACCCTGCAGGGAATCCAAATATACATGGGACGAATTTGACATCGAGGGTGAATTTCGAATTGATGACTCCGAGGTCTCGAACACGAATTAAATCATCTCCACTGTAATCAATATCCAGCCTGCCTGTAGTTCCATCAAGACTCGCTCCACATGGGTCGCTGTTTGTTGAACTTGAGAATTGACCTTCAATCAACAACTGGTATGCCAAATTCTGTGTTCCGCTCGTAGAGATGAAGAGCGTATTGTTCAACGTGTAGGTTGTGTCACCAGTAAGTGTGTTCAATGATGCGGAAACATTAGCTTGTGCAATCAGTTGAGCGACATCAAACTTGGTCTCATAGACCCACTCATCGCCAATACGCCAGGTAGGTACATCGATGTCTTTGTCCCATCCTTCAGCATGCTGAATGTTTTGCTCTGAAAGTTCCAGAGCTTGGTACGTTACCATGCTGGATAACGGTGCTGCAAACATAAGAAATATCAATCCAATGACTACTGGGCCTATTCGATTCATAGTACTCCGAAAGCGTTCTCCTACTTGAGAGGCTTGATTCTCCGTCCCGTAGGGACGATTCAAGGATGAGATGCTTGCGCATCGAGATATTGTTGCCCGTAATGTGACCATTGTTCCGCAGTCCATCCTTCGGGCAACCCGGTTTCTGGAATCGGTGGGCCTTGTTCGATGAGCGGCACGGTGACCGGTTCTTCTGTTACAGGAAGGGTTGGTATTGGATCGTTGATTTGAACAATCTCTTCACCGGTTGAAAACATTTGAGTTGAAGGGGGAGTTGCTGGGCGTCGAGATTGCACTTGGTCGAGAAGTGCCTGAGTTTCAAATTCACGCTCAGTAGGGTCTTCACCAGCGATTTCTGCATTTTGCCATGGGTCGTCCGATTCCTTCTTTTTCCTTCGGCGTGTCAAGAGTGCCAAAACGAACAATGCTGAAAGCAGTAAGCCAAGTTGAGCAAGAGGATTTGCGTCTTCGCCGATGAATGCTGCACTCACTTCTTCAATTGATGTTCGCTCAGGTGGTGCAACAACGATCGACATGGTGGATTGTCCCGGACGTTCCGGATTTTCATCCCACGCCATGGCTTTCACACGAACAGTGCCCGAATCTCGGAAGGTATGGGTCACTGAAGAGCCGATCAAATCTGCATCGTTGTCTTTGATGCCGTCGCCGTTGCTGTCAACGGTGATGTCCAAATCCCACACAATGGTAAGACCGGCAAGGTCATTCAGTGAGTCGATGGTTCGATCTGCACTCAGATAACATTCTCGGTATGCAACGCATTCTGTATTTTGCAATCTCACTATTGGAGGCATGTTCAACACTTCGATGACAAGCACTTCGCTGGATTGTGCTCCGTCATCATCTGTAACGTGGTAGATGATGGTATGAGAACCGCTTCTGTTCCATGCATAGGTCAAGATATCACCATTGATGTCGCAATCATCGTCAGCGCCTCCGATGTCATCGCTGTCGATACCTGGGTCGATGTCCCAACATTTGACAAGAGAATCAATGTCGCTTGCTGTATCTGTAGAGTTGCCTTCAATCGTTATTGATTGACCTTCAGCAATCGGGAGCAAGGATACCAACGGTTGAATCACTGGGGGGACATTTCGAATGTTAATCCAGCGTTCCTCAATCGTACTTGCCTCTCCGTCGTTATCACGAACTTCCAAGCGGATTGTGTGGAGTCCTGCAGTGTTCCATTGCATTGGGAACGTCGAAGTTCGTCCGCTGAACGTATACATCAACGACGGTTGCTCACCGTCAGGCCACCATGTATGCGTC
>DAIUCF010000109.1:0-2436 GCA_036846305.1 Candidatus Poseidoniaceae archaeon | reverse complement strand
CTGAGGAGAGGGCTGTTCCCGCGTCGTTGACTGTAAAGTCATACATCGAGAAATCGCCGTCTGTGTTGCCTTCTGCAAGCTGGGATGCCCAGACGTACAGAACACCTGCCAGTACAACTGTGATTGCGACCATAAGAATGGTTGCGATAACAGGGCTGACTGCTTCTTCATTTTGGTTTTCGTTTTTCATATTTTTGTCCTCCATAACCCGTATCGGGCGTATCCTACCCACCATCGAGATGCTATTTAAAGACATCGGGGTTGATGAATGGTTTCTCTGGCTTTGTTCGCGATACTGCGCCTTAATTTATTTTAACAAATAAAAATATAACAGCCGTTGCGAGTAGTACAATCCGTTTGTAAATAACACAGCGTTTACACTGAATTGTAACAAAAAAGAGGTGAACAGGGTGAGAGCTTACGGAGAGGGGATGGGATGCACTCAACGAGAACTTTACAGCCCTGTTCAGTAGAGACTATGCACTTCGCCTTTATATTAGTTGTCAGAGTTGATATTCTGGTTGAAATCGCTCTACTCTACAGTAAGGATCTCAGGACCGCCATCGGTGACGAGTACTGTATGCTCAAATTGGCATATGTTACCGCCATCTTTGCAACCCAATACATGGTATGTCTCTAAGAAACGGATGCTAATGAGTTTCTTTACTAAGGCACGCCACTTGCTTTGACGTGATTCTTCATCTGCCTCTGGGAAGGGTTTCTCCAGCATTGGGTATGCCCAACGTTCAGCAAATGGCAAGGTGGAGTATCGTTCTTCGAGATTACGTGCCATTTGAGCCCCTAATGGCTTGAGTTGCCCCTTAGCACGAGCCTTTCTGGATGTGGTTAATCCAGTAATACGATAAATGTTGGATGAACTTGGAGTTCCAAGATTCTTGATCATTCCAGACGAACCTGTTGTGTTGAACGGTTCAATTGCATAAATCCCGCCCTCCTCGACAACGCCTCTGAATCCCTGGTTGTCCGGTCCGCAAGCATATGATGGCACTGAAACGCCAGCATGGAGTTCCCATGGCTTGAGTTGATGACCGCATAGATTTCGGATTGGTTGGAATCCTGCATCTAGAGATGGTTGCGCAGCAGCTTGACCTACCTTATACCACGGTGTACCTGGATGGAGCATCTCGATTGCTGCATCTCTCGCCTCTTTTGCAGCCTTGATTTGTTCAGTGTGCTCGTTACCGTTACCGATTTCAAACGTTAGTGCATTGTCAGCAATGTGGCCTTTGATGTGAACTCCGAAATCAATTTTAACGCAGTCTCCTTTTTGCAGAACCATTTCACCCTCCCAGCCTTCGACTGGACTGACGTTGTGATCTGTTGTGAAGTGTGCAGCAAGATCATTCACAGCAATTGTTCCAGGAAAAGCAGGTTTTCCGCCATGACGATGGATGTAGCGTTCTGCTGATTCAATGACTTCGTGGAAGGTCTTTCCAGGCGTTAATTCAAGCTTCATCGCTTCGAGTGTTCTGCGAGCTACATGCCCTGCATCTTTCCAATACTTTAGCGTCGATTCTTCCACCAAGTGACCACGTCACGCGTAGGTACCACGCCCTCTCTGATAACAGTTACCAACGAATCAGTGCTGTTAAAATCAAATTTAACAAAGGTACTTCCCGGCCCCGTGACTCGATTACCGTCAAGAATTGCGATTTCTTTGAGTCCTAATTCTTCAGCAGCGTCTCGAACCGTAAGTGCTGGCTCTTCTCCGGCTTCATTTGCACTTGTAGCTGTTATTGGACCAACCATTTCAGCTAATTGTCGAGCAATCGGATGATCAAAAACTCGTATTGCAACAGAATGTCCACCTATTCGAGCATCAAGGATATGTTTACTTGGGTATATCACTGAAAGGCTACCACGAGGAAATTCAGATAAAAACGCTTCAATCTCTGGATGGATTTCAACCATATGCCGAACTTGGTCGAGTGAGGCGACTCCGAGTGAAACGGGTTTGTCTGAAGATCTTGATTTTAATTCAAAGAGACGATCTAATCCTTCGGAAGTAGGCATGCAACCCAAACCAGGTAGTGTTGAGGTTGGGTAAGCAATAATTCCGCCTGCTTGTATGTAGGAAATCTGCGCCTCTGAGAGCGTCACCTAATCACCTCAGCGTGTCCATTCTGAACAATGAAGACGAGCGATCTCTTCTGCTACATTCTTATCTGCGGTTTTCACCAAGAGTTTTCCACTTGGATAGAGAGTAAGGTCGGCTGAACCTGTAAAGGTCCAGACCATTCTTGATTGAACACCGGCTTCAAACCCGGCAGCTGTTATCTTCGAACCCACAGCATCCAAATCAATCGAATCAATACCATCTGGAACAATCTGCCACGAGGCTTGATTTCCACAAAGTTCCATTGCAAAACCTTCGGTCATAGAAGCACCTCAAATCTCATTTCGTTTGGATGGTGG
>DAIUCF010000108.1:0-2457 GCA_036846305.1 Candidatus Poseidoniaceae archaeon | reverse complement strand
TTGCATGTTTTCCAACTGCACTTTTGAGCTGCTTGTGAAGCATATTCGTTGCATGACCATCGACGATAACTACTGCACAGTGTTTGGATAAATTCTCTAATGAATGCAAACAATGACGGAGAATTGATCGCCCTTCATATCGGCGTATTTGATCATCAAGGAACATTGCAAGCAAACCATCAACAACGACCAATGAAGCCTTTGTCAGCATCGTCTCTTGATGCACGCGAAGAATCAAGGCGTGCAATTGATGGAGCGTAAATCCCCGTCCAATGTAGAGACGCCGTAAACCCTCTTCAAGACCACAATTACGGTTTTTTAATGGTTCAAAAAAGGTGCTTGGATTAAATCGATGTACACCATCTATCCAATGGACTGTTTTGTTCTCACTAAGCAAAATAGCAGCCGTTTCTTGGGCGATAAATCGCATCTCTTTGCCAAAATAACCCGGGCCTTCAATCCATGTAATTCCTCTCGTCAGAATGAGTTTTTTAGGAGAAATTGAATCCGACTTTATTACTTCACTATCACTCATAGTTACACCAAGTATTGTCGTTCGGCGAGGGCAGTAGTGTTACATTTCGTAGGGGGTAGCATGAAAGTGAAGGATGAATTTCAAACACCTCCGGCATTTATCATGCATTGTGAGCGAACCACGCATCCTTATTCATTGCGACTTAGATGCCTTTTTCGCATCGGTTGAAATGCTCCACCATGGTTTTCCAGATGACCAGCCATTGATTATTGGTTCTGATCCACAACAAGGTAGAGGGAGAGGTATCGTTTCGACTTGCAATTATGCCGCTCGAACGTATGGTGTGCGATCGGCTATGCCTATTACTGAAGCGTGGCGCCGTTGCCCTGGAAGCCCTTATGGACCTGGACGATACATTCGCGGCACTCGCTCACTGTATTCGATGGCCTCTCGTCGCGTCATGAAAATTCTACGGAAATATGCTGATAAATTTGAACAGGCAAGTATCGATGAAGCATATTTGGATATAACGGAATATACGGGAGGGGATTGGGATGAAGCCCTTGGACTTGCGCGGAGAATTCAAAGTGAGGTTATAGATTCAGTTGGACTAACCGCCTCCTTTGGAATCGGATCAACTCGAGTTGTTGCGAAAATGTCTTCCGAAGTGAATAAACCAAACGGAATTCATCGCGTATTACCAGATGAAATCATTTCGTTCTTTCAACAACGTTCAGTACGTGAAGTACCAGGCATTGGCCCTAAAACCGCAAACAGGTTGGCGGAGTGGGGCATCACAACTGTTGATGAAGCCTCAGAATTAGGAGAACTCGCATTAGCAAGAATGACTTCTGAACGTTTTGCTTCATGGCTTCTACGTGTTGTTGAAGGAACAACCTCAAGTGAGGTAAGTCCAATACGCTCAAGACGTTCTATTGGCAAGGAACGAACATTTCCTGTAGATCAATCAAATCATGAAGTTGTTCTTGAAGTACTTGAAAATTTAACTGGAAGGGTTATGGAGAAAGCGAGAGAAGAGGGTATTGCGGGCAGGCTCGCAGAGGTTAAACTGAGATATACAGGATTTGAGACGCACACTCATGGCCGATCGATACCTGTCGCAATGGACGATACTGATGTATTTCTACGTCAAGTTCGAAGGCTTTTTGCTCAAAATGTAAATCAAGACCAAAACATCAGACTTGTTGGATTCCGTCTTGGTCAACTTGAGGAGCTCGACCTTCGTCAAACTACACTGGATGGGATTGATGAATCAGAGTAACTTGTGCATTCGAGTGAGTGTTCCTCTAAACTCATCGAGCGATTCAGGAATCTCAATACCTTCAATTTCAGTGTTGAGCGATAAGCCTTGTTCCTTCTTCGTTTTCCAGACTTCACTGTTGAATGCTTCAATTTCTGGAGTTAGGATATTGAGTTGTTCATTCACCGAACCCTGTACAGGGAAGTTGTCGACATCAACTGAGCTTTCTCCATAAAGAGTCATCGAAATATGATGGCAAAAGAATGGGCAAACAGGGCTAAATGCTGCGAGGAAATCCTTCAAAATCGAATGAATCGTCCATGCTGCATGTGCGTCTCCATCGTAGAGACGAGTCTTTGCCATTTCAAGCCAGTGCGATGGTAAAATTCCAGTTCCAAAGGTCTTGAGTGCTTGTGTAGCTGTGTAAATATCGAGGTTTTTCCAAGAAGATTCTACACTGGCCATTGTGGCAGAAAATTCAGAACGTATCCATCGGTCTTCGACAGGGAACGCCGTTGTAAGTTCAACTTCTGGTATGTCAAATTGGCTTGCAAAGCGAGCAACATTGAACAATTTTGTAAGTACTCCGAAATATTTTGCTTCAATTTCTTCAGGATTAATATGGAAATCATCACCCACTTGAGCCTCACATGCCTTCCATAATCTGAAGCATTCACTTCCAATTTTATTTGCTTTGAGACTAACCGAACCGCTTGGTCCT
>DAIUCF010000107.1:1078-2507 GCA_036846305.1 Candidatus Poseidoniaceae archaeon | reverse complement strand
GATCTCTATCTTGATAAAAAGTCAGAGAACAACATCATCACAACTGTTGAACCTGGAAGTAACGAAGAAACAGTGAGTCTCTTTGGAGATGGGATCACGTTCTATACAAGCGAAATGATTTCTGATTTAAATGCCAAAGGAAAAACGAGTTGCGAGGTCAAAGTTGTGGTATATCTGAAGTGGAGGGCAACACAAAATGATTCTTCAGCAGAGGCAAATTTCAAACTTTATTCCGGTTCCGCACTGGTGGAACAATATACACAAGACTTAGGCACACCCCAAGACGGTGGATTCTTCTCTGGAGGAGGGTCATGGCAACCCTACAATATTCCTCTCGAAGTTGATTGCGATGGATTTACAGTCGTAAACGGGGATCGTCTAAGGCTAGATATCAAAGCAACAGCATCTTGCGAAAGTGGGGGCAGCGGCCTGCCAGGGGCAACATGTGAAGTTAATATGGCATACGGGGGCACAGTTGGGAATGACTACTCTCGAATAGAACTTCGCGCAAATGCTCTAGCAGGCTCCAAGGTAAAGGTCCATTACCAAGGAGAAGGATGGTCCGAGCTAGAAGTCACTGAATGGTCTCCTACACATCGTCTCGAGAAGCGGACAATGCAGTTCAGTATTGACGTAAGAGACGCTTTTGGAAGAGATGATATCGATAAAATTGAACTCTTCCTTACTACTCCTAACGAGGCAAACACAGAGTTTGAAAGAGAATTTAACGATTCTGAATTGAAACTCGATAATAATGGCCTTGTAGGCAACTATACTTACACGTACGACTCTGGTATCACCCCCGGACTCTATCCGTTAACTATGGTCATCACCGACATACAAGGTCACACTATTAATTACAATCATCCGCTTGGGATGACATTCCGCGAGCATGACATTTACTTGGATTTCCCGCCTAATCAGATTAATCGCCTTTTGGTGGCTCCGGGACAAACTTCCACGATTGAATTAATCCTTGAACATACAGGGGCGTTGACCTCTGACCTAACTGTCGAACTCGAACTCCAGCAATCACTGCCATCCGGATGGTCCGATCCTATCTGGTCGAATCCAGGGGGCTACACGCTAGATGGCGGTGGTTCGTCAGTTCGGCCTGGACTTTCAGTTGAAGTACCTGAAGATTTGAGTGGTCTTAGCGAAAATTACCAAATTGTTGTTGAAGCTCGTGCGTATGTTTCAAACGGCGCAGGTAGTAGCGCAGAAGTAAGATTAATCTCACTTGAAATCGATGTGGAGAAAGTAAACCAATTCGGTGAGCCCGATATAGAAGTGTTTGAAGATGTCGAGCAACAAATTCAGATTTACGATTCGGATAGGCTTGATTTTTATAATGAAAATTTGTCTCATTATGTTGACTATGATGAGGTTGGAGATTTCTACCTAAAAATCACAAACGTAGGATTTGATG
>DAIUCF010000107.1:0-1068 GCA_036846305.1 Candidatus Poseidoniaceae archaeon | reverse complement strand
TCATTAACGGGACCGGGACAGAACTCATTGAGCAAGGAATTGATTATCTGACTCCAGTGGTCGGACAGGGTGAGATTCTCATGATTCGCGTGGAAGTGTATCCTCCGATTGAACGAAGTGCAGTAGACATTGGTTTGCTAAGGTTCACAGTCACTTCCGATGGCAGCACAGAAGAAACGCTTTCAACCTCTGTTGGTTGGACTATTCACCGGACTTTTGGAATCCTTGCTGAGGTGATTTCTGATTCTGATGCCGGATTACTGGGTACTGTTGGGCCAGTTTCTCCCGGTTCGACAGTTGTTTACAATGTCCGAGTCACCGATTCTTCAGAGGATGCGGGTACTACAAACTGGGTCATCAAGAACCCCTCTGCTGTCCAAAGAAACATCGATGAAGATCCGAGTTATGCAACTTGGATGTATGATATCACGGATGTTGAAGGAAATACGGCCCTCGTTGCCTCCCTTACGGGTGGTCAATATGTGGACCTCAAAATCGAGATGACTGTGCGTCAACAAGTGGAAGCGGGACTGCACACCATTTACATGCAAGTTGTTGAGGAAAGTGATGGTAGTGACGACACTCGATATTTCGACTTACCTCTTACTGTAGATATCAGTAGTGAGGTCGAACCAGGTCGGCTTGCTGTTGAACAAAAAACCCAATCAACACGTATCTCCGCTGGCGAATCTGTCGATGTCGAGTACAGAATTGAGAATCAAAACAACGTCGAACTAAGCGTCATCATCACTGTTGATGGGCCAGAAGGTTGGGATGCAGCTCTTGACGGGGGTAATGTCCTTGCGCTTTCTCTGCCAGCGTTTTCGACGGAAGATTTCACACTTGAAATCACAGCGCCTTCGAACCTTAAGAATGGCCAAATGGTAGACTTCCAGATGACAGTTGTGCCACTTGATGACGAAAACCCATATCCGTGCAACGCCGAAATATGTTACACTCAAGAGCCAACTTTTTCCTTCAAGACCGAAAATCCGGGAATCATCAATGCGATTATGAGTGAATTAGAAGATCCAGAACCAACAACAATGGTTATGTTCCTTTCGATTC
>DAIUCF010000106.1:0-2753 GCA_036846305.1 Candidatus Poseidoniaceae archaeon | reverse complement strand
ACCAAATTCAACGCTTCTGAAATCGAATTACAAAATGTTATTCTTCGTGCTGGCTTCTCACCCCAACGTCGTGACAGTGATTATGTCTTTTTGGATACACCTGAATGCGGAACGGAACTAAAAGATTTGCAATCCCCACCGCCATCTCAGTTTTGAATCAGGGTAAAGTTGTCGAATCATAGTAGACAACCCAAATTTCTGCGTGGATGTTCCGCTCTCCGTTTCCTACACCGTCCGATGGTACATACTCTTGGCCGTTGTATAATCCTCGATAAGTGAGGTGATTCACACCGCCGTTCATATCACTCCAATCGGTGATGTCATAGGTCCATTGCTTGACATCTTGGCCGGCACACCAGCCCGCTCGACCAAAGGGCCACGAACCAAATTGATTAGCAACGACACCGTTCTCAACTTCATTTTCGCAACCTTCGTTTGAATATACAATTGGATGCCATTCGTATGTCGTGAATCCATTCATCGAATAGTGATGTTCATGGTCACAGAACTCAGCACAATTTGCATTGTCTTTACCGAACCCATGCCCTGTTATTGTTGCAACAATTTGAACTTTTTCTGCCCATGAAGGTACAGTGAAATTAAGGTCACGTGTGTATTTTGTTACATCGTTGTAAGTTCCGTCGAATTGCCCGCCAGTAAATGCAAAATCAGCCGTAGTGCCGCGTAAACCGCTGCCCCAATTACTCAACAACACCGAAATTGTGAGGTCACCCTTGTTCGCACCTCGATATTTGAATGTCCGATTATCATCGTTTTCCAACATGAAAAGATACGGGGAGATATCGGTGAGCCATTTTCCTTCTCGACCGTATGTGGTTATCCATCTCATAAACTCCGTACTGCACGAAGAGGTGTTACCACGATCACAAATTCGTAGATTTGCCTCATAATCCCACTCGTGGCAACCAGCGTATGTTCCCTCGCTTGTTTGGTATCGATTCATACGGTCGAGACACGCATGCTCATGATAGACCTCCATTGTGTCGTATTCTGTGAGATTGCTTGGGAACTCAGCGCTCATTGTTGACGTGAATCCGCCTTGCCATCCGCCCGTGTGGCGGTCAAAATCCATAATCGATACTTCTTGGACTCCAGGGTCTGACCTTCGTATCTCAACTGGGAATTCGGCATTCCATTGTGCAGGCTCATGAACCAAATGCATGGGGTCATTGTTGGATGACGTCCACGCATACAAACTTCCAGTTTCTCTTGCGAGTTGGAATCGGTCTATGCCCATGTACAAGGGGGAATTGAAGTTTGAGATCATTTGGCCTAAACCTCCAGAAATGCTGTTTGCTCTTTGGTCAATGTAGTGTATCCGCCCATCCCATTCCGCCTCCTCGTTCGGGTTCAAGGCATTCTCGACAGCCGTTTTTCGACTCACGACATCGGTATGATAGGATGAATCAAACGAGCCATAGAACACATGGACATTATCGGGCATGGCACGAAGAAACTGTCCAGGGCTTTGGCCCCATGTTGCAGAATTGGAGTTGCCACTCGAATCCGTATATTTGAACAAGAAAAAGTAAATGTCGTATCCTGTCCACTCTTGTTGGAAGTAAAATGTTCCTTCAAGTGTGGGTATCGAAAAGTCAGGAACGGATTGCATCGGAGCGTCAAGCGCAGATGAACTCGTCCATGGAATGGCAGATTGAATCACTGCACACCCATTTGAATCAATGGTCCATCGTTCCGGTGAGTTTGGGCAGAGGTCAACATTAGCGAACACACCATCAGCGTCAATGTCTGCGCACCCGACAGCATTGACTGGCAGTTGTGCTGGTGTGCCTGGACACTGATCGTCCAAGTCATTTACACCATCAATATCGGTGTCACGTTGAACTGCTGCGCATCCATTTTCATCGATTTGGGTCGAATTGAGTGGAGTTTCAGGACACAAGTCAAGGGGGCTTCCGGTGCTGTTAACATCATCAACGAAGTCGTTGTCGTCGTCAAGATCTTCAGTTGAATCTGAGCAACCATCGTCATCAAAATCAGTTGATAGGTTGCGTATCCAATTCGTCAATCCCTTTGGACATGAATCCATTTCATCATCCAAGCCATCGTTGTCATCATCCATATCTTCATCAAGATCCGAGCAACCATCGCTGTCCCAATCACTGAAGGTGCTTGAACTCCAGCCGATGAATCCCCACGGGCATAAATCATCCACGTCGAGGACTCCATCGTTATCATCGTCATCATCTTCATCAGCGTCATGGCAACCATCTGAATCATAGTCTGCGTTGGGGAAGCTAACCCACCCAAAGGAAGTAGGGCAAAGGTCGTAGTCGTCCCCAACACCATCGTTGTCATCATCTGTATCTTCCTGAAGGTCATGGCATCCGTCTTGGTCTTGGTCGCTTGCAACCGATGATGTCCATCCATCTGCGACACCGTAGCCGTTCGGGCATCGGTCGTTCTCATCAGGTATTCCGTCTCCATCGGAATCTTCGCCTTCATTTGCGATGATGATTTGTGTAACAACAGTGTCATTTTTTGGAGTGTATGTGCCACATTCGACGTCTGCGTGAATGTCAAAAGACGATTCAGTTTCAGAGAGGTCGAGTAAAAGTTTCCATGTCCCATGAAGCCTATAAGCATTGAGCTATATTTGTAAAAATTATTTATAAAATCATTAATTAATATTTTTACTATTATAAAGGGGCTTGAGATTAAAAAATCAATATTATTACTACCATCTGTGAATGTAACAGGCTGTATAGGCA
>DAIUCF010000105.1:0-2759 GCA_036846305.1 Candidatus Poseidoniaceae archaeon | reverse complement strand
TCAAATCCCTCCAGACCCACTACCAAAGGTAAGTATGGATATCTTGAATCGTGCCTGCAATAACTCTTGTAATACCCGATTTCCGTCTAAATTCCTCAGCATCTTTTTCTGTTCCATCGATGAGAATTAAGTGTACTGCACGTTGCCACAGCCCTGGTGAAGGGATTTGACCTCTGTGGTCAACTGCGACAAGGATGTCATCAAGTTCTGTAAACATCAATAGAGATGTTGAGTCTTTTAATTGCGTTGCATTAAGAATCAGCCATCGTGCACCACTCATCGATGCTCGAACATCGTCACCTAAATCTTCAAGAGTTACAACCCTCATTCTCAATCCTCCAATGTGTACCGCAGTAGGGCGATTGCGCCTTCAAGTCCAATCAATTGTTGCCCTGCGTCATGGTCCGTCGAGCATTGAACAAGTTCTGCACCGATGTCGGCAAGTCCATTGACCCACTCGAGCCATGTTTTTCCAAGAATGCGTTGGGATTCATCGCGAAGTAAATCAGCCGAAATCAACAGTGTTTCAATAGCACCCTCATCCATCGCACGTTGCAAAGGAAGTTTCCCGTAGGCTACTGCCCCGTTGGTGGATAACCGCTGCCATGCTTCTTCAATAAGTGCAGTTTCTCTTGAGATTGCATATTCGTTTAACAGGTCACCTGCTAGACCTTCTCGAAGTACTTCATTTGCTCCAGCTCGCCCTCCCATCGAAGTGGCTATGGATTTCATAAACCGTGTTTCTCCATACGATTTTAGATCTGCAAGTAGAGCGTCTCGAGCATGTCCTG
The DNA here is from genome assembly GCA_036846305.1 of Candidatus Poseidoniaceae archaeon. GTDB lineage: Archaea > Thermoplasmatota > Poseidoniia > Poseidoniales > Poseidoniaceae > MGIIa-L1. The sequence goes on along the minus strand of DAIUCF010000105.1, from coordinate 1,968 downwards.
GGCCACAAAGTATGAGGGGCATATCATCGCCAAGAGTTGCTGTTATAGCCTGGATTACATCCATTCGAAAAGCACTAGCAATAGTTGAAGATTTTTTGATTTCTCCGCGTTTGCCTCCGCCTCGCATTGTCCATGTGGCTCCTTCACGTAGGCCTCTAGAGGTTACATAGAATACGATGACTTCATCATTCTCAACCACAACAAGAGCGACTTGAGATTGTCCGGATGCTCTTTCAGACTGGAGAAGTAAATCAACGTCAGAGGTTGTAAATATGTGATGCCAAGAAAGTTCTACTTCATCTCGTAGTTGAATAATATGTGTGTGATGCAGACCAATGTCGAAGTGGGCCTCTTCAATTGTCCCATGAACTCGCAAGTGTTCACTAAACGGCTGGTATTCAGTGGATTCAATTCTTAATCGAATCCACATTTTTTTTCTCTCAGCAGATTTAGCACGACCACCCTCTTCCCCGCCGGTGGTTTGATCACGCCTTTCACCAAGCATATTCAGGTGCATTCCCTCACGCGCCATTCTCGCAAGTGCCCACAAGTCATCCTCGGTCTCCATACGCAGACGCCAAAGTTGCGGTTCACGCTTGAGAATTTTCATTCACTCACCCAAATACGCCAGTCAGTTGTCCGTTCTCGTCCATATCCATATCCAGCGCAGCAGGCCGCTTCGGCAGTCCTGGCATGGTCATCATGTTACCTAGAACTGCCACAATAAAGCCTGCACCTGCATTCAAGCGAAATTCACGTACAGGTATTCGGAAACCAACTGGAGCACCTAGTTTTCCCGGGTCATGAGAAAAAGAGTATTGCGTTTTGGCCATGCACACCGGTAGGTGGCCGTAACCCCACGCTTGCAATTTGTCAATTTGTTTCATGGCGGAGGGGCTGATGTCGACTCCATCAGCTTTGTACATTCGTTTGGCAATCGATTCCATTTTTTCGAGAACTGGTGTTTCTTGAGTGAACAGCGGGGTAAACGGTCTGCCGTTTGCCACATGGTCATGAACAGCGGCTACAACCGCTTTGGCAAGTTGTTCTCCACCTTCCCCACCTTTTGCATGCACTTCAGTCAAGGTTACAGCCACTGCACCACTGTTTTGTGCGGCATTTTTGAGTGCCTCAAGTTCATTGTCGGTATCCGATGTGAATCGATTAATTGAAACAACAACTGGCATTCCAAATCCAACCATGTTTCGGATATGTCTGTCAAGATTTCCTTGTGCTCCGCGTAGAACCGCGTCGACATCTTCCTTCTCAAGTTCTTCTTTTGATGGACGGTATCCACCACGGCTACCAAATGCGCCTCCATGAAGTTTCATTGATCGTATGGTGACATTCATAACAACGCAATCGGGAGACTTTCCGGAATTTGCCGCCTTGATATGCATGAATTTTTCCGCGCCCATATCAGAGCCAAAACCGGCTTCTGTCACCACAATGTCTGCTGCTCCTAGGGCTAACCTGTCGGCAATGATGCTTGAATTACCATGTGCAATGTTTGCGAAAGGGCCCCCATGAATGAAAGCAGGGTTTCCCTCTAAGGTTTGAACTAAATTCGGCAAGAATGCATTGCGCAGGAGCAATGCCATCGAACCTGCTGCACCGATTTGTTCTGCTTTGACAGGGTTTCCACTCAACGATTCACCCACTACGATTTCGCCGATTCTCTTTCTCAAATCTGCATAGTCATTCGCAAGAACTAAAATTGCCATAACTTCACTTGCAGCAGTAATATCGAATCGGTCTTGACGAGGATGTCCATTAGCCGGCCCCCCAAGTCCAATAACGATACTTCGAAGGGAACGGTCGTTCATATCAAGGACTCTAGGCCAGAAAATTCGGGTTGAATCGAGTTGGGTTTCGTTTCCTTGCTTGATGTGATTATCAATGAGAGCAGAAAGAAGATTGTGAGCAGAAGTTACGGCATGCAAATCTCCAGTGAAATGCAAATTAATC
>DAIUCF010000104.1:0-2848 GCA_036846305.1 Candidatus Poseidoniaceae archaeon | reverse complement strand
GCGATATTTTTACATGAGGCGCTCCGAGACTTTCCAAGGTGCAACTGTACCAGTCCCAAAGATGCATAAATATCTAGCAAAAACAGTACATTCACTGATGTATTTGTGCCTCATTTTACTACCTATTACCGGTTTAATGATTGCAGGCTTATATTCGCAAGGCTACACTGACGAAGATGGATTCATGCTGAATTCTGCGCTTGAAGTACACGGTATATCTGCAGACATGAGTTATCTGCTCATCGTGGTTCATGTTGGTGCAGCACTCTGGTCAAGAATCAAGGGGGAGGGAGTGTGGTCTTCTATGGTTCCCATTTTGAAAGAAAAAGCGCCTACAAACAATAATGTTGTTACCAAAATTTCAGACATCGAAAACAGATTTTATCAGCGGGTACAAGATTTTGTCACATCAAACAGGAAATGATTGAAGGACTTTTTTAGATACCTGTTCAGCAGAAAGAAGAGCACCCTCCACGCTGCCATGAACGGTGTGGTCCCCACATTCGAACCTTTGATTTGCATTCGAAGGTTGTCCGGTTAGAGCAACTTCGGCACCTACTTCGGGCAAGGCATGTTCAATGTGTTGCGTGACAAGATGCTGCCATTCATCAACCTCTAAGCCAAACCAAGAACGCAATTCCTTGACTGCTACATCTTGAATTTCAGCCGCAGAGATGAGTCCAAGTTCTTGAGCAGTTTCTCCGACAATAGTTACGGTTACCAGAGAACGGCCGGAAGGAGCGTAACTGGGTTGAATATCTGAAGGAACTGCAACATGTGCAATCAGTTGATTTCGCAGTTTGACATCACCATTGAGTACGATATGTTTTGATTTCAGCGGGGAATGAGGGGCATCAAAATGCAAGGTCCAAACGTGACGCTTGCTCTCGTGCCGATTCGGATTATATGCATGGATTACCGCTGCAAATTCCTTTACTTGACCTGAAATGAGGAGTTTTTGTTCGCTTATAACCTCGACTTTGGTATTCAAATGAATCCGTTCGTCACCGATTGTATCAGCTAAATATCGAGGTGCTGCAGCAATACCGTCTTTTGGAAGAATCATGTCGCCTTCGGACATCATCCGAAATACGAATCGGAACATGCGTTCGTTTGTACGAAGTTCGTTTTCAAGAAAAATCCCTGAAAAAAGCGGGTAAAAAAAACGGTCAATCATAGACTTGGAAAACCCTCTTTGGCGCAAATAATGGTCCGCAGTATTGTTTTCTCCTGTGAATACCCTATCGGTTTTTCCTCGCCGTACCGATTGACGCATACGGGCTACACGCAGCAAATCAAACGGTGATGCAAAACCGCTCAAACCTCCTAGAAACCCTTGTATTGGGCGACGAAAAGGGTCTGCTAAACGCCAAAATTTGGTTTTACTTTTCCTTTTTTGAACAACAACTGCCCCAGGTTCAAAGGCTTGAGCCCCTAGGCTTTCAAAATCAAAGGCTCGTTGCGAAGTTGGGTAACCAGACTGCATAACGTGAAAACCATGGTCAATCAAAAATCCATTTACTTGGTCGGTCATCATCCGCCCACCAATCCGATCTGCTCGTTCATAGACTTGAACATCACATCCTGCTTTATGAAGAATCGATGCGCAGCGCAACCCAGCCAATCCAGCACCAAGAATTGCAACTGATTGGCCCAAAATTCCCACCTCAAATGTTCAGTTTTTCTTTAAATTCCTCTAAGAACGGGCCCATAGACTGGATGAGCAGAGCATCTGGGTGTGTCCGAATAACAAGTCCATCTAGATACATTAGCGCACGGATAATCGGGAATGCCTCTTCACCGAAGTTAGCTCCGGCATGTTCTACCGCTGCACGGACAGTCTTCATCATGATTCTTGTCAAACTTTGTTCACCCACTGGCTTATGTTCAAAATCATGGTATATCTCTCCCATTGTTGCGTAGTATTTCTTCAATTTCTTCTCATTTGGAGTTAATTCGGTCATCGCAAGTAATGCAGTGAAGGCCTCGTGTCGTTCTTGCCGTGAGAGGTGATCAAAGAAAGTGAACAAAGAATGGGCCACATGCTTAGGAGCGTGACAGATAGCGCCGTTATCTATAAACACAAATCTTCCATCTTTATCGACAATACAGTTGCCAGGGTGTAAGTCTCCATGGAAAGTACCGATGCCGAACAAAAAGGCACCGTGTATTCTGAAAAACTGTAACAGGAAATCCCAACTCAATGCTTTCTTCTCGATACCATCCTCAAGCGACATGCCTTCGATATATTCCGAGACAAGGATATCTTGGTTGGATAGTTCGGGGTAATACACTGGGAATCGGAGTAAAGACATTTCAAAATTTTCTGTAAGGGAATTCTGAATTTCCTTCAATTCGTCTGCTCCTTTAATCTCATTTCTCAAATCCAATTCACGCAGTGTGTAATCTGCAACGTGATTGATCAAGGCCATTGGATTACCGACCTTCCTAAGTTTGGGGGCAAATACGAGGAAAATGCGTAGCCATCTGCGCATTCGCTTGACTTCTTTTTTGAATTCAACTGAATTGGTCTGCTTGATAAATTTGATAACGACTTCTTCTCCAGTTTTTAAACGACCACGATGAACTTGCCCGACTGAAGCAGCGGCGAGTGGTTCATCGTCAATGAATTCAAATGCGTCGACAAATCCTTTTGGCGCCTTGTTAGATATCGTATCATGCAGACTTTCTGCCTCAATAGATGCAGCATGCTGGTACAATTGCTGTAATTGACGGCACTTCTCGACACCCAATAAATCAGGTCGAAGCGCAAAGATTTGTGCCAGTTTAACAGCAATAAGGCCTTGTCGTTGAATCCAATCTAGATCTGCAGGCTTCTTACGCAAGA
>DAIUCF010000103.1:0-3326 GCA_036846305.1 Candidatus Poseidoniaceae archaeon | reverse complement strand
CAAAATAATGATTTGGCCGTTTTCATTGTAATTTAATTTCTAATTTTAATTGAACCGATCGATATTACCATGGTATTTGCAGTTCGTATCCCAGTACGAGGACTCGATGACTCTTTACTCAACGTGCGATGTTGTGCGGTAGGTGCTTTCACCGATGGCAATCATGGTGACGCGGTCTGTTGCAATGATTCGGTATTGCCCATTTTCCATATCAAAGACGGCTTTTAGATTGTAATCTGCGGGGTTATATGACATGGCTTCCTCCGCAGCATGAGTGTTGTTTTCATCTCCATTCGCCTCGTTCCAAACGCCTATTCTTGCGGTCATATTGCGAAGTGTTCCATCGCGCTTTTCAAATTGAATGGTAAAGTTCGTGTTAGGGTTTTGACGTAATAGCCCTAGGATTCTTGAATCGGGTAGAAATTCTCGACCGGATGTTGAGGGCCGGCCAGGAATATAGGGTTGGCGAGCTGGGGGGGGAGGAGGCAGTGAGGATAGTTGTTCTGCGGTGAGTATGGAGTGGAGTGTTCTTGGAACTGCTGCAGGATTGAACCCAGTACGACCCAGAAGTAACATCATGCTGGCGATCATATCCGTATGCAAAGGACGTGGACGCGCATGCGTCGAGCGAACACAAGCATTCGAATTATTGAGATGAATTGGAAGATGGTTTGTTGTGAATCGTGATTTTATCCCAAGATCGACATAAGCGGCCTCAAGTGGGAAAATTTCAATCTTTTGTTCATTAATTGTTCGTTGAAGGGAAATACTGTTTCCGACTACTATGGGCGTCCATAGAGTGCTTGAGAGAATGGTTTCACACCAACTCAGCGCTCGCAGTACTGCATCGATTCTTTTTTGTTCAATCTTTTCTGGTGGATTAAGCGGGCCAAAAGGAGTTTTGTGATTCATAAATTGTGAAAGAATTCAACTCTTTATAATATATAAATCGAACATTGAAACTCATTTGTTATGGTAGAGCTGAATTGAAATCTACCTATTCCATGGTATTTGCAGATCATATCTCAGTACGAGCATTCCTTTGATGTCATTATGTGCATTGCTTGTTCAACCATTTTGGTTTGCTCGTGATCTTCAGGTTCAATGGACGGTAGCTTCTGATTCTGCGCCTCAACTATGTCCTCAAGTTCTGCAAGAAGATATTCAGGAGTCGGGATATGTACTTCCAGCATCGTGAGACCCGTGAAACCGTTTGTCATGTCAGAAAAAAATCAATCGAGGTCCGCTGAGTAACTATCCTCGCTCACCTTGAGAATCAGACCAGTTACTTCAAGCAACTTTTGACGTGAAAAGCCGTTTGGTATATTCATAGAAGGTCCACCTGGGGTGCATATCTCGTAATTTGTCGAGGTGCTCGTTTGACCCGATTCTTCGTCGTAAGAATGATAATTGTATTCTGCAACAAAGGATGTGGGCGTGAGGTCAATTCTCATCTTTTCCTTTTGAGGTTTGTTAAACCAACTGGTTCTTACAACAACGGTGTTTTCCAAACCTAAGTGCGCAATGTATGTTCTTTTGGAGTAAGCTGCATACACTGCAAAGATGTAAAGGATGCCCAAGGACGCCATGATTGCTGCCCACGTGAAGGAATTTGCAGTTATGATTACATCCAGACCCCAGTATATGTCTCTATCGTACGTTCCAAATCCAATAGTTATGAAGACCAAACCTCCGACGAAAATTGCTATACAGGTTTGAGCGATAACCGAACTTCCAACTTCGCGAGGCTCATGAGGGATGAAACCATCAGATTCATTCTGTGATGAACTTTGTGTGTCTTTTTCCGAGATCGGCATTGGTGTTCCGATGGAAACGCTTGACTCTGAAGAGGATACTTTTTGCTGTGCAATTGTCGAGTCTGCATCCCCATGAACTTCTGCCCAAAAGGTTTCTTTTGGTTCGGACTCTTCTTCGGATTTATCTTTGATTTGCAGCAAGTAGTTGAGTGAATCAGCCATATTTTCTGCTTCCGTTTGAGTGCCCGATTGAATCTCAACCAAAGGTATTGCATACTTCGACTGAGTAAGAGACCGTTCATCATCAGGATTTTTCAATACAATTCCAGTTACATGTACTTTGTAGGAACTCGAATCGCCATCCGAATCAGTTGACTCAACCCAACGCGTGTAATACTTGATTTCAGTTATGTCTGCTCGAGGTGTGTTGACATGAATCTCAGGCGTTGCGATGTTCAATCGCTCATAGAGAACTTCGAGATGCTCATCATGAACATACAGAATTTGTTCTCCGCGCAGATTCAGCAAAAAGAAAATGAAAAGAATAAAGAATGCAAAAACTGCGATCCCCGTCATCGACCAATTTGTGGTGGTAATTCCGTTGAACACATATGCAAGGGCAATGAGCGACGCTAGGAGCATTCCAAAAGCCATTCCTAAGGAACCGTTTCCTCCTACCACCACTTTCAGTACCCCGTCCTCCCACCTGATTCGTGTGTCCAATTCCCCCGAATTTTGAATGTTCATGAACCTCTGGTCCATGGTATCGGCTTCATTTGAAAGCGATGAAAAGTCTGTTCCACTTCCATGAAAAGTGGAGGTTTGCCCCAGCCTCGAGCGAATGAGCAGAATCACATATCCAAATATGGAAAGAGGGAGGAGAATTGGTATCAATTGCATCAGTGCAGAATATTCTTCTTCAGCCTGGACTTCCCGAACCTTGATTTCAGCACCATCGTTTTCATCCACCGTGAAACGGATGGAATACGTGTCGAATTCAGCCTCACCGCCGTAAAGACGACCAATGCATTGAAACCCATCGATTGGAGCATTTTCAATGATCAATTCACATTCTGCAAATTCCTCACATGATTGGTAAGATGCACCAAATTCGTTGCTGTTGAGTATTTCCACGTTAACCGATTTACCTTCTGTGGCATAGACATTGTAGTAGTTGAAGAATGGATTATACATCTCCAGTTCATAAGTTCCGGGCGCTTGTTGCTCGAAAACCAGTTCTCCTTCATAGTCTGTGGAAGGTGACCCAATATCAAAGAGAAAGGCGCTAAACATGAGCAAAATCATGACGGGGATTCCAAATTTGACAATGCTATTCATACTAGGTGCTTATTCGTGCCCATGATAAGTATTGGCCAAGTAAGGTTTGTATAAATTATGTGAAAGAACTCCTCGGAATCAGAATGAACATGCTCTTAATGGAGGATTTACCATGGTATTTGCAGATCGCTTTCCTGTGCGAGCGTAGCCCATACCTCATCCAGTTCTTGGCAAACCCTGTGACTCACTCTTTTTCACGTTGCGAAAGAACCAATCTTCGAGGTCTTGTTT
>DAIUCF010000102.1:0-3499 GCA_036846305.1 Candidatus Poseidoniaceae archaeon | reverse complement strand
GGTAAGAGGATTTGCAATCCCCGACGTAGCCGCTCCGACACCCGTGCAGTGTTTCCCCGATTGAGCAGTTCTATTTCAACGCGACCGAGTCCGAATCCACAATTTTCATAGTAGGGTTTGTCATTTTCTCGGTTACGGTTTAACCGGCAAACCAGTTATACGGTCGGGCGAGGCTCGCAAATCATGAGCCTTGAATCGCCCCCTTCATCACGGGAATCTGATTCGAATCAACGGCCAGCGTCAATTGTTTTGAACAACCCCACTGCTCCGAGAGAATTCTTGCATGGAGAAACCAGTGTTCTCCCCTCACAACCTCTCCTTGTCCCTTCACTTGTGAAACAACCGGATTCTTTGGGTAAATCGATTTTTATGTTCATGCTCGGAGTTTTCCTGCCCATTGCGCTTCTAATTTTGATTCAAGTCATTGGCATTAGCATGGAGGATTCCCAGCGCGAAAGGGAAGAGCAGGAGTATGAGGAATACGTGGAAGACGGGCAACAATTTCCAGACCCATACGAAATGACATTTGTACGTAATGAGACTGGAGAATATTCGACAACGATTGATTTACCTGATACGCACGAACTCTCGCAGTGTTACATTGATTTGAATGGAGAGCCAGGAAACAGGTATTCTCTTGAACCCATCTTCAATGAATACTCTCCAGAATCGATTATGTGCAGTACCTCGAACCCCGCATCTTATGATCGAACGGGTGGAGAGTTACTTGTTTGGCAACTTCTTCAAGACGCCACTGTGGCTGGCGAGCAAACGAGTCTTCTCAGCGCCGAGTACAGTTTTCAGGACAAGAACCTCTCACTGTTGTTCGATAACAATTTTTCTGAAAACCTCACACTTGATGCCTTTTTCTTGAACGACGAAGGCCAGTACGCGAAACTTTCCACTCAAGGCGTAACGTTGGATGGCCTAAATTACACATTTGACATTCAAACGAATTCGACTGAAGAATTCTACATGGAAATGAGTCTGAATGAGTCAAGTTATTTTTTCTCTGCTGAAGCATGCGACTCTTGTCCCGATGAGGTGTTTGCGTTTCTTGATCGGACTCAGTTCTACCGAACTGAGAAATGGGTTGTCATTGGGGCGTACGATGCCGAATTCAACCGGCTTTCGTTTGAACCGTTGCCGATGGTTGATGGCTCTGATTTTCCTAATCAATTGGAATTCGACATCGGTATTGACTGGGCTCCAATTTCTATCGACAACGACACGGTTTGGACGGAATCATATACATACGGGTATGACTCAGCCATTGAGTTGACTTCTTCGGCCAATGGAACATATTCGACTCAGATTTTGATTTCAAGCGATTCTGGCCCATGGAGTGTATTGGAATGTCAAGTTGATTCGTATGACTGGCCAGTATACTACGGCCGAGACCAACGTTATCCAATTTATTGTATTGACGACGACCCCGATGAGGGTTATGACGCCCTAATCTATCAAGAATCGGATTTTGAAATTGATGAACATATCTCTCTTGAACACCAATCATGGAATCCGGAGACACGTGAATTCCATGTTGAATTTAATCGAACTCTTCATGTCCGAACCGACGATTTTTCTGCCATTGAACTCTCTTCAGCACCGTTCACAGAACGCCCGGATTCTGTTGGCGAGCGTACGAATTTCACTGTAACCTTCGAAGAGTCAGATGGTGGTGGAGAATGGGTACGTTTCCAAATGGATTTTGAAATCGTCAACAGCACACCTCTTCGAGCCGGCGGGCATAGTTTTTCTTGGTTGGTGTGTGATGATTGCGACGGTAATCTCAGCGAACCGATTTACGATGGAATCTCAACTCAAACAGAAGCTATAGGTGGTTATAATTTATCGAATCAAACCATGTGGCTTCAGCCCTTAGGTCCAACCCCGCCCACTGTTGAAATGGCGGTAAATCTGATGCCAGAATCATCTCCGCTAAACAGTGGCTACTTCGATTATGAAGTGTATCTTTACGGTGATGAGTACATAGAGTATCAACAAGAATATTACTATGATGATTACTACGAAGATTACTCAAATCCAGTTGACGACTTCTACACCTTCGCATTCATAGCGTATCCGATTTCCTACATTGGGGCGATTATTTACTCCTTTGTGCGCGGAAACAAAGCCTTCGGCAAGGGGCTAATCGCGTCTGGAATTATTGGTTTGGCATTGGTGGGAATCCTTGTCGTGTCCGTGGTTTTGTACTTCTTTTAATGTTGAATGCCACTTATCCTTTGAGATATTTCTTAAGACTCGCCCCCGACCGATTCTCATGGAGCAGCAGGCCCACATTTCCCTTCCTCATTCATTACCAACATCTGCCTATTACGACTGTCGATTTTCAGTTCTTCGAGCACCGCTTGGTTTTCAGCGAGGTGCTGAATTACTGGAGGATGACGATCAGGCCATTCATGCCTGGGTTGATGATGAGGGGCAAGTTGTTTCGGTAGGGAGGGCGCACCTCATCGCTCCAGAAAGCGATGGTTCTGCGGCAGACCATGCCGGGCCAGGCGCAACGCAATGTCCCAGTTTTGGTCCGTTAACCAATCCTGATAACCGACCGGCTATACAAATACGACAGATGGGCACGCGCCTAGAAGCTCGTCGAAAAGGTCATGCTGCTCGGGTATTGCAATCTTTGGAACAAGCTGCGGTAGCTCATTTCGGAGCGAAGGTAGGGCTTCTTCAAGCCCGTGAAATTGCAATTCCTTTTTACCAGTCACAAGGCTGGATTCTGGTTGATGAACCATACTCTATTGCCGGAATTGGACCGCATAGGTCTATGATGAAGCATTTCTAAACATGAATCGTTCATATACCGTCAGAAAACTGTCATCTTACGGAATATGCATGGCGGGGTTCAAACCCTCCAAAAAGAAAACAAACCTACTGCGTTGTTTTTTTGCCAGAAATTATGATTTTGTTGAAAAACGACGCTAAAACCGAGGAGATACGATGAAACTTCAGCAAATCAACAAGAAACAACCTTATTATGGAACCGGGAACAAGGAAATTGCAATGCCCCCGGAGCAGACCATGCAAAAAGCGAAGAATGAAAAATTTCTGAAAGCGTTGCAAACCCTCGCAGAAAGAGATCCAGAAGGATTTTCAAATGTAGCTCCAGAATTGATTAAACGCAGTGTCTGGAACTGGAGAGGGGCCGATCCATTCTTTGCTGAACGCCTTTCGAATTGGATTGATACTGCACATAAATGGAGCGAGTTCAAAGAAATATTGCCGAAAGAAGCCCATTTGCCACGTAGAAAAGCCGTTGAGCAGATCTCCTATGACGCCTTACCGAAACAATACAGTGGTTTTCTTCATCATCTCACCGAGAGGTTCGAAGGAGATTACACTCGCTGGGATGCGTCCAAAAGAGATCAATTCACTATTTTGGGAATGCTTGCCCTTGAAGGTAAAGAAGGCGTTCGTCAAGGCCGCCTAATTCATCATCTTGGGCTGGACAGTTCGGTGAGTGCGGGTCTCC
>DAIUCF010000101.1:0-3520 GCA_036846305.1 Candidatus Poseidoniaceae archaeon | reverse complement strand
CTTTGACGGGTAGCCAATCGTATTTGTTTTCAAGATTGATAAAACCGATTTTCCAGTTTTCTGAATCTGCTTTTGAGAAGAAACCCTTGAGCGCCTTGAACTGAAGTGCGAGACCGAGAATGAAGAAGGTCGGGAAAGCAAGAATTGGAGCGAGCCACTGTGACCGGTCAACTGGATTCTCAGAATCAAGAATTGTTTTCTTGATGATGTAATAGGAAAAGAAGGCGAGTAAAGCACCCATCAGTGGGCTTGCAACCCAAGACATGACTACTTTCTGGACAACTTCCCAGTCAATAAGAGACGTGTCGTGCTTGACTTCAAGAATCAAACCAACACCAATAATTCCTCCAATAATGGAGTGAGTTGTGGATACTGGTAGGCCGTATCGAGTTGCAATAGTAAGCCATGTCGCTGCAGCCATCATGGCGGCAATGAAGCCAAAGGCGATGTCTTGAGAGAACGCCGCATCAACCATTGGATCTGAGAAATCTACCGAAAGAATACCCTTTCGGACTGTATCGGTGACTGCATCTCCAGCGAAGAAAGCACCGCTAAATTCGAAGACCGCTGCTATGATTACCGCTTGCTTGAGCGTTAATGCTCGTGAACCAACGGATGTGCCCATTGCGTTTGCTACGTCATTCGCTCCGATGTTCCATGCCATGTAGGCACATACGACCAATGCTAATCCAATCAAGACCATTGTTATGGGTTCCATGGTTCTACTGACCTCAATTCAGTATATATTCAAAATCATGTATATTCTATATAGGTCAATTTAGACGGCGGTGATGATACTATGGCGTTCGGACCTGGGGAACACGAAGTAAGGAAACTACAGAGCACGGGTGGTAGCACCTTCACGGTAAGTCTTCCAAAGCCATGGGTTCTTGAGCAGCAACTCAAGGCTCGCGATTCACTGCGCGTCGATTGGAGGCCCAGCGGAGCCCTTCGAATTACTCCACTCAATGTGAGCGGTGCTCAAGAGAACAACGTTTCATTTGATGCAGAATTACTGCCCGATAACAGTCTTCACGACCATCTCATGGGTGCCTATATATCTGGGGCGGATAACATCTCAATCCGTCTCAAGAAGAGCCTTAAAAAGACAACTTCAATGCAAATTCGCCGTTTTCTTCGGAGTACCCGTGGTTTCGAAATCTTTGAAGAAAGTGATGAGCAGATTGACCTCAAATGCTTGATGAATGCAGGAGACATGCCGTTACATGCGAGCCTCAACAGGATGTACTTGCAAGTGACGTCCCTCATCCGTGACATTGGTAGCGTGTTCGACGGCGAAGACAGAGAATATCTTTCAGATGCTGAAGAAAGAGAAAGTGAAGTCGACGCAATCCTTTACTTGATTGAACGGCAAGTTCGAATTTTACTTGATTCACACCTCGTGGCAACAAAGTTGAATCTTTCACGAACGCAAGCTTTGGAATACACAAATCTTGCCCGATCTCTTGAAAGAATGATGGATCACGCGTACACCATGTCGCAACTAATCCTTGAAAACCCTCAAATTACTAGAGCCCTTTCAGGTACTACCGCTTTAGAAAAAATACCGGATTGGCATGCATCGCTCAAGGAACTGATGATTAACATACGGACAAGGGACTCATTCCGAATTGAAGAGGCTCGAAAAACCCTCAAAGACATTCAACATGTACTGGTTCTCCACGAACAGGACTTGCTCGCAAACCATCGACAGAACGAATGGATGGCGTTTGATTTGAGTCTTTCTGAGTCGGTTCGAAGGCTCTGCGCATATTCTCGAGACTTTGGAGAAATCCTCCTCAATATGAAGGTTTTTAGTGAAATTCGACGCAATGCTTAGAAGTGTAGTGGAAAACACTCACTTTACTTAAAGCACCTATGTGTTGGCAAATTTACCACGGCTTGATATACTGCCGGTTCCAAATATATACTGTAGCAAACAAGAACTACAGGCGGAAGCACTATGGACAAAAACTTAGAAACATACGTAGACCAAATAATGAATGAACAAGAACATCGAAGTGGTATCTTTACCAACCTTTTCGATGTCGTCATCGGGGCAATCTCTGATTACCGGTGTGGAGCCGACGCTCGAGGCGCTTTCTCGTCCCGCCGAGGTGTTCTTTGATGGACGACTACCTTTCGAGCTATGTTGATCAGGTACTTGATTCTCAAGAATACCAGAGTGGAATATTCCGCAAAGGTACTTTCTTCCAGCGTCTTATGCGCCGATTCTCCAAAGAGTGAAGCCAGCCTTTACATGGGGGCATTGTGTCCTTGACGCATGAATCAGCGTTGGTTACCTCACTTATGGGGCCTCGCAACACCGCTGATCACGCTCTTTTCCCTGTATGTAGGTGGTCTCTGGATGGCCTCAACTGCAGTATTGCTTCTTGGCGTTTATCCGTTCTTAGAAGTCATCCTTGGGCGCTCTTCAACAACTGACCCGCTCCAAGATGGGCGAGCGCACAGCGTTCTTGCACATTTGCACGCTCTTTTCCCGATCGTCTTGGTCGCTGCTCTGTTATGGCGTGTTTCGGTAGATGGGCTCACCTCTCTCACCCTTCTCGCAGTACTGTCAGTGGGTCTTTCCAACGGTGCATCTGGAATTGTCGCAGCCCATGAATTGGGTCACCGTCGGCCTCGTTCATTCAGTTGGTGGTGTGCAAGATTGTCGCTTTTCTCCGTGCTCTATCTCCACTTCACTACTGAACACAACCATACCCATCACAAACATTGGGCGCGTTCAGTTGACCCGACTTCTTCCCCATGGGGTCGGGGCGTTTACTTCCATGTTCTGCAAACAGTTCCTCGCCAGTTGAAGGGCGCTTACAAGGCCCGACCTACCGATACACGTAACGCCCTACTTTTCGAAGCAGTTTTGCTTGCTGGATTACTCATCGCTGGGTGGCCACTGCTGGTGGTTTTTCTGGGGCAAGCTGCCGTCGCAATTTTCCTTCTCGAATTCGTTAACTACATTCAACATCACGGTTTGAACCGAGGTATGGATGAGCGTGCCAACGCGTCTCATGCTTGGGAAAGCCGGCATCGTCTTTCACGTTGGACTCTACTCGAATTACCGTTGCATCCGTCGCATCACCTCAAATCCAGCACACCGTACCATCGATTGACCGTCCATGACGAAGCCCCTCAACTTCCAGCAGGATATTACGGCATGTTTTGGCTGGCTCTCATGCCACCCTTATTCGGCAGGATGATGCAGAAACAACATGAAGCATCTGCATGATTTATCCATTCGCCAAACGGGTGCAGTGCATTGTTCACATTGAACAAAGATATTTATACCGGTGGTCGGACCGGCGGTTTGAAGTGTGCTTATGCCTCTCAACCGTTTTCTTAATCTTCCACATGAAGACAAAGAAAGGGTCTTACAGATAGCGAAAAAACAATTCTCGCATCATGGTTATGATGCCATGTCTCTCAATCTCCTGCTGAAAGAACTCGATATTTCAAAAGGCCAATTCTACTACTGGTTTGAGGATAAGGCCGATCTTTTCTT
>DAIUCF010000100.1:0-3823 GCA_036846305.1 Candidatus Poseidoniaceae archaeon | reverse complement strand
TGTTGTCGCTTATGCTGGAAGAATCCGAGGAGAAGCCATATGAAGCCGATAATCGTGATTGCAAGGGGAGCATACTTCATTCCTGCGTCTTCTTCCAGTAGTTCGCCATTGTCAACGGCTGCTTGCTGATCTACCATCATTGAACCGATTGAAACACAGAGAAGAATGATGAACATGACCATGCAAACTCCAAATGTCGAAAGCGTGGCTGGTTGTGGTGTCCCAACCTTACTCGGGTGTTCTGGAATTGCGGAGCCATCTCCATCTGGTGCGTATCGATCCTCTTGATTCCAAGTCGATGGCCCAGGTGCGGGAAGTATCCAATCGTTCGGATCAGCGGTAGGAGTGTACGATGAGCGGCCAAAGAACCACGACTCAAGTTCGTACCCCTTCTTCAATGCAGCCTCTTCTAAATCATCGGGTTGAGGAGCATTTTTTCGAACCTTATGCAAATCTGCCTCCAGAGACGGAGGGGAAAACAATGCTATCACCAAGAATCCGAATGCTGCTAGAACGCCGCCTTCGATACTGAGCGTGGCAGCTCCTGCAATGACCAAAATGAACCCTACAATCCAAAAAATCCAGTTGAACCATTTGTAGGGTTTCGTAAGATGAAAAAAACCTCTGTCGAGATTAACATTATCCAGTGACATGATTCACGCTGTCGGAGATACTGTAAAACCATTCCGAGCCGTAAACATTCGAAGGTATTGTTTCAAAATTAAATCACACCAACCACTTTGATGAGAATGCGTTTATCTCGGCACCCGTCAAATTCCGCATAATGTATTTGCTCCCATGTTCCGAGATGCAGTCTTCCGTCATGGACTGCCATCGTGACTTGTTGGCCCAACAATTGACGCTTAAGATGAGCATCACCGTTATCCTCCCCAGTGCGATGGTGATGATACTCATCTCCAGTCGCTCCATCCTGTCCGTGGTATGGAGCAATCTTCTCTAACCATTTCATGATGTCGTGATGCAATCCACTTTCCAAGTCGTTGACATAGCATGAAGCAGTAATGTGCATAGGGTTCACCAGAACCAAACCATCCTTTATCCCACTTTCACGGACAATTCGTTGTACTTCATTGGTGATGCAACGTATTTCGTATCTCTCGGTTGTATTCACCCAAATTTCTTCAACATATGTTGCTGCTTGCCCGGTGATGAGAGTTCCCATGCACTCCCGAGTGAGTGGCGGTTGTTGATTATTTCAGTCCTGAAAACAGTGATGAGCGGTCCAAACCAACAGATGAGGTGAGTATGGGTATGGCCGCAATGAGGCCGCACACGACAGTAACGATGGCTTGTGTAACACTGAGAATCCCAAATGCCGTCGATTCATCTATCCTAAGCCCTTCCGACAAACCTCCGTCTTCACCAAGGTAGTAGGTCAAAAAGACAAGAGCACTCGACATGAGTATACCGAGAATGATGAGCTGAACGCCTCGTCTTTGATAGTTAATGAGCCAATACCCGCCCAAAATGGCAGTCACAGCAGAGACCAGAGAACTCACCGCGTTGATCATGGGTATTCGAAGTGCTGACGCCCCTCCCTCACCGGCGAGAAGAGGTTCGAGAGGAGAGAGAACTCCAAGACCACTTACCAGACCGTAGAGAATGAACAGAACTCCGATAACCTTTGGAGTCGACGAAGGCGGCGGGAGGTAAATGGGGTACTCCATCGCTTGTGGAGTTCCGGCAAGATATTGCTGAGCCTGAGGGAATTGCTGTTCAGACTGTGGCGTAGAATAACTACCATCGTTCCATGGGTTCGGCTGCATGGTTCAAAGCCGGCAACAGGGCATATCAATGCTTGTCTGAAGGGTTCGGAGAATGGTGGTGTTGAAGAGGGAGAACGCCGTGGCACAGTAAGGAGGGAGACGATGGCCGACATACTGGTAGTGTACAAGAAAAACTTTGAGGCCGTCCACGACGCAAGTCTCGATTTAGTCACCCAAGCCCTTGAGACATCCAGTAAAAATCGGGGAGGACTACGAATCGATGTCCGTGCTCGTGAACAAGTCAGACGTGCGGACTTCATTGGAAGAGACCTGGTCATTGTTCTCGGTGGCGATGGCACACTCACTAGCATATCTCACAATATTGACGCAGCGACTCCTGTAATGGGAGTAAACTCGCATCCTAGAGCGGGTGACCCCACTGGAAGTTTTGGATTCTACATGGACTCAAACATCGATACCTTTGCAGAAGATCTTGAAACTGCCCTTAATGGAGAATCTATTATCAACGAATTACCCCGCTTACAAGCGATAATCGATACGACATCTGGAAATCAATTCACGACCGATCCGGCGATGAATGATCTCTTAATTGCTAATACGCACCAATACGCTCCAAGCAAGTACCATCTCCGACGGGGAGATAACAAATGCCAGCAACAAAGCAGTGGACTGCTGTTTTCAACGTGGTTGGGACAAGGTGCGTGGTTAAGCAATGCAGTAAGCAAAACGGATCTCGAACGCCTGCTGAACCGCGTAGAAAAGAATCAAAAAAACACCCATTACTTCGTTTTAGCACGAGACATATCTCCCTCAGAGCGTGAAGGAATGCCATGGTCATGGATGGATTGGACCGAAGAATCAACGACGATTACTTCAGACATGCACCGGGGATATGTAGTCCCCGATGGATGGGACGAAGTTCATTTCAACCGTGGCGCCACGATTACCGTCAATGCTGAAGCACCCAAACTCCGGTTACTCACGTTCCGAAATTCGATGCAAGACAAACTCGAAGCATTGACAAAGAAACGTTGATCAAAAGAAAATACTCCATCCATAAAGCCAACCAAACGGTAGGCAAAGTACAGAGGCGACAATAAACCAGAATGCAATTCCAATGAGTTCGGAATCGGGATGCCCGGGCTCTCGAATGGCAATATCTCGATTTCTAGTGAGGATAAGTAGTCCAAGGAAACTAAAAAAACCCGTCACTGGAGACACAGACGGTATGAAAGCAGAACAAAGTCCACTCACAATCGCAATGAAAATCCAATTTCCTGCACCGATTTCTTTGTAACTGAAATATTGAGGAACGGCAACTTCTATTTCAGCAGGAAGCGGCCTTATTGAGGTCTCGGAGGATTCCAGTGTTGCAGAATAGTAGTGATTATGGATGACATCACCGGTATGAAGGTCACGTTGTACAACCTCATTCGACAGATTCTTGCGGGGTGATTTCAAATCCATAATCTCACAATCAAAAAATCAGACGCCCATTAAGATCATAACAAAAATGCTGAGGAAAAGACCAATTGAATTGAGAACAATGGCAGGCACAATCTTACCGGATTCAGGATGATGCTTATTCCTGGACTTGTGGAGGTGCGGTAACATCGAAAGAATACCCACTCCACTGACCAATCCACAGCAAATATTCACACCTGGAAAAAAAGCAAAGAGAATGGAAATAACTCCATAAACGACCCAATCGAAAGCGTGAATCTTCTTGTAAGGAATAAACAATTGCTGTGGTTGCTGATAGGGAATCGATTGTGGAGGAAGGCCAGAATAAATCACCGTTTGCGGCGGTGGTTGTTGAGCCGGCTGAGGCGTAGGTGGAAGGTGATAATGATTATGAATGACGTTTCCAGTATGCATATCCCTACCAACCACACTGTCCTGAATGGTTGGTTGGGAGTTATCATCGGGTAGCACAAGACTTCCTCAAGAGTTGCTACAAGACACAACTCTTAATGATATCCAGTGGTGTAAAAAGTAAAGTGGTAGTGGCGTAAAAAAAGGGTGGAGACTGGAGTTCGACAAAGAACTCCAGCCTCCGGTTTTCTTAGGAGGTG
>DAIUCF010000099.1:0-3951 GCA_036846305.1 Candidatus Poseidoniaceae archaeon | reverse complement strand
GTCCATTACCGTGTGTTAACACAACACCCCATCCAGCCTCCAACAAATCGATGACATCGGACATGACATGGGCCAGTATTGCAGCACTATGTTCTTGGTCTTGCCCGCTCGGAGATGAAAGTGCATTGCCTCCAATAGCATAGACGGCTATTCTTGTCATGGTGTTGTGAATTTCACTGAGCGTTTGACACTTTGCCCAATTCAAGATGTTTGGAGCCGAATTTCAGGAACGAGTGCAAACACTCACGGGGTGACATTGAATTACACAGTGCCCAACAGCCGAACAGGTGCGACCATGGTAAAGACCACATGGATAGGCGATGTTCAATCTGGAAACTATGACGACCAAGAAGTCGAACTCAAAGGTTGGGTTAAGCGAGCACGTGGGAACAACAACATCCGATTTGTCGTCCTTCGAGATTCTACTGGAACGGTTCAATGTGTGGTTAAAAAAGACGCAATTGGTGAAGAATTGTTCCAAGATGTCAAGAATGTCCTCATTGAAACCTCAGTCATTATCAAAGGCATCGTCAATGCTGACGAAAGGGCAGATGGCGGTCATGAAGTGGTAGCAACATCGTTCGAAATCATTGGCCCAGTTAACCCTGACAAACCGTTCCCAATTACTGAATCTGCCATGAAGGCAGCCGATGGCGGTGAGACTGAGTTCTTGCTCGATAACAGACACCTGTATCTTCGAACATCACGAATGACCACAATGCTTCAGATTCGCAGCAGTGTATTTGGTGCAATTCACTCCTACTTTAGGGACCTTGATTTTGTCGAGTATCAAGCACCAAACTTTGTTGCTGGTGCCGTAGAAGGAGGTTCGACACTTTTCGAAGTCCCTTATTTTGGGCGCACGGCTTACCTCACGCAATCATGGCAATTATACGCTGAAGCGGCAATGCCAGCTCTAGAAAGATTGTACACAATAGCGCCTTCGTTCCGTGCTGAAAAATCGAGAACGCGTCGACACCTAACCGAATTTTGGCATGCCGAAATGGAAGTTGCTTGGGCAAATAACAACGAAATCATGGCCCATGGAGAAGGTGTTGTCCGTCATGTTGCATCAACCTTACTCAGCGAACGCTCCGATGAACTTGTAGGCTTAGGGAGAGATCTCGAACTTATCGCAAGATACGCTGATAATCCTTATCCTCGAATGCGTTATGACGAGGCAGTCGAGACACTCCAAGGTATGAATGTTGATATTGAATGGGGTCAAGACCTTGATTATTCAAAAGAAAAGATTCTAACTCAGGATTTTGATGTGCCTCACTTCTTGACGCACTACCCTAAAATCGCAAAACCGTTCTATCATCGCGTTGACCCTGAAGATGAAAATTATGTTCTTTGTCACGACTTACTCGCTCCTGAAGGCTACGGAGAAATTATTGGTGGAGGTGAACGAACATGGTCAGAAGAGGAAATTCTTGCTCGCCTAAAAGAAGAGGGGACGCCAACAGAAGCCTACCAATTTTACATTGACACTCGGAGTTACGGCGGAGTCCCCCATGGAGGATTTGGCTTAGGTGTTGACCGGGTTTGCGCTTGGCTTACCGGTGCAGACCACATTAGAGAAGTCATACCGTTTCCGCGAGACTCTCGCCGTGTAACTCCTTAGGTGATTCGTGTGTATTCCGCTGTTGCACTGGGATGTGGGCTTGTAGGAAAATTCGTCATTGAGCGTTTACTTGAACGTGAGATCAAATTAACCGTTCTGGACTTGACGATACCTGCTGAAATCTCACAACATCCTTTGGTCAACGCCGTACACGGAGATGTGTTTGAACATATCGAACAACTTCCAGCCCGTTCGGTCGTCATCAATATGTTGCCTGGTCGAATTGGAGATGGTGTTCGTCCATTGCTCCTCAAAGCCGGTCACCAAATCGTAGACCTAGCATTCACGGCTGAAGACCCCAGTGTTCATCAACAACTTGCGATTGAAAACAGTGCTGTATTACTTTGGGATATTGGAATTGCCCCAGGCATATCCAACATGCTTGCCAAGAAAGCCGTTGAACTTCTTGGACCACTTGAATCACTGTCCATCAAAGTGGGTGGAAACCCAACAGAAACCGACGGACATTGGTCGTATATGGCTCCTTTTTCCCCTTCGGATGTCATTGAGGAATACACCCGGCCTGCACGTATCAAATCAAACAATGACATCTTTGAAGTCCCAGCACTGGGTGACCGTCACATCATTCAAGTCGAAGGATATGGAGAAATGGAGGCTTTCCTAACGGACGGCTTGCGAAGTATTCTCGCAACTATACCTGCTCGAAACATGAAAGAATACACCATTCGTTGGCCTGGGCATATTGACAAGTGGTTGGAATCATCGCAGCTTTTCTATGAGGAGGAGGTTCTCGAAGAATGGAAATTTGACCCTTCAAGAAGTGAATTTACTTGGCTCGAAGTAGTGGCTGAAAACAACAGTGAACAAAAGCGCTGGGTTGTCCAAGACACTGGACGCAATGGAGATGCATCTATGGCTCGAACCACTGGATTGGTTACTGCTGCATGCGCTATCCTGTTTCTGGAAAAGGGCCCAACTGAGGGCTGCGGTCTTGAGCCCGGAATTCATCCTCCCGAAGCTATGAGTTCCAAAGCGATTGAATTTATTATCGAGATGATGACTTCGCATGGAGTAGAATTCTCTGAATTCTAAAGTAGCGGCTCACCGCATTGCGGACACGGCAAACCTGGAATGAATTCACCGAGTAGAAATCCACAGTTCGGACATAGGGATGTTACAAAGTCATCTCCGAGCATGAGGCGAATTTCCCACATCCCTACATCAAGATAACGACGAAATGGATTCAAAGTAAGCAGTAATGGATTCGCCAACTGGGAGTAAATCCTTCTCTTCGACAATTAATTTAGCGTGTTCTTTAGGCCTGTCATCCCAAGGATTGAAACAAATCGGAAAACCAGATTCTTGAAACATTGCTATGTCACCAGCAGAGTCGCCAACCGATGCAGTATTCTCTTTTGTCACACCTAATCGTCGTTGTAACATTTGGACAACCGAGCCTTTACCATCCATTTGTACTTGATATCGACCAAAATCTCCAAGTTTAAATTCACCGTTCGAAAGTTGTTCGCCGAGCAACCATCCATTCGTAAAAACATGCAACTGAGTGTCATTCCCATTGGCAAACCGTTGTGAAGTAAAACGGTCAATACCTCCCCAGCGTTTTTTCCATTTCACCGGGCTTGGGAATTGCGCTGCTATATCTCGCGCAGTTTGTTGTAAGCCTCCGCTCACAATAGCTACATAGTAGCCTTTGTCCAACAAAGATTGGATAAATGGCTTCCAATTTTTCATCATTGGCATTCCCTCCATACATCCTCTTAACTCAGAATCTGTAATCGGTGGAGCGTCTGGGCTTCTACTTTCTTTTATCAACGCAATATCGAGTTTAATCCAATCCCATTCGTCCAAAAGACCTTGATTGTACAATTCAAAAGATTCATCGTTTGAGATACCTAAATTGTCATACACAAATTGCCATGTAGATAAATGATCAACAAGGACTCTATCCATGTCGAGGCAGACCAGTCTCTTTTCTGATTTTTCTGTCACGTATACTCAATCCTCCGGCTCCTACAAGAATCCATTGATGAAAAGTTAGTCACGGCTTGGCCAGTTGTATTGGGATTGAATCTGTTCAACTTGCTTACCCATTATGTAGAGAATAAGAGCCACCATAATTCCGAACAATCCAACCAGTGTCATAGCAATGGTTGCTAATGTCACGCCGATAGAGGTTGAATTAAGTTCTTCCAGCGCACCAACGACATTACCTGAGAGCCTGTATCCAAGAATGAAAAGAACCGTCCCCGGGATGCCAAACAAAAGTAAAGGGTGCCTAGTTTCAAGCATCCAGTAAAACAGCTGCGCAAAACGCGATGCTGTTGCTAAAGACTCCCTTTGAG
>DAIUCF010000098.1:0-3956 GCA_036846305.1 Candidatus Poseidoniaceae archaeon | reverse complement strand
TGGGCCATTGATGATTTGGTATTCGATCCACATCGTTCCTGCTCTGTCTGGAATCCATTCTTTAGAGTAAACATAAGTGTCTCCAGCTTCTATTTGAATTCCTCGAGCATCAATACGAGTTCGAGCTCCATTGCTTTCTACAAGTTCAACAAATATTTGAGCATCACCGTCTGCCAGGCCGAGGTTGGTAATGGTGACTCCAAGACTAATCGGTTCTCCCGCAGCAAGGTCTTTATTCGGTTTCATTTCAGGAGTTCCAAAAGAGTATTCTGCGATACGTTGTTCTAGAAGCCATACTGCCAGAGGAGAATCAATATCGTTATAACGCGGATCAATTTCATGTCCTGCCATGTCTCGTCCAGTAACCCATATGCGAATTTCCAGTGCGTCATCTTTCATATCCGAAGTCAATAATTCGTCTAGATTTAAGTTTGCAGCACAGAGGATTTCCTCCCCAAATGCTCGACCTCCGACAACTGAGAGAGATTCACTTCCATTCAGGACTGAAAGACTGGACTGCCCGATTCCTTCGGGATGCACTGACCAGTGGATGACTAAAGAATCTTCATGGAGCCTGTCTTTTTCTGAAATTAAGACCTCAAACTGTAGGTTCTGCCATGTAGACTCAAGGAGTAGAATCTCGTTTTGCGGGGAAGGAACACCAACGAGTTCCGGCATTTTATCGTCGACTATGAACCATGCAGGTGCAGATATAGGCGTCCGGTCTATCGCTCCGTTTGAGGGGTTGTACAGCGAGGTGAACATTCCGTATGAACCGGGGGTTAGAGGAGAAGTGATGACTTGAGTGAAACTCCCGTTGACACTTTCGACAACCTCCTCTGATGTGCCGACTTTAATCTTGAGTTCCGTTGGTTGCATCACTTCTCGGGATGACCGGAACCATGTCAAATTACCATGTACCAAAATATCTTCACGCGGCTTAACCCACGTGCCTAATGTATCGACAACTTCGCCATCAATCACAAATTTAAGTGTCTGGGGGTCGACATCAACTTCGCCCGAGAATTGCCAGCTAAGGTCGGGAACAGTGAGTGTATTGGATTGACCCCTGTGGTCTTGAACATGAACCGTTGGAATACGAGTAAGGCTAACATCTGGATCAAAGCCCCAGGAAATTGAAAAGTTGACCTGCAAGATGCCTTCTGATGAGAAGAGATTACCCGGTTGTGAAGGAATCAATTGACACGATTCTATGTCGAGATAGATTTCAAAACTCGTACACTTTTGAGTACTTGAATTCCACTGAAGAACGACAGGATTATTTTGATTTCCCGCCAAATCCAATTCGACAAATGAAATATCAGTGATTCCGTTAGGGTCCCACAGGGGCAGATAAAGAACATTCGATTCGCCTG
Source organism: Candidatus Poseidoniaceae archaeon (assembly GCA_036846305.1). GTDB lineage: Archaea > Thermoplasmatota > Poseidoniia > Poseidoniales > Poseidoniaceae > MGIIa-L1. The sequence continues at coordinate 2,580 of DAIUCF010000098.1, read as the reverse complement.
GATGTAGCCAAGACGAATCTCCATGCGACCATGAAGCAACTGATGACCCGAGTTGAGGTGTTCCGTCATTGTTGACTTGAACATTAAACAACGGTTCTTCCAAAGTTCCAGAACCCAGCATTTGGTTTCCCGCAGGGTCTGCAACATCCAGCCAGCCACTGAAATATGAGCCTGTGAAAGCGCTGGAGGTATCCAAATCAAGAGAATAGATACCTTGCAAATAGGTGAGATTTACCGGCAACTCCAATGGGTGGGAAAGAACCTCATCAAGTTGCATCTCTCCGTCTTGATTTGAATCGTCAACCCATGAACGCCATACATGCGCCTCGGCGTGAGAGGGAAGAACCGGACGGTCTGCTATCACGAAGTCAATTTCTGTCGAAGGACTTGCATCGACATGGTCAAATTCAGAAACACTCACTGAAATCAATTCAGGATCAACAGTATCAAACTCGAATGTGACGCTGTTTGGTACTGCATACACGATAGCTTGACCAACTAGGGCAGAAACATCAATCTCAAGGTCTATACTTTGTTTACCTGTTGGAATGGTCCAGGGGAATTGGACAGTTCCATCAATAATTATCGATGATGATTGTACCTCCGAACCGTCGACTAAAAATCGAACTAAGGTCGAACCTGTGCGAGGAGATGGTGACATGTGTACATTCTCGAAACCAAGATTGACTTCAACAATCACATCCTCACCAGGATGAAGGTACGGCATATCGAGAAGAGAATGCACCCCATTTTCGTTGACAATACTCCAGTCAATCAATTCAACATCATTCTCAACACCTTTGGATGTTCCAAGCCCGAAATTTGTGCTAACAGGCAACATTGGCCCAGAAGGTGAAAGAAGACTTACAGAAACCGAGAGGGATTCTTCATCGTCCCATTGTTGTGTGAACTTGAACCGATGATCAACTTGCAACAGTGAGCCACTTCCCAGCATCTTAATTTCTCCATCTGCCCCGTCCATTGTCCAAACCATAGATGTACCTTGATTGACACAACCACTAACTGAAGACCCCAATACAGGAAGAGAAATCATTTGGCATCGGGTCTCTGATTGCGCAGACTGGCCTTGAAGATGCAAGGCAACTGACCAACCATTCGATTTGACATAGGATTCAGCATCTGTCACATCGAGATTCGCTAGGTCAAAGACACTGGAGACTTCCACCCAATCCGTCGAAGGGGTAAATGTGTCTGTAACGTTGGATACGGAGATTGAGATTGGAGTCAACGAACTTTCAGTCGTCTGGCCAACTACGGTTAGCTGGATTGCCCCCGAAGATTTCATTCTGACTGGGAGGTCAATCTCCTTCGTCCCTAAAACGGGTGTTGAGGACAGCAGCGCACTGTTGATAGCAATAACAACGGGGTCATCCGAATCAAACTGCAGAGAAAGTGAGGCGTCATAAGGTGCAAAAATACCACCGAACAATACATTGGATGAGGATACTGAAGAACCGATACGGGCCGTGACTTCAACCATAGGTAAGCCTTCAGGACCATGGGTTGGAGTTGCTTGAGAAAGCGCACTATTCAAAGAATTCAAATCTGTTGATGAAAGTCTAACGACCTGAAGGTCGTCAAGGGTCGACAGAGGATAGGACATGAAGTCTTGCCCGTCGACTGCCATTGAGAGGAAAGGTGAGGTCATGCTTTGACCGGGAGAAGCGACCCCAAATTCAAACGCATCTACCCCTGCAGATGGCAGAAGCATCGTGAATATTGCAGATGATGAAGGAGTTGACGGGAAGGTCTGCCACATTGAGCCATCCATTAAGCGGTCTTGAATACCAAGTCTACCCAGTGATTTCTCTTCAAGCGACCAGTCACTCACTCCATCCATACCTACATCGATTCGCAACCCATCTGCGACGCTTGTGCGGATGAGTTCAACATCAAAAGTATCTAAATTCCACGAACCTCCAGTCGAAAGAACTCGGAATTGTACTGAAAATGAAGGCTTAGAAAGCCATTGTTTGCCATCGACCAAATCAATCCAATTCGTTCCCCCATCGAGTGAATATTGCATCTTCCCATTCGCAGAAAGAATAGAATTCGAATCAAATCCTCCAAACCCAGATCGGACATTGATTGTGGGAGATTCCAAAGTGCCGGAACCGGAGACTTTGCCATTTGCCCAACTCGTACCTTGCAATGACCATCCAAATCCAGTTGGATCATCGGAGAAATCTTCAACCATGTTTCCTTCAAGGTGAATACCATGAATTACAGGAACACCTCCATTTTGGCTTTTCATATGAATACTGAGGCGGACACTCGGATATGCCTCCCAATCTACCATTCCCAAGTCAACCGACTTCGCCACAGAATGTTCAAAACCAGGTATTGGTAGGTTGGTTGACGCATCCAGTAATCGCCATTCAAAGACTTCACCGGTCGGTACCAACGCATCCATATGGAGGAAACCGTACGTTTTCATTTCGCCTTGTCCCAGTGAAGAGGGACTAAAAGGCGCAGATGTCCAGTTACCCTCCCCAGATGAGACTCCTGTTCCCGATGGCATAACCGATACATCATCCACATTCCATCCAGTATAAGTCA
>DAIUCF010000097.1:0-3979 GCA_036846305.1 Candidatus Poseidoniaceae archaeon | reverse complement strand
CGAGAATACCTGCAAGTGCCATCGAAATCATCGTCAGAACTGAAAGTGCGGCGGCCACGACGCCAAACTTCGTACCTGCAACGGTTTCAGCGAAGACCCAAATTGGGTTCTCTACAACCTTGCCATCTCCGCCGATCCACCACTGTTCACCAGGAGTAATGGCTGCCATCATCAAAAAGGCAATGGCTGAGTATATCACCGTTGCAATGAGCAACGAAAGCAAGATTCCGGCTGGCAAATTTTTCTCTGGGTTTTTCACTTCACCACCGATCGCAGCCACTTTGGTGACGCCGGCATAGGCGACGAAGACAAAGGCTGCTGCCTCAGCAAGTTTCCACCCATTCGTCTTCAGGGCTCCATCGATGGGGATGCTGGCATCGAAACCATCACTGAAGAAAGAAGCAATGCATATCACAGTAAGAAGGGCTACGGTCATGAACACAATCGGTGCTTGAACAGCCTTGACTTTCGAAACACCTAGAAGGTTGACTACAACAATCAAAACCAATGCGCTCATTGAGAGTGTCATCAATTCCATTTCAATGTCGAAGTACGTCGTGACAACGATGAAGTAAGCGGAAAAGCCAATCAATGAAAAGGCGGATTTGAGAAGGAAAGAGGCCCATAAACCCAGTCCGCTGATTGTACCGATAAGAGGACCATATGTGCGCTCTAAGTATACATACGAGCCTCCACTCGACGGCATTCCCGATGATAATTCTGATTTGGATAGAGCCCCGGGAAGGACCACTGATGCTGCAACCAGATAGGCAAGCCAGATTCCAGGTCCCATGATTTCTGCTGCAAAAGTTGGAGTGACAAAGATTCCAGGAAGCATGGCGGAGAGTGAGATGATAATCACCCCAACCAATCCAATGGTTCTCGTGAATTTCGACTTAACCTCCTCTGTGATGGTTTCGACCAAAGATTCAATGTTGGATTTGACCATGATGACTCCCCCGGTTAACGACTGTATAATGTCGTATAGTTTCGGTCAAGTGGTCTTGTAATATATTGCCTTGTATGTTCTGAGGTCACACGATGTCGGAAAGCGGAAAAAATCGCACTGGTATTCAGATTTTTTCCATCTGGTTCCAGTGATGCCTCTCAGTCCCCCACCTACAGATTCAGCAGGATTTGTTTGAATTTTTGAATCGATGTTGATGTTCTTATCGCTGTTCCTTTTGCATCTGTTCTGCACATTCACCCGGGCTAACTTCGTGAAACTGATTTGAGTACATTCGTAACGATGAGGAGTCTGATGCGATCATGGCAGCCAATCGGTTTGGTTGATGTGGGGTTTGAGTTGCGATGAATCCTCGTGTGCTTCGAGTTTATCAAGTAACCAAAACACCCAATGAAACGTACCCATGCCCTCTTCTTTGGTCACACTGCTCCCTTCATGCATGGAATAACCAAATTCAATCATCTCCATCATACGTCGCATGCTAGGCCCGATGAGTGAAAGGTATCCCTTGTAGAATGAATAGACGATGTCAAATGAAAGATTTCTGTGAAACGTCATCAAGGCATGGTTCGACATGAGAACGATGACCGCATTCGTCGCATCTTTTTGCTCCCTCGTAAGGCCCATCAATTCTTCGAGGGTCGAATCTTTTGTGATGACACTCCCAAAGGTGGCAAAACCTCGTTGAACGAGGGGGTTTTCCAATGATGTGGCAATCGTTTGGGAGATTTCAAATCGGCGATTGCGATTAACTTCCATTACTTGACGAAGACCGAACAGCAGCGTGGCCATGATGGCAAGACCGCTGAGTGCCTCACCTAAGTTTGCTGCAGTTTCAAGATTCATGGACTCACCGTTCAATGATTTTTTCGAATGATCACGCTCGTGAACTTTCAGGGGATGCCGGGGTGAGATGTTCATCTGCAGCCGATAATTCGTTGTCATCGAACTGGAACAGGACCAGCAATACAAGTGCTTGGAACGCTGCCCCTGCTAGGAATAGATTGGGGAAACTACCTCCTACAAGATCGAGAAGTTGCGGGGAGAGGGCATTACCAGTGAATGCACCAACATTGATGAGTGTCATGTAAATTGAAAATTGAGTCCCACCGATGTCTTTGGTGGTAATGGACATCAAGAACGCCAACAGGTTTGCTCCAACAATAGCCCATACAAGTGTCCAAACCAGCCATGCAGGCGTCATGAATGAAGAATCAGTCCACATGGAACGTGATAAGGACCAGAGAATCGTTAGCACTGTTCCGGTGCCGACGGCGTAGGTCAATGTACGACGTGAACCAAATTTCGAGCCGAGCGCACCACCAACGAGGAATCCTAGCATGGTCATCAAGAACACAGGTGCGCCCTTCGTATCCAAATAATCTTGAGCATCCCAGTTGAGTTCTTCAACGAAAAGGAATTCCCACTGGAAGTCAATGATACCCATACCTGTGCCCATTCCTCCACCGATCCACATAACGGTGCACAGGAGAAGAGCCAAGCGAGCTGGCTTGTCACTGATTGCCGTACGGAAACCACCCAATATTTCACTAAAGGTCATCGCTTCGGATGAATCAACTTGAGTTGAATCGGATTTTGTTTCGCTCCATGGGAAATGCTTGTCTCCTGGGCGTTCTAAGATGAACAGCGGTATGAGCATCACTGCGAAGAGAAGTGGAATTTGCACGAGCAGGGCGGTCTGGAATCCTGAATCATTCAAGACACGACTTAATCCCAAAACTGCAAACATTGCGCCGAGGCCCTTTGCAACAAACATAAGGCCGTTTGCGATGGGCAATTCCTCTTCTCGAAGGGTATCGACGGCCAAGGCATCTGAACTCACGTCTTGTAATGCTGCAAAGATGTTGTGAATCAAGAAAAAGAGGCCGAGGGTTTTCAAATCCTCTGCGGGATCTTCGACAAGAAGGAAGGCAGCCATTGTGAGCATCATTCCAAGTTGAGAGATTAAGACCCAAGGACGTCGACGACCCATTGATTTGAATTGATATCGATCAATCACGGGGCCAAGGAGAAGTTTTCCGATAATCCAAGGAACCATACCCATTGAGACAAGTGCCAATTTTTGCTCATCCGTCATCGAATTATTATCGACGAGGAAAGTAACCAAGGCTGTTGCTATGAAGAACCAAGGCACTCCTTGAGCAAAATACAATGCGCATACAGTTGTAAATCGGGCCGCACGGCTATCGTGCATGTTGACTGACATACCTAACGGTTGACATGATTCGTCCTAATAGTTATCCCAGCAAAAAATCACGATTTGTTATTTTTTTTTGATATTCGTTGACTCGACGGAAAAGTGGGCTATTTTGGCAGACAACTGAAGTCCAGTCGGTTTTGCGATCTTATGCATCGATGTTCATTTTGGTTGGTTTGAAGGTATCCATTAACCAGTACAATCCACCCCATACAGCTTCAATTGGTTCGTCATTCTCAGACATGCTGGCGGCGGTAAAAACCTCAACCGCCCTTCTCCAACGGGTTCCAAAAACTCGCACATAGGTGCCACAGAATGCTTCAACCAAATCAAGCGACAAGTGGCCATTTTTTGCAAGTAAGCCTATGTTATTCATTCCGATCATCATGGCGTTCATCGCATCTTTTTCTTCCCGTGTCAACGCAGCCATCTCCTGGATGGTGAGTTTGTCATGGAGTTTGGTGGTACTTACTGAAAACCCTCTATGAATCAAAGGATTGTTCATATGATTCGCCAAATCGCGCCCGATTTCATACCGACGGTTTTCATTCCAGTATTTCATTTGACGTAGACTGAAAAGCAGCGTGAAGAGAATCGCAATCCCACTTACTGCCTCACCGATATTCGCCGCTGTTTCGATGTCCATTGTATGAGGCTAACATAAACGCCCTCATCTAGATTCTGTCTGGTGGAGGTGGGATTTTGAGAATCAAAAACATACGCAGAACCTACATTTTTTAGCAGGGAAATGGACGTTGTGGGATTTGAACCCACGACATCTTGGTTGCAAACCA
>DAIUCF010000096.1:0-4017 GCA_036846305.1 Candidatus Poseidoniaceae archaeon | reverse complement strand
GATGACCATGAGGGCCATGACGACGAAGATTCTCTCGACTACGACCCACACAGCTGGCTCAGTCCTTTGGCCTTCAAGGCACAAGTTAACGTGGTTTTGGACGGACTCACCGCTGCTTTCCCTGCCGGAGAAGAAGTTTTCAAAGTCAATGCAGATGCTTACTCAGTTGAATTGACCTCACTGGCAATCGCATACGACACGGCCTTTGGAGAAGAAGGAACATGTTCGGTTGCAGGTAAAGAAAAGACTGTTGCAGCGAATCACAACGCTTACTCTTACATTGCAGTCGAGTATGGTATTCAATTTGTCACTGTTCACGGCCTTGACCCTGAAGGAGAGCCATCTCCTGAAGATGTAGCAAAGGTTGTCAACTTCATCAACGAAGAAGGAATAACTGTCCTGTTTGTTGAGGAATACACAGATCAATCCTCTGTTCAAAGCCTTGTTGACCAAACCGGAGTCACAATTCAAATCCTCTACACGATGGAGATGGCACCAAGTGACGTTGAGGACAATTACATGACCATGATGACGAAGAACCTCGACAACCTCGTCGCTGGCATTGGCTGCTGATGATGAGGAAATTAGAAATTAAGGATTCAGAAACGGAGGAAAGGTGAGATTATGCACTATGTAGATTCACTCCCGATAATCTTTACAGCGACGATTTTTGTCGCCTTTTTCGGATACCTTCTTGTTGATTCTTTCTGGGCACGTCGCTCTGCGCATGACGATGGCTTGTGAAGTCAAGAATCAAGGCTGCGTTTGAATTGCTGTGGTAACTCACCCGACATGGTAGTGCTTAATATGCAACCTCCAGCGGACAGACAAGTGATGAAACAAGCGACGTCAATCCTCGACATCAAGGATTTGACGGTAAGTCGCTCTGGAAAGGTTGTACTCAGCGAAGTCGACTTACAAATTTCAAAAGGAGAGTTTATTGGTCTCGTGGGGCCAAACGGCAGTGGTAAATCCACGCTACTGTTGACGATTCTTGGAGTCTTGAAAGCCCAGCACGGCACGATCGAAGTTTACGGTCAAAAACCAATGTCAAGAAGTATTCTTGGGAAAATTGGTTGGGTGTCGCAAGCTGCTGCTGTCATGCCAAAGAGCGTTCGAATTACAGTCCGAGAACTCGTACAACTCGGAACATTGAACTCGCGTAATATGTTTTGGCTAAGAAGAGGTGCTCATCGAGAGAAAGTCGATAGCGCAATGAAAATGGTTGGTTTGGAAGATCTTGCAGATCACGACATCTCGCGACTCTCTGGTGGACAACGCCAGCGCGCAGTCATTGGTCGCGCATTAGCATCTGAGGCCGAATTTATTTTGCTTGATGAACCTCTTGTTGGTATTGACCGTGAATCGCGAAACTCTTTATTGATGCTTCTCGACAAACTTTGCCATGAGGAAAATAAGACAATTTTGATGGTCTCGCATGACCTTGCAGCAATACGACAGACTGCCCATCGAATGATTTACCTTGAGGAGTCGATACGTTTTGATGGGCTTACTGATGAGTTCCCAGACCTCACCAGTCTTGCTGGATTACGTGGGATTGAACCAGTTCATGGTCACAAACCACCTGTTCAGGAGACAATCGTTTTTGAAGCCGGCGACGATGAAAGCGATTTTACGGAGGAAGATTTATGGGAATAGGAATGACGATTTTGGACATTGTTGCTCCAATTCTCGAGTTTATTGCACCTATGGTTCCTGGAGAGGTTTTCCCATATTTCTTCACCATGGAGATGTTCCAACGGGCTCTTATTGCAGCGATTATGGTGACGACGGTCGCAGGCGTTCTCGGTTCATTTTTGTTGATTCGCAACCTCGCCCTCATTGGTGATGGTTTGGCTCACGTCTCTTTCGGCGGAGTGGCAGTTGGAGTGGTGTTAGGTGCGTCCTCACCACTTTGGTATGCACTGGTTTTTAGTGTAATTTCTGCAATTATTATCCATGAAATGCAAACACGAGAGTTACTCACCGGAGATGCTTCCATTGCAATCTTTTTGACCGGTATGCTCGCATTGGGGCTCGTTGTATTACGGGTATTTGGTGGAGGAATCACCAGCGATATCGAGGGATACCTCTTCGGTAGTTTGCTCCTCATTGATGAGCAAAGTCTTGATTTAATCGGTACCATAAGTGTATTAGCGCTCATTTCTCTTATGGCGCTCTATTCAGGATTGCTCTCGACGACCATAGACCCGCTTGCGGCTCGTGTTCAAGGTCTTCCAGTCCGTGCTATTGGGCTTGTTTTTAGTATTCTCACCGCTGCTGTTGTAGTGAGCATGGTTCAAGTGATTGGTGCATTACTTGTTACCGCACTACTGGTCACTCCAGCGGCAACAGGGCAGTTAGTGGGGCGAAGTTTCCGTTCATGTCTTATTTGGACACAAATTTTCGGACTGTCTGCAGTTTTCCTCGGCCTGTATTTTTCAGCAGAATACGATTCAGGTAGCGGAGCGATGATTGCACTGGTTGCAGCAACGATTTTCGCCGTTGTTGCGATTTTCAAAACCGTCATTCTTGGGATCATTAAGCCGATGGATAATCTTTGATTCGAGATTTTCAGTACGAAATCACGTTTGATTTTGTTTCAAATGTTCTTTGTTAGGAATGAGTCGATGTAAACGATTCGTTGCCGTTTTATAGGCAATAAGCACAGGGTACTGCATGGGACAAAGCAAGTGCTTGTGGGTTTTGCTTTTACTCGTTTTTTCGAGCTTAACCGGCTGTTTGTCCGAAGACCAGTCTGAAGCCTCGATTTCTCTTACCGTGGTTGCTGATATCGAAAACACCACTCTTGTTGAGACGTATTCCAATGGGGAATTGGTTTCCATAACCAATATATCGATTGTTTATGATTTTTCACAAACCACCGCAGATCTCCAACTTGTCACTTTCGGAATAGACCCTATGGACGGAAGGCCTTCAACAACTGTAGATGCGACTGCCGAATCACAAATACAACTCAACTTTGAAAATCACGGAATCTACAACATCATCGCCTACGCCATTGATTCAAACGGCGGCGAACAACGAACGAACCTTACATTGCGAATTGACTTGATGATTGATTGGACTGAGTCAAATACCCGAGACCCTTTACCATTGATTTTTGACCCCAATCCCGTGAACGGAGGGCCGAACCCAACGATGGTCGAGATTCAATCCACCGTTGAAAACCCAAGCTTCCTTGAAAATTTGGACAGCAGTTCCCAATCAGTTCAGGTGACATGGAATATCGTTGATGAACTCGATGATGTCTGTCAGCAGAAGACTGCGCAAATTGATGACGGAGAATCAGATAATTGGTACACTTTGCACTTCAACACGTTTTTGGTTCACGAGTTAGAGGTGACCTATGATGACGGGCAAGATATGGTCGACATCTCTCACTTGGTCACCATCTTGTATTCTTCATGAGTTGTCTATTCACACAAAGTCCGACTCAATGGTAGGCTCTAAGCCACGAGTTTAACAACAACGGTCTTTACGAAGCGTCATGAAGAAGATTGGTATCAAATGGAAGGCACAGGATGTTGCCGACCAAAGTGGAAAAATCGCCATCGTGACTGGTTCAAATACGGGTATTGGCTTCCAAATGGCTCTCGTATTAGCGGATAAAGGGGCTCATGTTATACTTGCATGCAGAAATCTTGAGAAGGCTGAAGCGGCAAAAAGACAGATACTCAAATCTTCGCCGAATGCCAAAGTTGAGGTTGAAATATTAGATTTAGCAGACCTTTCTGATGTAGAAATGTTCGCAACGAGAATAAAGAATTCACATGAACGAGTGGATATCCTCATCAACAATGCAGGTGTGATGATTCCACCGAAATCCACAACGAAAGATGGCTTTGAATTGCAGATTGGTACCAACCACTTCGGCCATTTCGCTCTAACTTCACACTTGATGCCCTTACTATCGGCGGCTGAAAAACCGAGAATTGTAACACTTTCAAGTATTGCTCACTGGGCAGGAGTCATCGATCTTGATGATATCAATGG
>DAIUCF010000095.1:0-4088 GCA_036846305.1 Candidatus Poseidoniaceae archaeon | reverse complement strand
GATGGTCGAAAAGAAAAGCCCTGGAGAGACGGCAAACACTTCGAAATCAAACAATATTATTTGTCAGAAGTGACTCATAATAATGGAGTAGTAGCATGGCGTGGCTTGACATTGGTAGAAGATCAACGTGATTTCACTGAGATCACCACTTGGCGGATTCGTTCTTTGGTTAATGAGACAGGATTCAAAGCAGTTCTCACTGCAAAAGGTAAGCGAATTGGAGCTACTGCGATTGAATATGAATGGGAACTCCCATCGGAATCGTTTGGAAAACTAGACCTCAGCGACCTACCTACGGTTATCAAAACACGATATCATTGCGATGGAGATGATGGATTGCTCTGGGAAGTTGACGAGTTTGAAGGACGTCTTTCTGGCCTCATTATTGCAGAAGTAGAATTAGAAAAGGAAGATCAAAATGTACTCATTCCAGACTGGGTGGGTCTTGAATTAACACACCTCAAGGGCTGGTCAAATGCTGCCCTTGCCGAGATGATTGGTCAGCAATAATTCTCAAGTGCAGACGCAACCCTTGAACGCTCTTCATCAGTCAATCCGTGGTGAATGGGAACCGCAACTAAGTTTTTGCAGATGGACTCTGTGATGCTGAGAGTTTCATTATACTGAGGGTGCGTAGCATAAACTGGGTGTTGATGGCAGGGTGTGGAATAAAACACTCGAGCATCGATGTTTTTCTCAGACATATAGGCAATGAAATGTGTTGCATTATCCACCTTGACACAGTACTGATGCCACCCATGTTCTGAATTAGGGAAGGTAGATGGTGGCGAGAGCAATTGGTTTTGCTCAATCGCAGAAGCATATTGTTCAGCAGCAGTTCTACGAATTTCCAACCATCCATCGAGATGTTCAAGCTGTTTCCTCCCAATTGCTGCGAAAACCTCTGACATACGCATATTGGTTCCAACTTCTTGAGATTGCAAGGTTCCATCCCGGCCATGATTAATGATCGATCGCATTCGAGTTCCAATTCTTTCCTCATTCGTTGTAATCATTCCACCTTCACCACCAACGGCCATATTCTTTGATGGGAAAAACGAGAAGCAAGCAATGTCGCCAAGTGATCCCGCCATACGCTTTTCGCCATTGATAATGGCTGAAGTACCATGTGCTTGTGCAGCATCTTCAATCAAACCGATACCATTTTCTTTACAGAGTTCAATCAATCTTGGGTCGTAAGTTTGGCCAAAGAGATGAACCCCAATCACCGCCTTTGTCTTGGAGGTGATGCGTTTTTGGACATCTTCGACATCTATGCACCAATACTCAGCATCAATATCTGCAAAGATGGGCGTTGCCCCGACCATAGAAACGGATGTCGCAGTTGCAATGAAGGTCAATGAAGGCACAATAACCTCGTCACCAATGCCGACATCAAGCAATCTTAATGCCGCAATTAGCGCACCTGAACCGCTGTTACATGGGGCAGCATAGGGCACATGACAGTAATGAGCAAACTCTTCTGCAAAAGCTCGTGCCTGATTTCCCTTGACCCATTGTCCTGAATCAAGAGTCTCCATTGCCGCAACCCGCATGCCTTCAGTCCAAGAAGGCCTAGCTAAGGGAATGCGTTCACTCATGACTCGGCGACGCTTGTGGCCTTCAAGAGCATACGCCTTCACCCACCTGCGCGTCGTTGAATTCAAGACCTCGACCGTCTCTGCCCGGTTATGGTGTCCGAGGATGAGGTTGTCTCTGATTCTGACCTTGCTTCGTTAGTCGGGGATATTCTCGACCCAGAAAAACCTATGAAACCCAATAAGAAATTCAAGCCAAAAGGTATGTTTCTCGGGCATCGAAGAGACAACAGCGAACCAATCGACATCCCCTCACAAGTTCTTGCTCGTCATGCAGCTATGCTTGGGTCAACAGGCTCAGGAAAGACGGTTATGGCGAAAGCTCTGATTGAGGAAGCAGCCCTAGCAGGAATTCCAGCCCTTATCATTGACCCACAGGGCGACCTTGCTCGTCTTGCCCTAGGAATTGACGAGGATGAGTTGCATGAGAGGGATGGAGACATAGAACGTAAGCGTAAGCTCATGGAAGACTGTGAAGTTCGAATTTGGACTCCTTTGCGTAGCAAAGGCCTGCCACTCTGTATTGATCCGTTTCGCGCACCCCCTGCAGATCTTGACGCCGAAGAAGCGATTACAGCTTGGGACATGGTCGCTGCCGGATTCACAAGTCTAGCTGGCTATGATGTCGAAAAGGCTCAGGGTAAAGTGGTCAAACCATTCCTCTATGAAATTCTCGTGGAAGGAACGCGATGCGGTCTCGATGTTGGGGATTTCCAATCATTAGCCCGGGTTGTCCGAGAACCACATCATGAGTTCACCAAGCACCTCTATCCTCTCTGTTTCATTGAAGATGAAGACGGCGAGAAACCAGAAGTTCCTCCGTGGGACGAGGTCATGTTTGACCACCGTCTAGCGAATTTTGAAGAGCGCCTTCCCAAAACAACCCGTAACGACTTGGCTCGACGACTTGCTGCCTTTTCTTCTGGAGTCAACCAACTTTTGTTCTCAAATGGAGTTGCTATCGACATTGATTCGTTTGCAGAACCAACCATCCCTGGCAAAATCCCACTCAATATTATCTATCTCAACACGATTCAAGATGAAGCACAAAAGCAGTATTTTGTCCAAGAACTTTCCAGAGAATTGTACGATTGGATGTTAACGCAACAGCCCGCCGAGGGAGAATTGAAACTTTTGTTCTTTATGGATGAAGTGGCACCTTATCTTCCGCCACATCCACGTAATCCCCCTGCGAAAGATCTCATCAAACTCATTTTCAAACAAGCGAGAAAATATGGAGTTGCTTGTGTCCTTGCAACGCAGAATGTATCCGACGTTGATTACAAGATCCTCGCCCAAGCGAATACCACGTTCATTGGAAGGTTTACACAACCACAAGATGTTGAGAAAGTTCGACATCTTCTCAAAGAAAGCGGTGGTGATCAAGACCTCGTAGCTCAATTACCAACACTTGGGCCTGGGCAATTCCAGATGGTTGCGCCAGATGTAGATCCTGCACCAGTCCCGATTCAATGCCGTTGGCTCTATACCGATCACGGTTCTCCTTTGAACGAAGACCAAGTAGAGGATCTCATCTCCCCAGAGGTTCGAGCATGGGCAAAGGCTCGTTCTGCTGGAAGGAAGGGAAGAGGTTCAGGAGCAGCTCATGCAGCAAGCAGAGGGTCAAATTGGGCTTCAAAACAAGAAGATTCCGAAGCAGAAAGCCTCGTTGAAACAGCCAGAATAAAGGCCATTGGAGGCATGACGGCCGCCGGTAAAGGAATGGTTGATGAATCTGGATTCGAGGTCCGATTAATGGGCGGATTATCGGTTCTAAAGGACGGAAAAGACCCGCTCTACACGATGCAAGCAGCAGTAAATGGGGCATCCGTTATTGCCCTTTGTTGGGCATTTGTAGCCCTTCTCGAAGCATGGAGAACAGGCGACATTGGATGGACCGGACTTGCCTTTAGTGGAATAATTACCCTCACGGTCGCTCTATTTATTACGCTTGAATTGGTGTTATCTCATGACCTTGTCCTCTTACGGAAACTATCCAAATTCGCCCGCTTCGCCCAACTGTTCCTCGTCGCTTGGATATGGACAATCTTCAGTTGGTCAACCTGGGGTAGTTTGAACTTAATGGGTCTTGATCCACTGCTTGAAGTGGTTGTAGTTTGGGTAACGTTGTTCACACTCATTGACATTATCAACAGATTCCGCCTTGGGAAAATCCGCTGGAATGGCGGTAGTGCTCTTGACAAAGTTGTCGGAATCACTGCAATTTTAACCGATTCACAAATGTCTGAAATGAGAGCAAACTCAAAGCAAATTTTGGGGGTGTTTCGATGGATACTTCATGGATGCACAGTCGTTTGGTTTTCTCTTCTTATCGTCTTCGCCAATCCTCTTGAGGAGGCAGAAAACTGGTTAGAAATCGCACCCCATGCGCATCTATGGTTTGCTTCTCTTTACGCTTTGATGTTCTTCAGTGAAGGATGGCTTCGAGTCCGAAACAGGTATACTGAGGATGACGAAGTTTGATGAACT
>DAIUCF010000094.1:0-4213 GCA_036846305.1 Candidatus Poseidoniaceae archaeon | reverse complement strand
GTCATTTCACACGAAGGAACTGGAGAGCGCCCGGTGAGTCTAACTGTATCAAGTGTCCAACAACCCGACCCGACGTATCCAACTCTTCTTCTCAGTCCAGAAGATTCGTGGTCGAAATCAGTGAATCAAACCGGTGTGTTTACCATTTATGGTCAAGGTGAAGAGAATGATACGATTTACCTGATGCTGAATCTCGACGATACATCTGCCAGTCTCGACGGTGCAACAAACCGATATGCCCGCGCCGGTTCATTCATTGTCGATGTGACTGCTCGATATCAAAATCAACCAACTGTGTCTCACACTCAACGGTTGTACATCGAAATAGGTCAAGTTGACTCAGTAGATGTCGTTCCTTCAGGAACTTCTGGAGTTTCTGCGAAACCGGGAGAACGAACAGGGTTTTCAATCGGCGTGAGGAATACTGGTAACTCTGCGGCTCAATATACAATGTCATGCACTTCTTCCTCACAATGGCAGATCATGCTTGGCAACTCAAATTCTTCAACACTTGAATTTGAACCCCTCAATATTCTTCAAGATCTTAGTATGGATGTGAATGTATTTGTCCCTTCAATTGCCAACGGTGAGCCGCTTGCAGGTTCCAGCGATCAAGTGACCTGTGTAGTGACTTCACCTACGGATCCTACATTAAATCGAGTTGAAGTTGTTGATGTAGCAGTTTCTGAACTCAAAGCCTTCCGTTCCGATCTTTACGGTCCAAATGGAGCAGTCGGGCCAGGGGCACTCGCTTTGCCCGTATTTGCAAATACTGGCGAGCAGGTTTATTTCAATCACACAATACAAAACCAAGGAAATGTACCTCTGGATTTCGCAGTTACGCTTGAGCGAGGGAACCCTGCATGGGGAGCCGAAATTCAATACGACGAAGAGATAAGTTCTACCGCATTATCAATTACGTTACCTCCGGGCCAATCAGGTGACGTTGAGATGCGTCTATTAGTTCCAGAAACTGCTCGAGAAGGAAATTCAAACACCTATACACTCAGGGTTGAATCCTCTCCTCAAATGTTCACATTAAATTCAACTTCACTTGTTGTGGGTGAGAACTTAGCAGTCAGTCTTGTATCAAATGTCGGCTCTCTCATCTCTGTACCTGTGAATAACGATTTTACATTTACTGAATTTATCGTTGAAAATACTGGTAATGCTGACTTGGATCTTGAATGGTCTACAAGCCTCGCTCCTGACGGTTGGTCAATTGGATATTCTAACCCACCAAGTTCGGTGTCTGTGCTCAGCAATGCATCGGCTCAATTAGCAATTCAAGCACCAAATCAAACCTCTGAAGGATTTGAATTCGACTTACAACTCTTCGTCAACGGAAGCAACGCAGGTAGATTCACAAACGCTGAGATGACCGTCCAGGTCGTTGTTCCAGCGAGTAGCTTTGCGGGAATTCTAGTCTCTGACGAGACGATTTCACCACTAATGGCGATTCCACGTGGTGATTCTGGAAAGCAATCTTTTACGATTACAAATGAAGGGAATACTCCTCTTACTGGTGAGTTAACAGTTGAAGTTCGTGATGGTGATGGAGTTTTACTTTCAGATAGAAGTGCGAGTATATCTCCATCCTCCATTTCAAACCTCAATGTCGGTGAGTCGGTTGAGGTTGTTGGTAAAGTTTCAACTGATGAGGATTCAATTGATGGCAGAATGAATCTAGTAGTCTTATTGACTACATCAGATGGGATAGTGATAGAATTCATGGTTGATACAAGCGTGAGTTCACAACAATCCTCGGGCGGTATATTCGGAACGTTACCTGCCTACATCGCTTATCCGATCGTTTTGCTTGCGCTTCTAGGGCTCCTTTATGGTGGGCGTAAACTGAAACAAAGCAGTAAAGTCGATGACGATGGCACCGAGTTGGTTGCGCCAGATGCTCATACAGATGCCGATCATTTAGGGACTCGTCGGGATGAAGCCCTTGACATTAGTCACTCTGTGAACGATATTGCTTCTGGAGAAGTTTCTCAAGATGAAATTGCAGCAGCACTCGCTCAATCTTTAAGCATGCCCGCACCAGTGAGCAACGCTCCGGTGCCAGCAGGACGTCCCCCCTCAGGACTTCCACCGAAGGGGCTGCCACCTGCTGGCTTACCACCCGCTGGCCTCCCTCCTGTCAAGACAGTTCCAGTATTGCCAGTTCCTGTGGCTGCCGGGCCTCCACTTCCACCAGGTGGTTTGCCCGATGGATGGACTATGGAGCAATGGAATCACTACGGTGAACAATATCTCCAACGCATGGGTTTGAAGTGATACGTTGAAAAGGATGAAGGAGAGCGTCAAGGTATGCTCAACATCGTTTTGTTCGGACCTCCTGGTGCTGGAAAAGGGACTCAAGCACAAAGAATGATGGATGCAACCGGGTTGCCTCAGGTTTCTACGGGGGATATGTTACGTGCTGCAGTCAAAGCAGGCTCGTCGGTTGGAGTTGAAGCAAAGTCCTACATGGATAAAGGGGCTTTAGTTCCAGATTCTGTAATCATCGATTTAATCCGTGAGCGACTCAAGGATGCAGATGCTAAAAACGGCGTCATGTTCGATGGGTTCCCACGCACCGTACCTCAGGCAGAGGCATTATCTGAAATCGTTGAAGTCTCTTTCGTATTAGCTATCGATGTGCCAGATGAGCGTATTGTAGAGCGAATCTGTGGCAGGTACAGTTGCGGTAACTGCGGAACCGTTTTCCATGACACGTTTAATCCCATCAAAGGAAACGATTGCGGATGTTCTTCGTTCACAGAAAAAAGAAGAGCTGATGATGTTGAAGAAACAGTACTTGCTCGCTTAGAAGCATATCATGCGCAGACGTCTCCTCTAGCGGAATTTTATCGTAATGCAGGAGTGTTCCATCAAGTAGATGGCGATCGAGATATTGATGTCATTACAGACGATTTGCTCTCCGTTCTAAGATGAGTGTTTGTCATGGGGAAACGCAGAAGATTGAATCGTGATAAGAGGAAAGGGCACGCCCTTTGGTCTCAATCACAACTTCTCAGTTTGCTCAACGAACCGTCTCAATTTACACCTGTACAACGTTCGAGATTTGCACTCCATCTTGTCAAGGTATCTCGTAGACACCGCCTTAGACTCCCTTCCAAGGCGAAGGAAATCGTATGTAGAACATGCCATGCAGCACTCCGCTTCGGGGAGAATGCATCGATAAGGTTCCGGAATGGGATCAAGATTCAAACGTGCTTTTCTTGCAATACGATTCGACGTGTGCCGTATAAAACACATTCTCAGAAGGTGGAATCATGAGCATCCCTAATCATATTATTCGCCAGGCCAAAGACGCCTCTCTTCCAGTAACAATGCGTATTGGAAAATCAGGTCTAACGGATTCAGTTGTCATTGAATTGGAAGGTCAATTGTCCTCTCGGAGTTTAGTCAAAGTCAAAGTCAACCGAGGGCTCTATACCCGAGACGATCTCAAAACAGTATGGAGTATCATGGGTGAAAAAACCAGCAGTTCGGTTGTTTTTGCGCGTGGCAATGTCGCTGTATTTTGGCGGAATTGAAATGTCCACTAACCCAATCCTCAAGAGGGGATTGTAGTTGCCCTAGGGTATGGGCGGAAGTATACTGTTCTCCAAGAGACATCCAGCACAACTTATTGCGCTTGTTTCACTTTTGTTTGTAGGCACAATGCAATTCATCAAATCGAGCCAAGCTGCAGGAGGAGGTGATGGAATTGATCTCACAATTACTATTCGAGACGGATTGAGTGATCAAGCAGTTTACGTCGGCCTTGGAATTCTTCTCTTTGTTTATGCGCTCATCATTACAGAGGTCGTTCATCGAACATTGGCCGCAACACTTGGCGGTCTTCTTGCAGTCATTGCTCTCAATCACTACTCAGTAGAAGAAGCACTCAGTCTCAAAGCAGTTACGACGATGATCGACTGGGAAACAATCGGCTTGTTGTTGGGTATGATGGTTATGGTTGGTATTATCTCCCATACTGGTGTATTTGAGTGGTTTGCTGTACAAGCCTACAAGAAGAGTGGTGGCGAGATATGGACTCTTGTAGTCATCTTGTGTAGCGTTACAGCAGTACTTTCAGCATTTTTAGACAACGTCACAACAATGCTCCTTCTCACTCCAGTTACGATTAAGATTGCACAAGTTCTTGATTTGAAACCAATACCGATTCTCATTTCAGAAGTCTTGTTTTCGAACA
>DAIUCF010000093.1:0-4295 GCA_036846305.1 Candidatus Poseidoniaceae archaeon | reverse complement strand
TTGAACCAGTTGCCAAGAAGAGAATTCTTCGATTTCCTGAATTATTCTCAGCCGGGGCGATATCGGATTCTGTGACTGGGAGCTGTTCATCCATAATAGACCGGTTTTCAAAACGAGACATATGCCTTACGGTTGTCTTATTCCCGTCAGATTCAGAAAGCAGAGTCTTATCAGAGGAATATATAAACCAATTAAGATGAAAGGAAGTGGGATAAAATGACTAAGAAACCGATTGATGAAATGATGCAACTCATTCAGAACAACACACACCACGAAGACATAGGACGATACTTGGACGAAGCAGACCTTTCTGTCGAAGAGTTACTTGAATTAAACCATGCACTTTACAACTTCAACGCAAAGAATTGGGAACTCCAAAAATCCTCCGATGTACGTGGAGTTAACCCCTTCGAGGTCATTTCCTACCTGGAGGCAAGCGTTGCCATTCTAGCTCGTACTGGGGACGAGGGATATGCGGATTGGATGAGGGCAATGTTCGAACTGGCTATTCGCTATTCAGACCAAGCAGGGTTAAGTCGTAAATTCAGTCTATTTGCTGAGTTGGTGGCATCGACCAAGCAAGACCTCTCTAAGGAGGAACGATCTGTTTTGTTTTACACCCGTTCACTCAACAGGCTTGCTCAACTAACTGATTACTGGCACGGTGAGGATCAGGCACGACCTTTGTGGCAAGAACTCTTGGACTATGTTCTCAATTTCATGGAAGCTAATGAACAACTTGAGGCACTCAATGTGATTCGTAGCAACGCGCCTTGGTTTGCCGAAGAGAATAAACTGTACTTCGAGTTCTGATGCCAATCCCTATAAAGAGTAAAACGGGTATTTGTTGATGAAGTACAATACCGTTATTGAAGGCCTAACCGAACTCCATGCTCGCATGAGTGAAGATGATACATGGCAAGCTTGGCCCAAAGAGTTCAGCACAGCTTATCGTTTCCAAACGGAAGCAACTGTGTTGCTTTCCAACAAAGCCATGGCAAATGCAACCAAACATGCTCTATGGCATAAGGCTCACGTGGAGACATCGAGGAATTCAACATTCAGTGCTTTGTTTTGGATTATGTCATTTGAACATCTTGCCAAACTGCACAATGTACCCATGAGTTGGATTGCTGCTCTGCGATTTACGGCTCAACCGAGTTACGCTACGGGTGATAAGTGGGGATTGAAGCCATTGCCACTGTTCATCAACAAAGATGGTCATTGCTACGATTCCCTATGGGCCTCACACCTCGATGGTGTTGAACAAGGGCTCATCATCGACGAAAAATTCCCTCATATGCGTGATCCCGAGGAAGTCGCAATCAGCGAGGCGGCATTGGCGAAGGAAACACTCGAATCGTCCAACACATCCACACCGTAGGAATGCGGGGCATCTTCGTCCTCGAAAAGGAAACGTCACTCACTTCTATACACAACTTAACCCGAATCAAACTACAAAAGGTGTGTGTTATGAAATGAAATTGCAAATGTTTGACCTAAGTTGGAGGCACATTGAATATACCGACATCTTAGCAATGCTATGAGCGGCTTGAATCTTCAGCACTTTGGGCTGGACATTGCATCTCCAGAAGAATACCGCAAGCGAAGTGTTGTTGAACTCATTAACGATGTGTCACTGAAAGATGTGTTCGAAAAAAAACCACTTCCAGGGAGCGTATTTGATCGTGCAATGGAAGGGCCAGCGACAGAATCAACTCTCTTCCACAAATGTGGGCATATTGAACTTGCAACCCCTGTACTGAGGCCTGAATGCGCCGAGCAGTTGAAGGAATATCTCCTCCTTGAGATCGGTACAAATAATCGATTCAGTGATTATTTTAACATCACAAAAAAAGGTAAGCCGACATATAAAAATGACGAATCCTTCAACTTGATGTTGTTGGAAAGAGGTAAAGACCTGTATGAAATATTACTCAACCTTGATCGTATTTGGGGGGATGAACGCCATGTTCTCATATCGGGAAACCAAACAATAGAACATAATGTCAAAGGCGCTTATGCGGAAATGATGTTGACCGTCTTGCCAGTACCCTCAATATTTGCACGAACAATCGATGACATGACAGTTGGATTGAGTCAAAAATTGAACATTATTCTTAGCGTAAACAATGACCTAAGGGAATACCAAAAACGCCGTAAGAAAGACCAAAATGAACTCGATCGAAAAATCATTTTATCAACCCTCATCTACCATGTCACAACGTACATTGACAACACAATCCCAAACATAGCCACGTACGAAAACCCCAACGAAACCTCGTTCTATGGTATTGGTCAACTGATCCATATTTTCCATCCTTTTCAAAACAAACCAAAAGCGATTGGGTTCGAAATCGCCGGTACACCAATCCAACGGATGGTCCGAAACATCAATTCTGGTGAACGAATCTTGAATGCTTACTCTGGTGATTGTGAGAACCTATGGTTTGAACTTTCAAAACAGTGCGCTCTTGGCAAAATCTTGGCGGATGTAAGTCCAGAATTACAACTCTATTACATCAATCGACAAGGGATCATCTTCAAAATTGAAATGGAAGAGATCCATGGCTTGGAAATATCTCCATGGTCAGGTAGTATCAAATTACCAGAGGATGTGATATTGTCTGCAAGGAAATCATTGCCCGTTGAAATACCCGTTCATCCAAGACTCAAGTACACGATGCAGAAAATTAGAGACCTCGACTACAGAAGGGCGGAAGAAATGAGCATCCATTCCCAAATGATCGCTAATTTTTTGTTTCATGAAATAGATCCTCAAAAGGACTCGATTTCCTTAAACAAACTCGTGGTGGTAAATGGGGCACCGGACCAATTGTTGTGCAGTACCGCATTGCAACAACTCAATGATGATGTCGGATTGAACACGACTTTCTTATTTCACACTCGTCATATAGCAGATGACTACAAACAATATGGTCGATTTGAATACAAAGCAACACCCGATGCCTATCGAAATGTAATTATTGCTCTCGCCGAACTCCGGTCAAGAAATGCGTTCGCAAAGAAAATCAAATTCTTCGATTCGAGAAAACCAACTGAGATCATAGAATTAAGTGTGCTCATGAAGCACATCCCTCGCAAGCAAATTATGCGAATTCTTGGTTCAACGCTTGTTGCAAAAGGCTCTTTCGACCAAGAATATATTCGTGGTTGGGTGAAAGAAATTTGTCACTCTATGGACCTCGATACTGATCACCTTCACCCTGCGGAACGAAGAAAAAGCCGACCACCTGTCGATTTCGAGCCAATAAGGCATCAACTGGGCTCAAAAATACTTCAGGAAGTGAAGGGTGCGAATAAAGAGGAAGAAGATGGAGTCAAGAAACTGACTTTTGACAGCCTCAAGGGCCTCGACCCGCTTGTCAACTGGTTTGTAAGCACTGGGCGTCGTTTTTCCCCACAAGCTAAAGAATTTGGATTCACAAGTTATCCAAAGGGCGTCATCCTCACAGGAGTCCCAGGATGTGGAAAAACAATGGCTGCTAAAATTGTGGCAAGTGAATGGAAGATGAACTTTCGAAGAATCGAAGTCAATGATGTCACCGCACGTTATGTTGGTGGGAACGAGGCAAAAATGGCCACGCTTCTGAAAGAACTCGAAGCAGCCGCACCTGTGGTGTGCTTTGTCGATGAAGCTGAGAAACTCTTTGCTCAAGTGCGCACAGGTGACCTCTACCAGGCGGGGGATGCCGGACGAGATGGAACCGAAAGTATGCTTCTTCAGTTTATGGAGGAAAATGAATCAGGAGTCTTCTTCATTTTTACTTCAAATGATTTGGAAAAAATGTCTCCAGCCCTTGTCGACCGTTTCGACGAACGCTTTTTCATTGATCTACCTCCTCATATCGCCCGTCTGCAGATGATTGCATCGATGCTACAAGAGCGCAGTAAAAATCCTGCTGATTTTGACATTCATGCATTGGCAAACGCATCGAATGCGTTCACTGGACGCAACATCCGAGCAACAATTGACGCTGCAATGGCGGATGCCTTTGGACAAAACTCAGAGTTGAAAGACACGCATCTTATTGCCGCCTTCTCAACCACTGTCCCAACAACGGAGACCCACCAAGATTACATTAGTAAAATGCGTCAGTTGGTCACTACCGGAAAAATACGATTGGCCAACACGAACGAGCAGAACAAAACCGTACAACCAGTATTTGACCCAAGCGTGGGCTGATCCTCGCCGGCATGGCACTTAGGGTCAAACAACGAAGTTCTTCCACCGACGCATGTAATCAATGAACACGGGTGACAAGCCTTCCTTC
>DAIUCF010000092.1:0-4298 GCA_036846305.1 Candidatus Poseidoniaceae archaeon | reverse complement strand
CAGGCGTCTATTGTCCGACATGCGAGGTCGGTGTAGAGGCTGCTGCAAAGTTTTGTTTATCCTGTGGCCATGACCTTCTTGTACAAGGGCCAATCACTTCCACAGGGCACGATTTGAACCAACTCAAGGAAGTCATTCGACATCGTCAAGACCTCTCAATGGCTGAAAAGTTTGACATGATTGCTCGTGTAGAGGAAGGGGCAAATCCGATTACAATGGGTATCGCTGCTGCCGCTGACGACGGAGGAAGTATTGACATTGGTCAGGCCTTTGAGGGAAGCGAAAATGAACTCTCAACTAAGAAAGATCACGATTGGGGTCAATCCCCTGCTGCTAACGCTGCTGTTCGAGCAGTTGTAAGGGGCACAAGTGGCTGGGATATGATTCAAGCAGGTACTCTCGATATGTCAGAGGGCTTATTCCGTGGCGCAATGACGCATGGAATGGATGCATCTACACACATTCATGATGTTGCAAGCGGAGAGCACGAAGGTATTGATCCTGAAGCAATGCGAGCAATACCTGTCCTCAAACCACCTAAGCGAAGTTTCTGTCCAAAATGTGGCTCTGACATCCATGCAAATACAATGTTTCAGTGGCGTAAGTGGAGAGAATCTTCCTCTGATGTGGTCTCGATGCAAATGGAAGCCGCTATGGAAACTGCTCTCATTGAAGTCGCGAGCCACTACGTGAATGTGATTCAAGCACTCAAAGATGAAAGAGACGATGCTGTTGCTAGAGCCGCTAAGTCAGCTGCTGAAACCAATACTGAAAGTCTTCGAGAGAAGATTGAAGCGGAAGTACGAGCTGAACTCGGGAAAGAAGAAGCGGCACCTCCAAAGTCAAAAAGTTCTGAAAATAAGAAGGCTAGTTCAACCCAAAAAGCAGCTCCTGCAAAGAAAGCACCTAAGAAGAATAAACCGAAATCGGGTGGGATGTTTGGATCCAAGCGTCCGAAGAAGACCTATGAAGGCGAACCTGGCGGTAAAGCAGATTGGTTCCTTTCTGATGCTTTGGATACCGTATATGACCCTCATGGCACTGGTAAAGCAATCAAAGGTGCAACGATCTTAGCACGCTCAGCAGATGGGAACGTAAGAGTTCGAGATGTTGTTCGAGCATATGCATTGCAAGGTAATGATGGAATTAGTGAACTCGCATGGACAAGTCCTCTGACTCAATACCTCATCGAAGCCTTCGATGCATGTTGAGTGCTCAATGCGATACTACGCTGGAAGGGGTCTTGTTGACATTTGACTCTGAATACGAACCCTTCTTCCAACCTCCTGGCTGGATTGTTGCACCAATATGGGCAGTGCTTTACACAATGCTTGCCATCAGCATCTATGTCACAGTAATGAATCGCGATAAATTGGAAAAATTTTACGTGATTGTTTTCGTTTTCTTTGCTCAACTTGCATTGAATTTACTTTGGCCAAGCGTATTCAATTCAGCTGATTACCTTCTTTCGCTAGTTATGATTACTTTCATGATTGTATTCTCGATAATCTATGCATACTTGACATTCAAACCATTACCACACGCTTCAAAACTCGTATGGCCTTACATCACCTGGGTTTGTTTTGCTACTGCGATAAATATTGCTTACTTTGTAAAATTTAGATGAATTAAGACTGCTCATGTATTCATTGCAGGGTATATATTCAAGTATAATTGATATGATTTAGAATCATGAATTACGAACGCCTCACAGTTATTCAGTTGAAAACCATGTGCCGTGAACGCGGTTTAAGAGTCAGCGGGAATAAAAACGAAGTGATTATTCGACTCATGGAAGACGATGAAGGTTCTGAACCTCATTATCAACAGCATGCTCAATATCAACAGCAATACACGCAGGCGCCTCAGCAAATCATTCACATCCAAAGAACCAGTGGTGGTGAAGCCCTTGCGCAAACAATAGGAACGTTGATCATAATATACGGAGTATTTCGAATCGGAATGGCCATGTTTTTTTCAGCCTTTGATGAACAGGTCTTTCTCTTTGAATCAATCCTTGCATGGGGAATAGGATTCGGTTACATCATTGGAGGCGTGTTTACGATACTCGGCTACAGAAATGGCATGTTTTTGACACTAGCAACACTCATCATCTCAGGGAGTCTTTCTATAATGTATCATGATGAATGGAGCCCGCTCTCTGTTGGACTCGATGGAACCCTACCTATATCCTGGTCACTCATGTGTTCATTTTTCTGCTCAATAATGGTGGGATTACCTTTGCTTGCTGGATTTAATGATCTAAAGCCTGGTTGGCCTTTCGACCCCTCATCAAATTATCAAGCAACTCAGTTAAGCAGCCAAGCAACAGTGCAAAACAGGATGAGACAGAATGCACAACCCTCCCAAAATGGAGACAAGGTTCTCTTAGAATGTCCATATTGTTCAGCACATTTCAATGTGAAAGCTGGAACAAGCGGAACTGCAACATGCCCTTCATGCAAGAAGAAAGTCTCTGTCTGAAGAAGTAGAAAAATCTCAAAGAGATTCAATGACAAGTGCGATACCTTGTCCACCGCCAATACAAGCTGTAGCGATGCCGTACTTTCCACCGGAGCGCTTCAATTCATGTGCAAGAGTAAGCGTTAGGCGAGTCCCAGTAGCAGCGAGAGGGTGCCCCAAACCAACGGCTCCACCGTTGACATTGACCTTTTCAACATCCAAACCGAGTTCCTTTACGCAAGCAACAGCTTGGCCTGCGAACGCTTCATTGATTTCCCATAGATCGATATCATCGACTGAAAGGCCTGTTCGTTCTAATGCCTTTCGAGAGGCTGGAACTGGGCCATAGGCCATGATTGCAGGCTCTAAACCAACAATGCCCCATCCGACCAGTCTTGCAAGTGGCTCATCACCATCTGCTGCTGCTTGAGATGCGGATTTGATGACAACTGCTGCTGCACCATCAACAATTCCAGAAGCGTTACCTGCAGTAACCAAGGATTCAGGTCCGAATGCTGTTGGAAGTTTTGCCAACGATTCTGGAGATGTATTTTGAACGACGTGATCTTCATCCTTTGAAGTGATAATTGTCTCTCCTCTGCGTGATTTAATGACAACATCAACAATTTCTTCGTCAAAGACTCCATTCTCTATAGATGAGATGACTCTTTGATGAGAGCGGGCTGCAAATGAATCTGTTTCTTCCCGTGTAACACCTTTTCTTGCGCATATCTCATCACTTGTTTGGGCCATGTATTTACCACATGTCAAATCTTGAAGGTTCGTCATCATGTAATCCTCTACAGGAGGTGAACGGCCGAGTTTCCATCCGTCTCGGGCACCTCGAAGGACGTGAGGAGCCTGTGAAAGATTCTCCATTCCACCTGCAACAACTGTTGAGGCTTCATCGAGCATGATCATTTGGGCGCCTGTGACGATGGATTGTATTCCAGAACCACAGATACGTGAAAGTGTAAGCATCGGCACTTCTTGCGGAATACCGGCTTTCAGACCTGCGTGTCGAGCACCATAGATCGATTGGGAACATGTTTGAAGAGCATACCCCATGACAACATGGTCTACACTTGAAGGATTGGTGTTGGTCTTTTCAAGAGCTCCTTTGATAGCAATAGCGCCCAGTTCTTGTGCACTAACAGACTTGAGAAGTCCACCTTGCTTTCCATCTCCACGCTTTCCTCCAACCCATTCACAAAACGGTGTTCGAGCGCCACCAACCAATACTACATCTTCTGCCATAAACATCCGAGTTCAACTCGGGTCATCAAGGATACGCTTGGATGATTAGAGATTCATCAAGGAAATTATAATGCCACCAATGGTTAAACAAAGCGGGACAATCATGACCTCAAATGCTGAACGCATCTTTCCAAGATTTGCCAATTCTGAACCTCTTTGGAGTGTGGCTTTGATACCAGGCGCATCTTCACCAACGACTTCCAACAAAGAATTCTGCAGTGTTCCGTCAAGGCCTTCATTTTGAATATCTTCCTGAGGGCGGCTTCGAGTGGTTCCAAGAAGGTAAACAGGATTCCCTACACGAAGCGCATATGCTGTCCATCGATGTTTACGTACGTCTCCACCAGTAAACAGCCGAGCAGCAAATTCAGCACCGATTTCTTTTCGCAAACTATCCGCATGGTTCGATTCCCATCGTCGAAGATATTTCCCCATATCGAGTCTCTTGAACGTAGTAGGCTTAACCAGAATCCCTCCAGTCCCATCATTGAGGATGAAAGGTACTCCTCCACTATCCGAACGGACTGTTTGCCAATGACACTCTGTTTTTGTATTTCCTTCACTATCTGTGGTTTCCT
>DAIUCF010000091.1:0-4450 GCA_036846305.1 Candidatus Poseidoniaceae archaeon | reverse complement strand
GGCAAGAAAATGTCGAAATCTAGAGGCAATATTGTCGACCCTTGGGACCATTTTAATCGAGAGGGAGCCGATGCAACTCGGTGGTACATGGTCACAGCAGGAGCGCCATGGAATCCACTCAAGTTCGATTCAAATGGCGTTCGAGAAACCTATGCCAAAATGTTCCTTACCTTGTGGAACATTTACAAATTCCATGCAGATTATGCTGCCATCGATGGCTTTGACCCCGAACAGTCGACCTCGGATGTGGGCTCACGTTCATCTCTTGACCGTTGGATTCTTTCGCGACTCGCGACGACTGCACAAAATTATCATGCCGATTTCAAAGGATGGAACTTCCACAAAGCATGTCGAGACCTCGAAGATTTCATCGTCAACGATGTCTCAAATTGGTATGTACGAAGGAGCCGTCGCCGACTTTGGGACGATGCTGAAACTACCGACAAAATAGCCTGTCAGCACACTCTTCATGAAATTTTGACAACCGTCTGTCGGTTGGTAGCGCCGGTAAGCCCATTTATGGTGGACGTCATTCACCGAAACCTCACTGGTTTAACTGTCCATCAAGCAGCCTGGCCGCTAGGAACACCAGGTTCTATCGAGGGCGCAACAGCAGATGATTGGGACGAAGATGTCGCGGCAGCCACTGCGAAACTCCCTCCACAAGACCTTTCACTTGAAGCGACCATGGCGTTGGTTCGTGAATTAGCTGAAGTTGGAAGAAGAATCCGTGTCGAGGCAGGCCGAAGACAACGCCTACCATGTGCACAAGGATGGATTGTTTCAGGACCTGATATGGCTGAATTCCACGATATTTTAGCAGAAGAATTGAATGTTGAGTCTATCGAAGTGGAAAATGATCTTGACCGATTCCAACAAATTGAGTTGGCTCCTAACTTTAGGGCACTTGCTCCAAAAGCTCGAAGTGAGGTTAATGCCGTTGCCGGAGAAATTAAGAATGCTCAAAATCCGTCCAAATTACTCGCTTCTATTCAATCTGGAACATGCAAAATCCTCGGTGTTTCAATCGATGAGGGAGACGTCGAAATACGACGGGTAGAACGTGAAGGTTTTGCTGCGTCTACCGTTACCATCGGCCAAGGTGAAAAGTCTCAACAAATCAGTTTAGTTCTTGACATGAACGATACAGACGAACTTCTTTCCAAAGGTCTTGCAAGGGATATTACCCGAAGAATCCAAGCAAAAAGAAAGGACCTCAATCTCGAAATTGAGGCAACAATCGATTTGGAAGTTTGGACTAAAAATGCCCCTGAAATGTTTGAGACTGACAAGCAATGGATTGTTACTGAAACACGTGCTTCAGCAGCAGTGTTCCACGAAAGCTCGGAGAAGCACGAATCAGATGCAGATTCCTTTGAAGTCGATGGGACTACCGTTTGGTTTTCTGTCCGATAATTTCGTACTGACGAGTTCAGCGACGGATTCAAAGCAATGTGCCGATAGGCAATGTCATGCGCCAGTTCATCTTGTCTGTTCTATTGGTCGCCTCGACTGTCCTTGCAGGTTGTTTTGGCGGAGGGGAAGAACTGCTCGACAACGATGTAGTTGAGGACCCAATTTGGGACACCTATGAATTGATAGATTCAATTGCACATGAAGACCCTCGAATGTTCATGACAGTTGATTTGAGAACGAATCAATCAACCAATACGTCGTGGGCTGTTTTCGATGCCAGTAAAGGTGGCAATTGTTGTGAACACTACCTTGCCACCACCATCGAAGGAGATATACTCAATATCGGTGGAGAATATCCAGTCTTTAGCGAAGACCGAGGACATGAATGGGACACCTACATCCCCGGCGTGTTACCGGCCCTTGGTCAGTGCGTCACTGCTGTACCAACCAATCCGGGACAAGAAGGATTAGGCGAAGGCAGCATTGTCCAAGCAACAAATGGGGATATCATCTCCATGTCTTGGTTCCCGTACATTGGCGCAGATGGAAAAATTGACAAATTCTATGCCATTCTTTACGACGAGTCAGAGGATGAATGGAAGTGGTGCTACAATCGATTAACTGAGCCGTTTTATGACCGTTCATGGCAAGTCGAAGTAGTGGGACCAATTACTTCGACCATTGGAAACGGAGATTGGGCAAGTATCGTTGTTTCAAACTTCTGGCACCAATCGCTTGATGCTGGCGGGCAAATTAGCGTCGATGGACTCAACTACTATCCATTCCAATTTACCGATAGGGACTCCAATGATCCCGTAATCGAGTTGGATCTTAACTTCACTGCTGAAGGCCTCACTTCGTACTATGATGTTAACAAACCACACAAAGAAATGCGAGCATTCCCAATGCCGACCGGTGGATTGATTTTCCCGAATTATTACAACAATGGTAACGCTGCATACATGGACACTACGCTCTCTTGGAATGAGTTAGAAGTTCAATTCCCCTCCGAATACTGCCATTATGATTCATCAGGAACCTTACATTGCGTGGCCAACTCGGGAACATCGTTTACTCACTACATGTCAACTGACGGTGCTCTGACTTGGCAAAACCACACCTATGACATGGGTACAGTTGCCTCATCCATCGAAGAATGGGAATTTCAAGCGAACGGTGCTTTGGACCTTTTCGTATTGAATATTCGCTATCAAAGTACTACTGGGCCCGATATTGACATGGTGTACCACGTTCGAGGTTATTCTGATGACATGTCACCGGACACACTGACCTACGTCGGTCAAGGTGACTTAGATTCAACATCTGGGGCAGGAAACGATATTCGTTTTGACTTTGCATCACTGGGAATTTTGAACGATGGTGGCGTTGTTGTAGCCTATCATGATTCCACCGACCCAGACCCTCTGTTTGCTGTCGAACTAGAGTTACCTTACACCCAGTAATCACGGCATTGATACAACCCAAATGCTCAGGAAGCATTCTGGCAACGTTCATGTGCACACTCAGGTGGAGAGAAATAGATTCTGTCATCCGGTACGAAAGTATCCAATTGCAGAGTAGAGGATTCACCCTCCTGTACAAACACAACTGATGAAGTACTCGCTGGCAGATAATCCTCGCCTGTCGATAGAAGGCTGAGACGCAGGGTATTGCCTGCCGATATCTCTGCATCAAGAGGCATGAATTCCATCTTAGCGTTGATGGTTTGGACAAGCGGAGTCCATGTCTGGATTGATTCCCCTCCCGCATAATAGCGTAAGTCCATTATTGCGTGACCGATGTGAATGCAACTGTTTGATTCATCGCATTCTTCGAGAAGAGCGTACAATTGCCCGCCGACACTCGCAGTGGTGACATCAACATGAAGGCGAGGCGTTCCCGCAACATAGAGGGTTTCTGCAAGCGGTTCTGATTCCCATACTGGCCCGGTATTTGCATCCGGGAGAACGGTTGACCCGCCTCCTGTGTTTACTAAGGAGCCTCCCAAATCATAGAGAACCTCAGTGGTGTCACTCGGAGGATAGCGGTCTTCGAGACGCCATGCTCCCTGATTCGACTGGATTTCGACATAAAGACCCGGTTGCTCACCTTCTCCCCGAAGGTAGAAAT
Source organism: Candidatus Poseidoniaceae archaeon (assembly GCA_036846305.1). GTDB lineage: Archaea > Thermoplasmatota > Poseidoniia > Poseidoniales > Poseidoniaceae > MGIIa-L1. The sequence continues at coordinate 904 of DAIUCF010000091.1, read as the reverse complement.
CAAACCACTCAAGAAGATCCTGCATCCAATCATATCGAATCATTTCGGGGAATGCTTCACCACCTCTGCCACCCAAATCAGAGCGGTCATCTAATTGCACTGGGCGGTCGGGGTAGTCATGATCCCACTGACCAAACAACCCCTTTGCATCTATTCCAGCATCTTTGAGCGCATTCAGCGTCGGGACTGCCATGTGCGGGTCAACGTTCCAGTCATGCATCCCTTGAATGAGATAGACGCTACCCTGGTAATTGTTGAGGACTCGCTCAAGGAAATAACGTTCTGACCAATAATCTCCAGCAACTTCGGATCCGAACATGTAGGCAGCAGCACCGGTTCCCGGGCCAATGATGTAATCAGGGCACAGATTTTGATAATCCTCTTCATCACCATCAATACCGTACGAACCATACACGCCGTTGTGCATGATTGGTGCACGGGCTTCAGATGAACCGTTACGCCACATCAATTCCTTAACCCCAATCAATCCCGAAATCGGAACGATGGTTTTCAGATAGTCATGTTCAGCACCGAACATAGCAGCCTGCCAAGGTGTACTGCCATCGTAAGATTTGCCAATCATTCCAACTGCTCCGTTCGACCATTCTTGCTCTCCAAACCAACGAACTGCTGCATCGTTGCCAAGTTGTTCAGCATTGCCCATCAAGTCCATGCAATGGTTTGAGCGACCGGTGCCCGAAACCGAGACTTGGGCAAAAGCAAATCCATGCGGCAAAATTTGGTCAATAATCATCTGACCTAGCCAACTCCCAGGAACTTCGATGGTTGGAGTTTCAACCGATGCTTCCTGGAAGTAAGGACCGAATTCTGCAATCACGGGGACTTTAACACCCTCAGGGACATTGGGCCTCCAAACTGCCAGACTGATGACAGCGTCATCAGG
>DAIUCF010000090.1:0-4478 GCA_036846305.1 Candidatus Poseidoniaceae archaeon | reverse complement strand
TGAAACGAAAAAATTGGAATCAGGATCATGAATACCAAACCGAATATGAGGGGCAAAGTACCAGGGTCGGGCTCTTCCTTGATCTTGATGAACGTCTCGTAACTTTCAATCACGCGTGCTTCTTCATCGCCATCAATTCTATCCATATTCTCTCCAACGGTGTTCATGAATTAAACCTACGCCGTCCGGCGGTCCTTACATTGTTGAAGAGGTGATGTTCATACCTTCCAGTTTCGGATTCGAAAGGTAACCACGTCAATTGATTGGATTCGAAGTTTCCAAATCGGATTTGCTGAGAATCTGTTTATTGGCTTGTGATGCACTGACAAATAAGTCGACAAATGCATCGATGGTGTGATCGATTGGATCCGAGTAGCCACCTCCCATGAAGACGACAGTGGGAATCAAGTGCTGAATTGATAAATCGAACACCATCTCGTTTCTCTTGCTCATTCCTTGGCGAGATATGTTCAATTTCCCTAAAGCATCTGTTGCCAAACCGTCAACACCGGCTTGGTAAAGAATGAGATCAGGATCGAATTTTTTGGTTATGTCGAGCGCTTTGGCAACCATGGCAAGAATTTCTTCGTCACCAGCATTTGCAGGTAATTCCAGGTCATAATCACTTTCAGACTTTCGAAATGGAAAATTTTGCTTGCAGTGCACTGAAATGGTCAACACTTCGTCGACATTTTGTAAAATAGTTGCCGTACCGTCCCCTTGATGCACATCAAAATCGATCACTGCAACCCTTGTCAACTGATATTTCCTCAACGCCAAAAGTGAGCACACAGCAAGGTCATTGAATATGCAATAACCGGATCCAAAATCATAGTGTGCATGATGTGTGCCTCCAGCCATGTTGCCTGCAATACCCCCCTTTTCCATCACATGGTCCAAAGCAGCAATCGCTCCTCCCATCAAAAGCAGTGTGCGTGGAATTATTTGCGGCGTCCATGGGGTTAAACCGATCCGTCTCATTTCCTTTTCAGTCAATTTTTGATTTAGGAACTTATCGACATAGGATGGATCGTGCGCTACAATAAGTTCCTCTGATGTTGCTTCCGTTGGTTGTTTGATGTCAAATTTATCTGAGTTTTTTGGGGTATTGAGTACGTCAACCAATTTTGTGTATCGGTCACGCGGGAATCGTGCATCTGGATGAATACCATGTGTGTATATTGGGTGGTACCAGATTGAGAACCGGCGATCTGAACCCTCATCCGACCCTGAATGAAGATCCTCCTTGGATTCAGTGATGTAACCTGCCATTCAAACACCTTGACGATTAGAAATATTTAGCACCTAAGTATTGGCAAAGATGTTCTGTAAACGAGATGTCTTCGGGGGAAAAAGCTGCAGGTAAGTCTGAGTCGAGGTCCAAGACTGCAACCACCTGATTGTCCGAATTTTTGATTGGTACGACAACTTCACTCAATGTAGTGGAACTGCACGCAATGTGTTCTGATCTTGCATGAACATCCGGTACATCTTGTGTTTCGCCAGTTCGCGCAGCAGCGCCACAGATGCCTTTGTCAAAGGGGATTACTAAACATCCGTGGCCACCTTGGTAGGGTCCGATTTTCAATACATTTGGTTTCACAGTTCGATAAAAACCGGTCCAGTGAAAATGTTCGAAAGAATGGTGCAATTCACAAGCCACTGTCGACATTGCGGCGATCCAATCGTCCTCATCCTCGAGCAGAGATTCAATCCGAGCAAATACATCGCTGTGTAGTGCCATGCTTTTGACTCATCTTGCAGATATTTGATAACTTGCTTTCGTCTTTGAAATGAGGAAATGAAAACCCAAGCATCGGTCAACCGTAGAATCGCATGGGTAAAATTACACCGTTTGGTTTCTAAGAAGGGCGTTGGCCAAGCCGACCAAATGGTACAATCATTGAGCAGATGCTGTCTGGTGCGTTTGTCCACCGATTGTGATTTGAGTCACACGGTCTGTAGCAATGCTTCTGTATTCTCCTAATTCGACATCAAAAACAATTTGTAGATTGTAATCTGTTGGGTCATATAACATATGATCGCTTACTAACTGAGGGTTTTTTTGATCGCCATTCGCATCTTCCCAGACGCCGAGTCTCGCTGTCATGTTTCGAAGCGTACCATTGCGTTTCTCAAACTGTATGCTGAATATGGCATTTGGATTCCCTTGTGTCAATTCCAATACATTCACCTCAGGAATAAAATCTCTGCCGGTTGTTGAGGGTTGACCAGGAACGTATGCGCCCCGTGGTGGAGCTGGTGGTGGCAGCATAGACAATTGTTCCTCGGTGAGTATTGCGTGAAGTGTTCGTGGTACCACTGCAGGCTCTACTTCAGCGCTGCCCAAGAGCAGAATCATGCTGGCAATCATATCGGTGTGCAATGGACGGGTTCGACGATGTGTTGGACGTACACATGCGTTCTGATTGTTCAGTTGAATGGGAAGATGATTTGGTGGGAATCTTGACTTCATTCCAAAATCCATCAAGGCTGCCTCGAGTGGGAATATCTCGATCGTTTGGTCATTGATGGTCCGGCGTATGGAAATATTGCCTCTCACAGGAATTGGTGTCCAAAGGGTACCAGGAAGGATGTTTTTACACCAATCCAAGGCCCGCTGTACCGCATCGATTCTTTTTTTCTCAATCTGAGGGGGCGGTGTTAATCGTCCAAAAGGAGTTTTATAATTCATGAGTGATTCAAGAACTCCACTTCTAATAAACAAACCATCGGGCCATTTGTTCGAGAGTATGCTTTGGGATGTTCCACATTCGTGAGCCTTCAATCTTGTTGGTCCCAGAAGTTTTCCTTGGACTTTGACTCAGATTCTTCCTCTTCATATTCTTTGATTTGCAGCAAGTAATTGAGAGAATCAGCCAAATTTTCGGCTTCGGATGGTGTGGTTGACTCGATCTCCACCAAAGGCATCCGATCATCTGGTTGGGTAACTGACAGGTCATCATAGGAATTTCCCAACATAATTCCGGTCAGATGTATATTGTGATAACTCGTATCACCATCCGAATCTGTTGTTTCGACCCTGCGAGTGTAGTGTGTGATTTCATTTATGTCGGAAAGGGGTGTGTTAATATGAGATTCAGGCGTTTGATAATTCATTCGTTCGTAGAGAATTTCGACATGGTTTTCATGCACAGTCATAAATTCCTGCCCGCGCAACTTTGACAGGAAGAGAATAAACAAAACAATGAACACAAAGGCTGCCATTCCCGCCATTGGCCAGTTCGCAGTCGTCGCTCCGTTGTAGACATACGCCATCGCTACGAGCGAGCCAAGAAGCATTCCAACGGTCACGGAATGGGAACTGTTTCCTCCGACTGCTACTTTCAATTTACCTTCATCCCATGTGATTCGTGAATCATAATTGTCGGACCATCGAACCTTTACGAACCGCTCTTCCATCGTATCCGTTTTGTTGTAAAGAGTTGAGAAATCAGTCCGCTGTCCGTCAATATGGGAACTTGACTTTCTGTTCTGCCAAAAAAGAATCGACGGTAAGGCAAAGAACATTACGACGATCGACAAAGGGCCTAAAATCCCCATCAATCCGCCGTCATCTACGTCGATCTCACGAACAACCACTGTTGCACTTTCACCTTCTGCCACGGAAAAGCGAATGGAATATGTTCCAACTTCACCTTCACCGCCGTAGAGTTTTCCGATGCATCTAAACCCATCCATAGGAGCATTTTCTTCGATAACATGGCACTCTTGATACTCTTCGCACGTTTGGTAACTGGCACCAAATTCATCATTGGAAAGTACCTCGACAGAGACCACTTTACCGTTCTCTGCATACACATTGTATTCATGCTCGAAATAATGGTACAACTCAAGTTCGTATGTGCCTGGTGCCTGTTCATCGAGTACAACTCGACCTTCGTAATCCGTCGGGGCCACACCAATGTCGAACATGAAGACACCAAAAAAAAGCAAGACTATGGCGGCGGGGATTCCAAACCGGAACGCTGGATGCATGCCTGTCGACTTTCCTTCCGAATCATAAGGCTTGACCAAGCATTTGTTGAGTTTATTTCGCCTCTTTCGACTGGAAACGGATTACAGATGTCGTTCAAAGAACCAATGCCGTGTTGATTGGAAATTGTATCACATACGTTGATTCGAAGTTCGCTGCTCCGCAGTGGGAACATCGTACTTCAATTGGATTTGAGCGCAAGTGCATTTTTTGTAATTTCTCTCGTTTGTTTCCGTGTCGCTGAGGTGTAATTTCAACAGAACTACCCGCTGCGCAGGCACCCCCTTTTTCTACTACTTGTGTATGGATTTAACCATGCGGATTGCTCTTTGTTTAGTTACACTTGTGTTACTCGGCGTGCCGTTTGGACACATGATCACTTCCAATGATGGTGGGTCACTTGGTTCGGTGTTTGATTTTGATGAGGATTCCAGCAACAGTGCAGCTCGCTCATCATCCTACACCGTCAGCCCAGCAAGCG
>DAIUCF010000089.1:0-4671 GCA_036846305.1 Candidatus Poseidoniaceae archaeon | reverse complement strand
CAGTAGTTCGTAAACGCAACTGAAAATCTAAGTTTGATATATTCAAGTACGAAATTTTCGCATCTTTAAGGCGAACGCTGAAAGGGTGATTCGTTTTCCCAAGGTTAGGTTGGGTCTACGATGGTTGGCGAAGAGCATGTTTCTATGATTCCAACTGCGCCATCTGAAGTGTGGTCTGCAGAGGTAAATGGCCAAACTCAGGAGGTATTAGCGCCTTCAAATGCAATTTTATTAGATGTCTTGAGGGACAAGGCCGGATGCCTTGGCGTTAAGAGAGGATGTGACATGGGGACATGTGGCTGCTGTACAGTATTAATCGATGGCGAGCCAAGACTTTCCTGTTTGACTATGGCACAAGATGCGAGTGGAAGTAAAATCACTACTGTAGAAGGACTTGCTGATGGGGCACACTTAGCGCCGATTCAACAGTGCTTTGCCGATCATGGAGGTTCTCAATGTGGCTTTTGCACACCGGGATTCTTAGTTACTTCACAAGCTCTCTTGTCTAAAAACCCGAATCCTAGCGATAATGAGATTGCATGTGCGATTGAAGGTAATCTTTGCCGATGCACAGGATATCAGCAAATAATTGAATCAATTCAGGCTGCTGCTTCCATACACCGGGGCGAATCCGAATTAGCAAAACCTGCAAGTGATGCTCACCCAGACCCACACCCAAGTGGACCTGAAGAACCAACTATGCCTCCGGGCCATGCGAGATGATACCATGTCTGGCGGTTACAAGCAGCAGCCCGGCGGAGGCGGAAATGAAACTCGAAAAGATGGTAAGAGAGTCGCTGGGAAACAAAGTTTCTCTCCACCTGGTTCAGGCGGTTCCAAACCGGTAATGTCTCCTAGAGATTTAGATTTCATCCCCGAAAACGTTGGGGGAAAAGAGAAGCAACCAGCCGGCTCTCATATCCACGACCGTGCACGAACTGGTACAATTGTTGGTAAGCGAACCACGCTAGTGGATGCTAATGCCAAAGTGACAGGTCAGGCTTGGTATGGTGACGACGTACGCCTTCCAAACGAGATTATAGGTAGAATCGTACGTTCTCCTCATCACTATGCTAAGGTGAAAAGTGTCGATACATCGAAAGCAGAACAACTTCCAGGAGTTCTTGCAGTTGCTACAGGAGATGATGCTCCAAACAGTTTCGGAGTATTGCCAGTTACCAAAGATGAGCACGCTATGGCGGTAGAGAAGGTTCGCCACGTCGGAGACTTGGTAGCCTGTGTCGCTGCAATCGATGAAGCAACTGCCAGAGAGGCAGTGTCTCTAATCGAAGTTGAATACGAAGTTCTTGATTCAATTCACGACATGAAAAAGGGCCTTGAAGATGTAGATGAACCTATCCACTGGAGAGGTAAGTACCACGTTGGTACAACAAATGTTCAGAAGAGAGTATTCCAAGAGTTCGGTGACCGTTCAATGGTTGAAAATCCGAATGCTTCATACCACGGCAAATGGAAGTTCATGGGTGTAAATCATGGATTCACAGAGCCACACGCAGTTGTTGCTCAATGGGATTCAAATGGTCGCTTGCAATTGTACACTCCACAACAGGTCCCACATTACGCGCACAGAGCATTGGCTACAGTTCTAGATGTGCCGATGCATCAAGTAAATGTCATACGAACATTTGTTGGCGGAGGATTTGGAGGTAAGTCGGACCCATTCCCTCACGAAATGTGTGCCGCAATCTTATCACGCAAGTCTGGACGACCCGTACGAATTACCTTCGACAGGGAAGAGGTATTTTGGGTCAACAGAGGCCGCCATCCAAGCCATATCGAAGTTCAGATGTATGCTGATGAAGAAGCAAGAATATCCGGATTTGATATCGATGCTCTAATCGACGGGGGTGGCTTTGCCTCCTTCGGACATGTTACATCATACTACAATGGAGTTCTTGCAACAGCGCCTTACGAATTAGGTTCATTCCATTACACAGGAGCCAGAGTTTGGACTAACAAACCCGCTAGTGGTGCAATGAGAGGGCATGGTGCAGTCAACACAAGATGTGCTGTTGAAGTAGGTCTAGATGACATGTCCGAGCAATTACAAGTTGACCCTATCGACTTGCGACTTGCAAATCTTCTTCCACCTCATTCCAGAACGATATCAGGGTTCAGAATAACATCAAACGGTATGCGTCAAGCATTACAGAGGGTTCGTGAAGGTAGTGATTGGGATAACAAGTTCAGGAAGTTGCCTCTTGGAAAGGGAATCGGAATAGGCTGTGGTTTCTTCATATCTGGTTCAGGTCTACCAATTCACTGGGATCCAAACAAGTTCCCTCACGCCACAGTTCATATCCAAATCGATATGGATGGAGGAGTTACAGTTCATACTGGAGCCGCAGACATCGGTCAAGGTTCGACTACAGCAGTAGCACAGGTTGTAGCCGAAGTATTAGCCCTACCAATAGAGATGATTCACGTCAGAAGTCACGAGAGTGACACCAGCCCTGTGGATTTAGGGTCATACTCCTCTCGTGTCACATTCATGAATGCAAATGCAGCAATTCGTGCTGCTTTGGAAATCAAAGAGAAGCTTCTGAATGCTGCTTGGGATGCCCTTGGGTATCACCCAGATACCTTGGTCCTTAACGATCGACGTATTTACTACAAGCACGACCCTGCAATTGGAATGTCATACCTACAAGCTCTTCACAAAGCACAAGAAGACAAAGGCGCACTAATCGCATCGGGGGCATATCGTTCCCCTCCTATGGGTGGAGTGCACAAAGGTGCAGCAGCAGGACTCGCTCCAGCATACTCTTTCTCAGCATATGTTGCCGAAGTCGATGTTGACATAGAGACTGGTCTAATCAAATGTACAGATGTTTGGGCTGCTCATGATTGCGGTAAAGCTCTCAATCCTCTGGCTGTTGAAGGGCAAATAATCGGGTCATGCCACATGGGTCTTGGCCAAGTTCTATCCGAGCAAATGGTGTATGGACGTACTGGTCATCTTCAGAACCCGAACTTGTTAGAATACAAGATTCCTAGTGTACATGAAATGCCTAATGTTACTCCAATAATAATCGAATCCTGTGACCCCGAAGGCCCATTTGGTGCTAAAGAAGCAGGAGAGGGGCCTCTACTTCCAATTCTGCCGGCGGTTGTAAACGCTGTATACGATGCGATTGGTATCAGAGTAAATGACTTGCCCTTAACTCCTGACAAAGTGTGGGCGGCTATTGCCAAGAAGATGAAGGTGGAAGGGATTGATGACCCGGCAGACTTACCAGTTCCGCGCTTGGATTTCTCAGAATTACAATCAAAACTTGTCGCTAGAGCGGCAGAGCATGAAACAAGAGACAAGAGGCGACAGAAGAGCGAAGATACTGATGCTTACGTTAACGGAGTATTGTTTGGCTTCGACCCTAATGTGCCTCTTGAGGATCAAGTAGAAGGCTGGATGTCTTCTGATAAACCGACACCTGAGCAATTAGCAGAGCTAGGTTTGGCAGGAACTGCTTGGTTGAAAGAAGAACAACGCAATATGGGAGGTGGTAACTGATGCTAATGCCTCCGTTCGAGTTACATCGTCCTTCTACAGTTGAAGAAGCATGTGCCATGGCAGCTAGCCTTATCGAATCAGGACAAGAGTTCGATTGGATTGCAGGTGGAACCGATTTGATTCCTAATTACAAATGGCATATCAATACTAAGCCACATGTCATTTCTTTAGCAAGTATAGAAGGAGTTTCTACAATTTCAATGAATGAAATCGGCTGTATGGCTCGACTTCATGACATTGCAGAAGGAGGTAATGCTCACCCATTAATCTCTGAAGCGGCAAGTAAGGTCGCTTCTTCATTAATTCGAAGAAACGCAACACTTGGCGGTAACCTCTGCTTGGATACTCGCTGTTTTTGGTACAATCAGGCCGAAGAATGGCGAAGTAGTATAGATTGGTGCCACAAGTGTGATTGCGGTACGGGTTCAGATTGTAGAGTGATTCCGAATCAAAATACATTGTGTGTTGCTACTTATCAAGGAGACATCGCACCAAATTTGATGGTACTAAATGCAACAGTTCATCTAATTGGTCCTAAAGGGGCAAGGTCTGTTCTTCTACATGACTTCTACCAACTAGATGGCATGACTAGAAATATCCTCGAACCAGGAGAATTTATGCTCAAAATTACTCTGCCTGATGACGTTGCAGACTGGACAGGATCTTATCGCAAACTTAGAGTTCGAGAATCATGGGATTTCCCTGAAGCAGGCGCAGCGGCTGCATGGAAGAAAGGAGATAGAGGTACCTTACGTGTAGCTACTACTGCTTTGGAAAGTATACCTCGCCGCCACGACGAAGAAGTTGCTAGTGCTAATGGTGATGTCAAAGCGATTTGTGATGCTATATACAAATCAACTAAACCAGTAAATAATACATCATTACCACCAAGATATCGTAGAAATATGATCAAGGTGCTTGTCAAAAGAGCATGCGAGGAATGAAAATGAAGAGATTTTTGGTAGTTATCCTGTTGATGGTTGCTTTAGTTCCGGTATCCAATGCTCAAATCCCAGAAGCAGAACCTCCTGGTTGGGAAATCGGGTGGGAAGGTGAAGATAATGTTGTTATCTTTGAATTAGATCCAGATACTTATGCATTTGAACTAATTCTTGAATTTTGGATTGAGAATACATATC
>DAIUCF010000088.1:0-4711 GCA_036846305.1 Candidatus Poseidoniaceae archaeon | reverse complement strand
CATCATTCACGAAGGGCAACTGACCTATGTCGACCACGACCTTGATGTGTTGATTGACCTTGGAAAATGGTGGAATGGGAGGACAGAAAATTGGCCAATGCCTCTTGGCGGCAACGTTGTCCGAAGGGACCTCGGGCAATCGGTCATGGAAGACATCACACTTTACACTAAAATGAGCATTGAGTATGCCTTGAAATCTCCTGAAGATGCATTAGAATTCGCAAAGGAATGGGGCCGCGGTATTGATGATGACACCAACAAAGAATTTGTTGGGATGTATGTTAACGACCGGACAATAGACTACGAAGAAGAGGGTAGAGCCTCTGTGCGACGATTTATTGTTGAGGGCCAGGAACTCGGGTTGATACAAGCCGACTTTGACGTTCAAGACATTGACTTCATCGGTGCTGCTTGAGGTCGTCCTCATGGCCCAAGATGAGCGTGTTCCGCGGCAAAGCCAATACGGTTCTGTAGACCCTGCTCCACCAACTTCTTCAGGGAATGTTTCGCTATGGCGTGATGCGGTTCAAAATGAATCTTTACCAATGTTTCAAAGGATGAGAGCCGTGTTCTCTCTCCGAAATGAACGAAGTGACGAGGCATGTCTAGCATTGTGTGCTGGCTTTCAATCATCCAGTGCGCTACTGCGTCATGAACTCGCATATGTACTTGGACAAATGCAAAATCCAGTTTGCCTCCCAACGCTTACCGAGCGCCTTGTCGATCCAGAAGAGCATGTAATGGTTCGGCATGAAGCAGCAGAAGCAATGGGGGCAATTGGAGACAGGAGTATTATCCCCATCCTTGAGCAATTTACAAACGACCCACTGCCGGAAGTTTCAGAATCTTGTGTTGTTGCTTTGGATTTGCTGGCTTGGGTCAGCGGTTCCGAGTTCGAAAACGCAGAATGGTAGAATTTCATCCCTCAAGTTCAAAGACTAGAATGAATTAGCACAATTTGGAAGGATTACAATGCCCCATGAACATATCCGACTCGCACAGGCCCCTAATGGAGAACTCGGACCACGCTGCCATGAATGCGGCATTCGCCTAACGTTTGGCAACGCTATGGTGCTTGACAATTTCTACATGTGCTGGGAACACTATGTTGATGCAACAGGTGCTGGCTCAGAAACAAAGATTTCAGAAGCTGATGAACGATTCTGGATGAAGAATGAATCTTGAAGGATTCCTTCAAGAACCCTCGGCCTCACTTCCATGATGAGGGGCGATTTTTATGTCACAAGGCTGGGCTCGCTTTGCGCATAGATTTGGACAATATTACCGCACATCTCCACTGTGGTCTCCACCACGGGTAAAATCTCGGGAGTGGATGTTCATTCCATTCGGTGGAGCGCCACCGCTTCGTCACAAATCTTTTTCCGGGGTAGAGCAGGTCAGAACGTTTCTCTCTGAGCGGGCTATGCATTCCGTTTTTTATTCAACTGCCTATTGGAAACGTCCTTTTGAAATGAAAATGGCGGATAAATTGTGGCAGGGAGCAGATTTAATTTTTGATTTGGATGGGGATCACCTACCTGGCGTTACAGACAAAGATTTCCCAGGGATGTTGGAAGTGATTCATGATCAAGCGTGGTCATTATGGAACGATTTTTTAGAACCTGAATTTGGTTTCAAAGAAGAACATCTCCAAGTTACATTCTCTGGACATCGCGGCTTCCATCTTCATTATCGGGACCCTGCATTGTTTCACTTAGATTCGGAAGCTCGCAGAGAACTTGTATCCCATATTCGTGGAGAAGGAGTCGACGTAAAAGGCGGTCTCGCTCGCTATCACGATGAAGGAGCACAGGGCTGGACTAAGCGGATTCGGAACGGTATGGATGATATGATTCATACATTAACAGGCATCTCAAACAAAACTGGTTCCTTTTCTGAAGACCTCAAACGGCTTGAGACAGGACTCCAGTCCCTTCTTGACCGTGAGGGTCAGACCTCTCAGAGAACCGCCGATTCCATACGGAAACTAGCAGATGTAGTCAACCATCACGATAGGGTTCAGAGGCTCAAAGCCGGTAGATTCGAACTTTTGGGGAAGTATCAATCCTTATTCCTAAATCTTCTCAAATCAGATACCTCAGTCGTATTGGGGTCGGCAGGAGAAACGGATGAGGTTGTGACAATTGACGTGAGGAGGCAAATTCGTTGGCCAACATCACTTCATGGGAAGTCTGGAATGAGAGTTTCGGAATTCCCTCTAAGCAGGTTAGATCCCGATGGTTCAAATCCGTACAATCCGCTTTATGAAGCACTTGCGCTCGGTATGGATGAGTCAATAGAAGTAGAATACACAGTTGACGATGCTATTGCTCAATTTGGCGACCGCAGATTGGAGTCCAAAATGGGGGACAGAATCTCAATACATGAGACTGGGGCTACTTTTTTGGTTCTAAAAGGATGGGCTAAACTTGTTTGATTTGGTTCAAACCCATCCGTTTTCTAAACACGAATTTCCCTTAGCGTTTTGAGGTAAGGTTCAAGGGTGGTTCGCCATCCCTTCATACGGGGTGAGTCCTTTGGGTCTGCGCAGAGGTAAGAAATCTAAGAAACAAGATGCTCCTCTTCCAGCACCAGGTTTGCCCATGCCCCAAGGCGGTTTGCCACCACTCCCGCTACCTACTGGGGCGGCTCCATTGCCGCCATTGCCTGGCTTACAGCCAACACCTGCGCCGTTGCCTGCAGCCCCTCTTCCTCCACCAGCAGTTGCTGAACCAATCCCCACTCCGCTTCCTGTTGCACCACTTCCTGAACCGGTTCCAGCAGTAAACGACCCAAATACAACCCTCTCAGGTTTGGCTGATGAAAAAGGTTACAATGATTTGTGGGCAAAGCGTTCCGACAAACCCCTTCCTCAAATTTACGGCCATATCGACCGAATTGCCAACAAAGAGGCAGGGTCACTCCTCGACCGATATGCTGACCGTTTCGGGCACTCACTCGACCGAGAAATTATCGTAATGAGAAAAGCTGAATTGGATGAAAAAGTGGCTGAAGTACGAGATGCACCTGTTGTTGAACTCATTGAGGATGAAGTAGCCCAACCTGCCACGGTTGAAGAAGAACTCAAGCAGGTAGAAGCAGAACTACGATCACTCAAACCACTCTACAAGGAAGCAAAAACCATCGGTGACAGTGCAACTCTTGCTGAATTAACCCCAACCCTTCAAGCGTTAATGTCTCAACGGAAAGCACTCAAGCGAACCCTTGATTCTGAAGGTTCCGAAGAACAACAAGCATCAGTTGCAACATCCTCCTCTGATAATGACGACCTCTTCGTTCAATTCGTTTCCATCGTCGATGATTTGCTAGGTGATCACCTCCCCGAGGCGATTGTCAATGCATTTGTTGAAAGTGATGACTTCGCAATCTACAAAGAAGTACTCGCTGCACCAGCCGTCACAGACGATGACACACGATCAATTTTCTATAACATGGTAGACGACCAACTAGGCAATATGCCTGAAGAGTCGATTAATGCGTTTACTGAAACAACGGACTTTGCAATCTACCTTGCAATCAGCAATCAATACAAGGAAGCGTGACACAAATGGGACTATTGGACAAAGCGGGTGCAGCATCAGAGGACGATAAGAAGCCAGTTGCAAAGGCTGTTGCCAAAGCAACACCCGTCGCAAAGGCCGTGGCTAAAGCCGCTCCAGTCAAGGCGGCAAAAGTGGCTAAGGCAGCACGCCCCAAAAAGGAAAAAGCTGCTAAAGCAAAGAGGGCTCGCCCCATTGGACTTTCTGAAGGCTATGAGTTGTCCTCGGATATGAACCGACGTATTTCTTGGCTCGTCAATTTCATCGTAAATTTCGGTGTTTTGTTTGCGGCTATATTTATTTCACTCAGCGACACGGGAATTATTACCACTATCTTGTACGCAGCAGGCATGCTCGTTATCATCATCAACGTCGGCATCATACCGACAAAATTCAGCCGAAATATAGGACAATTTGTATCTCGTACGAAGTTCGTCCGTGGTGACGGTTCTACTCCCAACAAACTCCATGGATTATTGGTTAACTCCATTGGGATTTCGGCCCTTATTGGAATTATCTTGATTTTGACACAATTCCCACTGTTGCAAGAAGCAGATAACACAAATCCAATCATTCTGTTTTCACTCGGTACAATATTCGTTATCGTTTGGTTCGTTGATCGTTATCTCAAGAACGGCAGTGAAATGCGACAAGGTCTATTCGATTTGATGTTTGGAGCATTCTTGGTCAAGTACGTCCCAGCCGAGGACGAAAAGGCTACTGGTATTTGGGCAAGGCTAGAAAATATGGGTAACTTTGGAGACCAACTTGTCAAGAAAACTGAAGAGAGAAAGGCTAAGAAAGTTACGAAAGCGGAAAGTTCCTCAGAAGAAGAACCAACGCCTGAGAAAGAAGACAAGTGATTTCCTTGTTCTGGCGTTATTCGCAAACAAGGAACAACGTATTGCCGTTAATTTTTCTACTTCTCGCCTCTGGTTCAGCATACATAATGGCCCAGGGGTATGATTTGGCAGTTATTGGCATCATTCTATTTTCATCCATCTGCTATCTCGAAACTGTGACCCAACTTTCTTTTCGGGCGCCAAAACGGCGAAAACCTATCTTAGAAGGCAATGGATGGAAATCAATCACTCAACAAACCCAAATAGGGATGGTAAATTCCTACATATATGAGGCTACATCGTCCGATG
>DAIUCF010000087.1:0-4730 GCA_036846305.1 Candidatus Poseidoniaceae archaeon | reverse complement strand
ACTAGAGACGGCATACATCGATGCAGGGTTCCATCCAGAACAGGGCGAAACACGCCTTCCAAGTGAAGTAGACATAACGCTTCGAAACGATAATTTGGGTGCCAATACATTTGACACCGTTGAGATTTTCTCTAATATCGGCTCTGACATGTTCCTACATTATTTTGAAGACAGGTCCAATACCACTGAGGGAGACTCTCCGTTTGGCAACATCACCGACTCACGCACTTGGATTCGAGGATTGCCATCGGGGACTCTTCACCCCGATGAGATTTCAGCAATATTCACAATGATTGGAGAGGAACCCGGGGGAGTCGACTTACCGGGAGAAATCCCTGACCGTCTGTCAATGATTATTGCCATTAAGAATTTCACAGGAGATAACCAAAACAACGTTGATGACCCGACTTTGCCGGTCAACCCCGCCTCACCTCCGAACACCTTAGTTGCAATAGTTGCAACAGAGTCGATTGATTTGCTCGATTATAAGTCGACATTTAAGCGAGGAGGTTATGATGCAGATTCATCATCGATAGAGCTCAAAATTAGTGATGTTCCTAAGGCAATCATCATTGAGGGGAGTTTTCAAATTCCTGAAAGTGGATTAAGTCGTGTATCCTATGATAACCCAAATCTAAACACTATTGCACAGATTTTCGACAATGCATTACTAACGGTTGTCGAAGTAATACTTGATGTTGGAGATGTAGTAAACGGTCTGCCCGAGTCAATAGTTGGGACAGCAGGGGATTCTGGTGGTGCCGTACGTCTCAATTGCTACAATCAAGTTCGACAAAGTCTACCCAGTTCAACACGTAGCCCAATGGAGATCGGTTCAGTCTCCATTGCCATTTCAAGCAGCGATCAACCGTGGTTGCCGGATATCGACCACATTCTTTTGTCCGAAGATACCAATATCGCTACGGTGAACGGACGTCTAGGCGCTCAACCACCGTTGGTTCCTGTAGCCATGAGTGCGCGCATTGGCGGGATTTCGAGTGTAAGTCACGATTACGACCCTATTAACGACATACGTCATATGGAGCTTAAGGGTGTAAACGGAGGTCCGCTATTGATTGGGCACCTGTTGCATGATGATGGCGATCTTGTTACTGCAAATCAACAATCAGCGACGCTCTCAAATCGGCCAAGTACATTCAACGTGACTCAAACCGCTGAAGCGTTGACCTATTCAGCATCAGCGCCAATTGGAACCATCACTTACGGTGGAAACGGCGAACAACAGCGAAATGCAATTCGTCTGAATGGTTTGCCTTCTTCATTCCAAATTACTCTCGGGGACACCGTAGGATATGTAGCATCGACGCCTATGGAATCGATTGAAGTCCAGCTTACGAATGCATCTCAACCCCTTTCGATGGACGGTGACCATTTCCGATTCTGGGTTGACGAAACCACTGGGCAAGCAAGCCTGAGTACAGCTATTTCGGATGTCACCAGTCTGCGACGACTTTCCCCTCTCTCTCCAGGCTCAAGTGGGCCAGAGGGAAATTCGAGAATTGAATTAATCCGTGCAAGTTCAGTCCCTATGAATGTTCTACTCGAAGATGATACAGATTATGAGGATTCGTTCAAGGGAATGAATGGTCGAATAGCGATTGATCCATTGCCAGCCAACATCACCGTAGCCTATCCAAGCGGAGTCGATTCAGCAGGAATAGAGTTACCTACTTTTGATGACGGAGATGGCGTTCAAGCACTTTCGTTCTTTTTGGGCGACCTCGTAAACTTCGGTTCACTTGTAAACGATCTGATTTATTCAACAGTTGTTGACTTGGGAGGGATAGAGACAGGGGCTGAGAACATGTCGCTCGGTCTTGATTTGGTGACTCAAGAGGCATTCAACGTCACCGTCGATTTGGAGAAAGGTTCGAACCTTGACATTCAACCTGAGTGGTCGCATGGAATCGGAATGGAAGTGTTTGAAGCAACTGCCGTTTCTTTCAACCTGTCTCGAATGCCGACCTTCACGCTCTCCACCCGTGAGGTCGTACTGAATGCATTGTCTGATTACAAGATTACTGAATCGGAATACGAAACGGTACTCGAGGCTGCAAATGTACTCAATATTTCGAACATAGACCTTCTTTTGCTTGCATTGGAGGATGGAATCATACTTGAATCGGAGATTGAAGGGGTGAACCTCAGCGTTTTGGAGGAGCAAGGAATCACTTTTGAATTGCGGCGTTCATGGCATTTACGCTCTTGGCTCCCGTCGCTTCCAACCGGGCAGATTCTTCTCGAATACGACTTCCGTATGGTTGGGGAGTTACCGGTTTATGAGTTGGATGTTTTCCTCGAGCAATGGACTCCGAAACGCCAGCAATTCAGTATTATTATCAACGGACTGGAAGGCCGAGACCTTGAATTCATTGTGGACGGGCTTGATACCTCTGGGCCCCACAATGTTGAAGCGAATGCAGTATTTTCCACTCAAGACAATCTTACCGTGCCTCGTGTTTCAATTGACATGCATTATGAATTTGGGCAAGATACTCCTCTTGATTCAGCACATGCTGTGTTTATCGATAAACGTGAACTCAGTCGCGTAGAAGCACTCATCGTCAGCGTGCCGCAAGAAACAGATTTCTCAACAACAATTGGCGATATATTCCTCATCGACCTGGTGGTGCCGGTAAAGTATCAGAACGACGGACATTCTGCAGATTCGTTGATGATTCAACAAATGCGTTTCGTTGATGGTTTTTGGTGGCCAGCAACAGCCTTCATGAGGGATTTACCGGGTGAAATGCACCTTGCAGCACAACCCAACAAAAATTTCGACATCCGTGCTGATGTATCATTTCAAGGCATGATGGAGCTGGATTACCGTTCGAATACAGACGACATGGATCTGTATCTTGAGGCTACTGGGCGCTCAGTTGACACCAAAGGGGACGTGCTCATGTTGGCTGAGGATTTACCTTCAACATTCGTTCTTGAGACCACTGATGATTGGGGCGTCCGGGTTGCATCTTCAGGTGAGGGAGTCAGCCGACTTTACATCAAGATGACCGATACTCCTTCAAGTCCTGGTGTAACCATCGACCGAGTTGAAATTATTGGACAAGACCTCAAATCTGCAACAATCAATATTTACACTGGACCATTCCAGTATCCGCTCATTGTTCTCGATGATATTACCAACGGTCGGATTGTTGCGAGTGCTGAAGCGACAGTAGAGCCAAGTTACACCACTGGAATGCTTGAAGGGTACTCGTTCAATGGTAGGGCAGTCCTCCTCGATGCCCAATTCACAGGAATACTACCGACCGCATCTTCAATTGGCGTTAACGGCATGGTCACGGACCTTTCACTGGTTGGTTCACTAACCGGCGATAGCGTTGAGACTAGACACATCTTACTCGTAGAACCGATAACAACGGTTGTTGCCAGTGGTTTGGCCCTCATATGGTGATGTTATGACTGACGACAATATTGCGTACAATGAACACGGCGACATGTTAGTTCATGAAGACGACATTGAATCTCTTGGCCTTATGGATGTGGCTCGATTACAGAAAATTGAATCCATGGGGTACACTCTAGATGAGGATGGAATTGAGACCTTTGAAGATATGGAACGTGTTTCGAAGGCACTTCGAACAATTCGCCGTGAAGTGAGTCCGAGTCGAGTTGCACTTGCAGGTATTGTCATCTTATTGCTCATAGGGGTTTTGTTGAGTGGATGGTACTGGGCTCTCCCTCGTGATGCAGTAAATGTCGAGACCAAATATCTCCAAAGAGGCGGTCACCTTCTCATGTCCGAGATTCATAACACTGGTAGTCGAGATATTACTGATGTTTCTGTTGAAGTTGAATTCCGTTCAGCAGAGGGAGAATTATTGGATTTCATGTTCATAGAAGTCGACCGAATTGAAGCACATTCGTCAGTTGCTGGAGACAATCTGGAAATGATGGTTATAGGTCACTCTGTATGGGATGAATACATCATAAAGATCGAGTTGAACTATAACAATCATCTTGGAAATGAAGTGACAGAATCTTGGAGTCATTCGGTTGGCGTATGGAGTACGGAATGGTTCATTGACAAAGCCGATAGAACCACATGGCCTCTATCTTGAACCTAACATCTGGAGTACGACAAACCCATAGCGATAAAACAGGGCAATATGAGGGATTCATGTGCAAGTTAAGCGTTCTATGTTTTGGGCAGTTGCCCTAACCACTCTTTTTCTCTTGCAAGGTGCAACGCCATTGATTGACCAAAGCGGTCAAACCAGCGAGAGCATGAAAGATCAACACGCCGTTGAATGGGTTCAATTTGATCTGGTTGACGGAACCTATCTTGATGCGGTAGGGTATGAGAGCTCTTCATCAATTAATGAGGACCGATTGGAAATCGCCAAGAGTCGGATTGGAACCTTTGATTCAGATGGATTTCAACTTGAACGCCCAATTCCTTCTGACTGGATGACGCCTCGTCTTGACCTTGGATTAGTGATTGTTTCAAATGAAGTTATGATGTTGGACGTACGCCAAAAAATTGGCGATGCTCCGGGTCTAGTTGTACGAGAATTCATCGCCCCTTCGGGACTCTTAATTCAAGGCACACCTGCTGCACTTTCTTCTGTTCATCATATTGAAGGAATTCAATCACATCACCAAATTCCCGCTGCTATGATGCTTGACGAGTTGATTTTAGATGTATTGATGCTTGAAAACGGTGAAGAGGCACTGCTTAATAC
>DAIUCF010000086.1:0-4730 GCA_036846305.1 Candidatus Poseidoniaceae archaeon | reverse complement strand
AATCTACGGTAAGTTCGTCAGCATTTTGACAGCCACTGCCGTCTGCCTCATCGATTGACAAGGCGATGGTCTCGTTGGTCTGCCCTGTATTTTCGACCACAATCACATACTCGATTTCAGATTCACCGCCCCATTGTTGGCTGCGCTTTGATTCGAATTTCATCGAAAGGTCGACCCCAAAGACTGCTGAACCCGACCCGTCACCAGCGGTCGTGGTTACGGTTTTGGTTTCTGTAGCAGGTTGTCCAGCAACATCTGGAGGTGTTGGAGCTTCTTGTGCATTTGCGGTAATCGTAGTATCGCAAGTACCCTCTGCAGCCTGAGTGAGCGTAATGTTCATTGTAGTTTCACCAAAGTCTCCAGACTCAACAACGCCTGGAATTTGCTGGACTGAAGACGAATATTGGCCACACTCTTGCGTAGCTTCTTCACTTGTTGAAAGTTGAATTGTCACCGCAGTGGGGCCGTTGTTGTAGACTCGAATCGTATATTCGCCGGACTCCCCGGGATTCACTTCAAGTCCGTTTGACGGACTAGTTTGAATAGAAATACTTGCATCACGAGCCCCGTCTGCAAGAACGCCCGGAGTCATCATCGGTACAACGGAAAGCAAAAGCAGACCTACGAGGAAAAGAGCACGCTTAGAATCGTGGCTGTTGTTTGGTTCTCGGGGGTCCATGACCCCCGGTGGAGGCTATACTATCAAAAGGCTACCCACAGATGCTTATCCATAGGAACTCGAGTTATCAATTCATGCTTCGACAAAAGAAGTTGAAGGTGTTGGACAGTTAAGACATTGGTCAAGTTCACTTGCAGAACAATTTTCTTGGCCACTGCGATGGTATCGAGCACCACAACCGGGGCATCCTAGCATCAAGCCGGAAATTGGCTTTCTACATGACCAGCACATCGGCGCAGAGGCATCGGGTTCGGAAGTTGAAAGAACGGGTACAGGTTTGAAATTGGCTGCTGGAACTTGGTACGGGATTGGCATTGGTGAGTCGTGGTTTGGTTTTTGCCTTTGGACAATAAATGCCCCTGCTGCAAGTAAGATTACAATAAGAAGGCCAATGAAAATTCCACCGGTTGGGAGAGATTCACCAGAGGTCCCAATCGGTTCTCCAGTTGATGTAACTTGAACTAAAAATGTAGAATTCGTCATGCCTTCAGCTCCTTGTAAGGAGAGTTGAATCGAACCATCAATTGGCCGGTCAGCGCGAACCATCAATCGAAGTTTAGTGGATTCTCCCGGTTCAAGATTAATGATATCGTTTCCATCAAGGTCAGCATTCCAATTCTTTGGTTCTGTGATGACTAATTTGTGAGAAAATGCAATGTTCCCGGAGTTTGTTAAAGTCACCTGGAGTTCTTCTTGAGTGCCGGTAGTAAACGCGGTATTACGTTCTTGGACCCACGAGGCTTCATTCACTGTAGCCACCAATAATCCGACATTTTCAGTCGCTTCAACCCCATTGCCAGAAATTCGAAGCGTAAAACTAGGTTCGCTCAATGGCTCCATTGATGATGCGATAATGACCGTGCACATCACGGGTTCAAATTGACCAAGCCCGATTTCATTGAGTTGTGAACATTCTCCAAACAAGCCACTACTCAACGAAACCGAAGCTGTTGGTTGCCACACGACATCTGCATCATTTCCAATTAACCAAGTGAACTCGAGTGGCACTCCAGTTGGGTGCGAACCCTGTCCAAACGGTGTATTCCAACTTTCACCACCGTATTCAAGGCCGACAAAATTTATGGTAGGTTGAGCGAGATTTTCAACGTTCAATTCGCCGCTCCAAGTAATTCTTTGAGAACCGTTGTCAAGATGTAATTTCACTGTTCCAGCGGCGCCGGTACCGTCTCCTGTGATTCCAAACAGAAGATTCTTCGATGAAGCCCAAGGAAGGTCAAACGGTTCAAGTCCCGAGGACACTGTCCACCCAGGAGGCAGTTCAAAAGAAGGAGTAAAGGAGAGATCAATGTTGCCTCGGTGTTCAAGAGAAAACAACATACTGAATGATGAATCAGGGCGTAGAACCCCAATATTTGATTCCAAATAAACATCGACTTGCTCGACGGTCTCAACCTTTATTGGGATATCGAATATCCAACTTTCAACAATCTCGGTTTGAGAAATTGCTGTTAAACGTACTAAGCGTTCAGCTCCAGCCCCAGTCATCACTTGTGGAGGGGTAAAGGACATGCCAATCACCTTGTGGTTTTCTTTCTCAATAAGGCCGGTAGAGCCTGAACTAGCACCGGGTTCGCTAGAAAGGGTATCAAAACCGGCATCCCAACCAGCCGGTGCTTCGAGAAATAAATCATATCCGATGTTGGCATTACCGATGTTAAACAATCGAATGTCGATACTCGTTGAATCGATAGGAGAGACCGGTACAATTTGATAATCATACTCCAATCGAAGGTCGGGTAAATCTGGCACCTCAAAATACAGCATATAGGGATATGTTACGGAGTTATCAACATCAAGACCGAGTAAATCAATTCGATACGTCCCCGGCGTGGGAGGAGCCGGATGGACCAAAGTTACGACGATTTCTGCTGTTTCTTGGCCGTCGAGAGTGAAATTGGATTGATTCGAACCAACATACCATGTGAGAGTTTCTCCAGTCCCCTCATTTATGACTCCTTGAGTTACCAGGCTGGCGTTGGTTGAAATGAGTGCGGTATTAGTAAGTTGAAGTGGCCATGAGGTAGTCGTTTGTGAAGTATTGAGTAACATCAAGGTTTGTGATTCTGCTGAAAGTTTCACACCTGGTGCAGTAACATTGACAGAAATATCGTGCCTGTTGTTGTCCTCAAGAATTTCTTCAATTTCATCGCTTGGGTCAATGATGAAAGAGAGAGTAGACTGGCCAGAAGTCTGTGGAGTCCAGTACCATGCTTGGGACTTTGTAGAACCTGCACCAATATCGATATTCTTTGATTCAATCTCAGTACCATCAACTTCAAACCGGATGTCAAAGAAATCTGCACGAACATTTCCTACATTGAATATTTTGGTGTTTAGTTGAAGTTGGTCTCCAACCTGAGGTATCGTTACCGACATCGAAAATTCCTCTTCAACCATAGTTGGGTCAGGGCGTAAATCATTTACTCCGTTTCCCATGACTGCAATTGCAAAAGGTTGCGCCCTGCTGCCACCATGATAGGAATCTTTTACCACAACAGTCCAAATCCCAACCTCAGCGGTATCGACCAAGACAACCTCGACATTGTTGATACCGTCAGCAGTCCCTCCTGTCGTTGAACGGCCGTTGGCAAAGTCATTGCCTAGGTAAAGTTGACCACTTGGGTCGGTGACTTGAAGGTCGATATCGTTGACAAGTTGAGTGCTTGAAAACGGTGAACCGCGTTCATCAGACCAAGCGAGTACTGCCTTAAATCCGGAATTTCCTTGTGAAATATTGAATGTGTAGGTCTTGGTATTCCCGGTGCTGGATACAACAGATCGGTCATCTACCCAAATTCCTTGGCCGGAGGGGGGTGCCAAAGTGTTACGCAGGTCAATTCGACCCCAGCCCTCATCATCATTGGGAATGTCACGAGTCCCAATGTCTTGAGCTCCCAAAATCAATAATGCCTTAACAAGAGCACCTTGAGGAGACGGGCGTTGTGCGATTTCTTCAAGATATTCTCGAACCATGAGAGCAGCACCTGCAGCATTAGGCGTAGCCATTGAAGTTCCTGTGTACTCCAAATAATAGGAATTAGACCAAGTTGAGGATTCAGTATCGGTTGCTTCTTGCGCCTTGCAGGAGCGAACATAGCCACCTGGAGCTAGTACATCGGGCTTTATTCGCCCATCATCAGTGGGACCTCTGGATGAGCCAGTCATGATTGAATCAGGCGCACCAGAGTAGCGGTTTTGGTGATTTCCAACGGTAATGGTATTCTTTGCCGTAGATGGCGAACCGACCGTACCAGTGTCTGGACCATCATTTCCGGCAGCAAAAAGAATAGTCAATCCATTCCGGCCGTTGTAATATCGGTCGTAGTAATTCGAACGGTCATCTACATCTTCACTTTCAGAGGTATACTTTCCTTGGTTACTTTCAAGCGATGAGCCCCAAGAATTCGTGTGTGTATAAGCACCAGCAGAATAAGCAGAATTTAGCAGATAATTCAGTGACGGAGACTGGAAGTTACCCGTATTGTCGTTCTCCATCGCTTGGAAGTACAATTCAGCAGATGGGACAACGCCAGAATACCCGCCCCGAAAACCATCGCCAAGTACGGTACATGCAACGTGAGTGCCGTGTCCCGAATGTTTGTCAGCAGTAGAACCATCACCAATGACATCGTTACTGGAGATTATTCGAGTGCCAAAGTCTCCATGGTCTTCATCGAGCCCTGAGTCAGCAACAGCAATAATTTGTCCAGTTCCATCCAAATCGGTAGTAAAATAACTTGTCATCTGGGATGTTTTCATGTGAGTTCTTGCTTGATTATTCTCAACACTGAAACTTGGTTCAAATCGAAGAATTCGTAACGAGGGTTGGGATGCTATTCCCAGAATATCCTCAGTCAACAGAGTGCCTCGATACCGCCCAGCATCCCATTGATGGGAATCGGAAAAGGCAAATGGAATTATCTCAGAGACTTTTTGTTCCAAAATTGTACCGGATGAATCAACAATTTGGATACCCTCCAAAGGTCCAACTTCGTCACGCCATCCTTCAATCCTCATCGTCGTATTAAGC
>DAIUCF010000085.1:0-5038 GCA_036846305.1 Candidatus Poseidoniaceae archaeon | reverse complement strand
TCTTCAGATAGAGAATTGCCGAAAATGGTCGTCCGGTTTTCTTTGAGAGGAAATCATCAAATGGGCCTATTTCCCTTTTCTCAATCAGTGTTTTGGCTTCTTCACGAGTGATTTCGCGTTTCGAGATTTCCCGAGCAATTTGAAGTGAAGAACCGGTTGAACCTGGTTCGGGTTGGTAATGAGTTTCTGTTTCGATGATGTTGACGTTGTGAACCGGACATACGGCGACTACGCCTTCAACAACTGTGAATCGTGTTGCATCTGCTGCGGCTTCTCGTGGGGGGAATTCAAATTTAATTCGAGTTTTATCCATGACAAGGTACGCCTTGAACGGCCTTCCTCGTCTCGATATGAAATCATCGAGTAATTCGGATTTGCCATTTTGTAGAATATGCTTTGCCTCATCAACCGTGATTGGACGTTTGCACATTTCCTTGGAAACACCTCGGAATTTGCAGTCATCATTATCACAGGCATACATCGTTTGACCGATGCGAATGGTACCATGGTCACATGATGGGCAAGAGCAAATTTCTTCATCTGATGCATCTGAAGAAGATTCTCCGCCTCCTACAAACTCAACTTTACCTTCTTTCGATATTTTCACGGTAGCGGTATAAGTTTCACCCGAACGATTAAAGAATCCATGTAAATTTTCAATCTCACCTTCGGAGAGGAGTCGTTTTGCAGTGCTTTGATCAAACCAACGCCCTGACGTATCTTTCCAAAAGACAAATGGACAGCCCTTGTCTTTGCCTTCATTCTTTTCACACTGATAGTTAAGAGTAGTTTCAATGATTGCACCCGAGCAAACACTACATTCACCTATTGAGGGCTCGTTAGCATACAATTCAGTACGGTCATGATTTTTTATTCGTTCAACCATGACTCGAGTTTGTTCAATGACATCATTCATGTAATTTTCACGTGGTTCGTCACCTCTTTGGACCCGCAAAAGGGATGCTTCCATTTCCCCTGTCATTTCAGCGGAGGTGATCCATTCTACAGGGATTTTCTTCAGAACGTCAATTATTCGAATACCGTGAGCAGTAGCACTGATGCTTCCACCTCTCGCCCTTTGGATGTACCCCCTGTCAATCAATTTCTCAATCGTATCTGCACGGGTCGCTGGCGTTCCCAGGCCTTTATCTTTCATCGCATCTGCGAGTTCCTCATCATCAACTTGCTTACCGGCGTGTTCCATCAGCCTCAAGAGTCCAGCTTCTTTTAGACGGCCTTTTGGTTTTGATTGTTCTTCCTTAAACTCAAACGATTCAACTGAACCTTGGCATGGATTTGAAGGAAGTGAATTCCATCCTTCAGGCAAGGACTGTTTCTTGGGGCGTACTGCTCTCCATCCTTCTGACTTAATCTGTCGTGCTTCCTTAGAGAAATGCTCTCCATCGATGGTGGCCGTACGTTTCTGAACATCCCATATCGCTTCAGGATGCCAAGATGCTAGGAATGTTCGTACGATGAGGTCATAGAGTCTTGAATGGTCTGCACTCATTTTAACGTCGGGTATTTTCCCAGTAGGAATTATTGCAAAGTGGTCACTCACCTTTGCATTATTGAAATTACGTCCTGCGTTTTTCATACCTTCATCAACTATTCGTGTTGAATGCGGGTTGTAGTCATCTTGAGCACCCAATTGTCGAATTATTTTAGCAATCTCTTCATGCATATCCTCCGGCAAATGGCGAGAATCAGTACGAGGATAAGTCGTCAGTTTGTGAGTGTCGTACAGGTCTTGGGCAATACCCAATGTACGCTTTGCAGACCAGCCAAATGTACTGTTCGCCTCTCTCTGAAGGGTTGTTAAATCAAAATTGAGTGGTGCCCGCTCTTTCGAGTCACGTTGAGTTTGTTTAATCGACGCATTTTTTCCAGATTCAAGGATTGCCAAAAGGCGTTCGTACTCGGACTTCTCAATGATGCGATGTGGTTTGTAGTCTGGTTGTTCTGGGTCGTCAATATGGTTTTGTCGTTCCCAGCGGCCAATCCATTCAGCACTTTCGGATTTGAAATTCGCTTCGAGTTGCCAATAAGGGAGTGGAATGTGACTCAAAACTTCCAGTTCGTGCGAAACAATCATCGCGAGTGTTGCTGTTTGTACGCGTCCCAAAGAAATAGCACTTCGTTCATTCTTTTTACGTGGAAGAAAAGAGTTTGCTACACGAGAGCCGTTCATTCCAATAATCCAATCAGCTTCTGAACGTGAATATGCTGCGTCACGCAAAGCATTGTATTCTTCTCCACTGGCACGACCCTCCCAAGCTTGTTGTATGGAATCTTTGGTCATTGATTGCAGCCACATTCGTGATGTTTTGGTTTTGGTCTTTGAATGTTTTACGATTGTTCTGAAGATAAGTTCTCCTTCACGCGCAGCGTCGCATGCATTCACAATTTCCTCAACGTCCTTTGATTTGATCAACTTATTAATGGCGCTGAGTTGCTTTTTACCTCGTCCACCAATAGGTTTGTATTCAAATGTCTCGGGAATGTATGGTAACCTGTCAATTGTTTTTCTCCAATCTTTGAATGCTTCATCGTAATCATCCATGTACTTCAATTGGAGCAGATGTCCAATAGCCCACGTGACAATAATATCATTGCCTTGCCAATGAGTGTCAGATTTTGAGGTTGCACCGAGCACCTTTGCGATGTCGTTGGCAACACTCGGCTTCTCGGCAATGATGACAACGCTCATGGTTTTACATCCGGCCGCCGAGGCTACTTGAACTCTCTCACTACTGGACAATGACAACAGATACTTTGTATCTGTGTGTGAAAAGAGCCCGATTTGCACTATTCTAAATGAGCGTTGCGCGATTTTTTTCTTCATCCCAAGGTAATTCAGAGTTTGGACCGCCACAACCTATGCAGCCCGGATACCCTGCCTCAAGTAATTCGCGGCAAGCAAGCATAATCTCATTCCATCCCTCTTCGACTTTCATTTTGACCCAGCGTACATGCGTCTCAGGTTCAATTAATCCAATGTAAGCGATGAGTAAGTTACTGTTTTGATTGTCCATCTTTTGGTGTATGAACACCTCATCCATCATACCCACAGTCATGACTGGAAATTCTATTTTGGCGGGTTGAAAGTCACTCATCTCTAGCAAAAGTTGTTGAAAATCATTTGTAAACCGCTCTGGAATTTTTAGAACAATATTTTCACATCTCAAAATCTGACGTGCCGTTTCTCGGACCACTGGCCAAAGTGGTTCGTCTATGCGCATAGTATGCCCGATGGGGCGGAAGTCTTGAAGGATACCGATTGGAGCGGTTGGCATGGGCATCGGATACCGCACCTTTGTCCGCCCCACTCTTCGACTACAAGATTCTGAAAATGCCCACGCAAGAGCGTTACTTATGCTTCGAATCATGAGTTCAAATCCTTTCACTCGCTCTCTTCTATCGCTTTTTTACAAGCCTCGGAAAGATGTCTCGATTACTTGTTTTGGCCAAAGGTACAAACATCCTTTCGGCAATGCTGCAGGGCTTGACAAGAGGGCTGAGGCTCTTCGAGGTTGGGATTCGATTGGTCTGGGATTCATAGAAATCGGTGGTGTTACCGAACATGAACAAGAAGGTAACCCCAAACCACGAATGTTCCGTGCAGCACAATCCATGGCTTTAGTGAATCGAATGGGATTTAACAATCCTGGTAGTATCAAAGTTTCAGCACAGCTCGAGAAGTTCTTTTCTAAATCCAAGCAACTTTCCATTCCATTGTGGGCTAATCTTGGGAAATCAAAAAAAACTCCACTCGAACAATCCCCAGCCGATTATGCAGGCTCAATGGAGAGGCTTTGGCCGTATTGTGACGTTTTTGTCGTGAATGTATCCTCACCAAATACACCAAACTTGAGAGAGTTACAACATGATAGTGCTCTTGAATCGATAATTACTGCCTGCCAAGAGGTCAATACACGGTTATCGAAGTCATCTGACTCCAAACTAAAGCCAATTTTGGTTAAGATTGCTCCTGATCTCAGCGATAAGCAACTTATTGCCGTAGTCAATACAGCACGATTGGCCGGCTGTGACGGAATAGTTGCAACTAACACTACTATCGAGCGACCCGCTGAAAGTTCAACTTCAGATAGTAAAGTTTTTTCTGAAACTGGTGGTCTTAGTGGTGTACCATTGCGTAATCGTTCGACAGAAATTATTCATAGAATCTATTCGTTGACTAATGGTGAGTGGCCCATTGTAGGTGTAGGTGGTATTTCATCTGCCGAAGATGCATGGGAAAAAATCGGTGCAGGTGCAAGTTTACTTCAAGCTTACAGTGGTTTTGTCTTTGAAGGACCATCCCTAACAAAATCGATCGTTAAGGGCGTCGATGAAAAGCTGAAACTCCATGGATTTTCTTCTTTGGATGAAGCGGTGGGTTTTTCACACCGCCAAAATTAGAGGAAATGATACAATGTTCTCACGCCGGGTACGTATTTTTTCTCTTGGGGCCGTGATCACTCTGGGGCTACTTGGTGTTCTACTAATTCAATCTCCTGAACCTACACGCTCTGTTGATGAAGTGATGATTTCTCCATCCAAGTACGTCGATAAGGAGATTGCTTTAAGGGGCGAAGTCGTAGATGGAAGCATTGATTCAAATGCGAGTACTTTTCTCCTTCACGGAGAAGATTCAACATTAATCATTGACTATGTTGATTCATCAGTATCCAATGGTCTTGGCGATAACAGGACCGTTTATGCTCAGGGTGTCTTGAGGTATATTGATGGTGAATATGTATTTGAAGCTCAAGTAATCAAAACTTCATGCCCATCAAAGTATGAAGAAGATGTGACTCCATCTGTAGAATCCTGATAATCGGTCAAGGGTTTCGTTCAAATACACTTGACCTTAGGGTTGTATGGGATAGGTGGGGAGCTAGGCGTACCCTGTACCACAAATCGTCTTCATGGTGGGCTGAACGCCTTTGGGCGGCGAAAGCGGCTCTTTGGTTTCTACACGCGGACGTTGATGTCTCGCCCCCACATGACTCGGGTGCTGTGAACTGTTTCCGGA
>DAIUCF010000084.1:0-5055 GCA_036846305.1 Candidatus Poseidoniaceae archaeon | reverse complement strand
GGATACATTGGTTCGTTACGAGAAATGGAAGGAGTTGACTTAACAGCTAAAGCAGTTGCTCAACTGATTAAAAAGGGAATCAATGTGCAATTTTTCGTATTAACCGGTACATCTGGTCAATCAGAACTTCGACAATTATGCAATGACCTCGGCATTGAACAATACTCTACCATCGTTGGGCCAGTTCCTCACGATGAGGTCGCAGCCTTTTACAGTCTCATCGATGTTTTTGTCGTGAGCCGACCCAACAGTCGAGTAACTCAACTTGTCACACCACTCAAACCGTTTGAAGCAATGGCGATGGGGCGGACAGTTGTAGCATCTAAACTCGAAGCGCTTGAGGAAATTATTCAACATGATAAAACTGGCCTATTGTACAAACCTGATGATTTGAAAGATTTGTCCGATACTATTGAATTCTGCGTCAATCATCCAGAAAAGCGCGAAAAACTTGGGCATGCTGCACGTCAATGGGTACTTGGAAACCGAACCTGGGATGTCGTAGTCAAGAACACAGAGGAAGTCTACAACAGGTTGGATACATGAGGTGCTATCATGAAAGTTCTCATTACTGGTGGCTCGGGTTTTGTCGGCACACATTTGACAAAATTTTTGCTCAATCATGGTCACGAGGTCTGCGTCTATGATTTACAACCAACCACGCTTCCAGAAGTAGAGTTTATTCAAGGAAACATACTTGATGAGCGGATGCTGTATTCTGCTCTTCACAAATGCGATGCTGTCGTACACTTAGCAGCACAAGTTTCAGTCCATCAATCAATTCTATCACCAAATGAGACTCACAAGATAAATGTCCTTGGAACGAAGAATGTGTTCAAATGCACTGAAAAGGCTAAGATTCAACGGATTATCGTTGCATCCAGTGCTGCGGTGTATGGTGATGCAAAAGAGATTCCCTTGAAAGAGGAAAATACTGGCAACTTACTCTCCCCTTATGCTCATTCAAAAGCAAAAAATGAGCAACAGGTGTTGGAAGCGATTGAAAAAGGGAGGGAGGCCGTCGCACTACGATTCTTCAATATTTACGGACCGAATCAAAAGACTTCAGGATCGTATTCAGCAGTCATTCCTAGTATGTTGAAATGTATTACGGAAGGACAACAACCGACCATCTACGGAGATGGAATGCAGACGAGAGATTTCATTCATGTTCAAGATGCAAGTGCATGTATTGTTAATCTCCTCAGTGTACCGTGGAAGGATATCAGAAATCATGTATACAATGTTGCATCACAACAACAAACTTCTGTTCTTGACTTGCTGTCGTCAATCAATCGTGCAGCGATTGAGGACGGCTTCATACAGAAATCCACAGAACCGATGTTTGAACCTGCACGGGAAGGTGATATCCGACATTCTGTAGCGGATATTTCTCGAATCGAACGCGATGTGGGTTGGAGGCCAAAAATTGATTTTAATGAAGGAATCCGAAGTCTCGTAAAGTCATGGGGTGGAAAAAAATGAACATTTTGTGGTTCACGACCCGTAAAATGAACGACTTGTGCTCTACAACAATGCAGGAACTCTGTTCCGGCCTCGTTAACGGGGGTCACCAAGTTACCGTCATCAATTCAGATTTAGATGGTTCACATTCTGCTTTTCCATGGCTTCATGTTTCGATACAAGCACAAGCGATGAAAGGAAGAAAGGCGGCTGTTCTTGGTGCAAAAATGAGACTATGGTTGAACGGTTTCTCCCCGACTGAAAAAACTGTGGCGGTTGTTGACTGGCAGGTTGCTGCTAAGTTGGCAAAACCCCTGCAGATGAAGTCAATACCGTGGATATTAATGGATAGAAGTCCACCTGCAGATAGTGGCCTACTTGCATATTTACAATGGCCTATCTGGAGGAGGGCTTGGAGGTATGTTGCCGATAAGTCAGCCCGTTCAGGTTGCGTCGTATCACAGGCACATCTCCAATTTGTTCAATCAAGAGTTGAAGTGGTTGCTTCTCAAGTCAGAATTCTACCTGCAGGAGTCGATATTGCTCTATTCCAGCCTCAAGAAAAAAATGAGGTTCTAACTCTGGTATATCATGGTAGACTAGACCGTCACAGAGGTGTTCTTGCCTTACCAATGCTACAACAAAAACTTCGCCATGAAAATTTTGAAACTCAACTTCTTCTCATCGGAAAAGGCGATGCTTTTCAAGGACTCAAAAAAATGTCCCAAAACGATGATCATTTGAAGGTCATCAGTACATTACCCCAAAAGGAGTTAGCACAAAAAATTGCAAAGGCCCACATTGGATTACTCCCGATGCCAAATTCCAAAGTTTGGGCGCTCGCTAGTCCGCTCAAACGTAGTGAGTACGCTGCGAGTGGATTGATGATTTTCGGGATTGACCATCAAGGGCACCGATTTGCAAACGAAATACAACCAAAATGGACGAAATTAGTAAATCAAGAAGATTTTCATATTGATGGTGTTGAATGGATACAATCCCTCTCAAAGGAGCAACTTCTTTCTTACTCCAGTGACGCACGAAAGTTTGCCGAAGAGAATCTCGATTGGGTGCACAGCGTTCGTGTATTGGAGCAAGCGTGTATTTCAGCGTTAAACCAACAATGACTCGTACAACCTCTTCCACGATTGCTGGACTGTATCTAACGAATACGGCTTCAAAAGTGTGTCTTGATAAGTTGGAAGAGAAGATGATAAGATGCGCTCAAGATGGTTTTGCCAATCATCTAAATCACCATACTTTGCCTTTGGAATTTCGGCCGGCAAGGAGTGAATGGTATCGCTAAGTAAAACTGGAGTGCCTGAAGCGATAGCTTCCAAAGCCACCATCGGCTGCCCTTCAAACTTAGATGGTACAATCAAAACGGCTGCTGTCTCAAGATGCTGCCTTTTATCCTCTTCCTTCATCCAACCTAGAGGTTGGACCCACGAATGTCTACTTTCAGAAATACCACTCATTGCCAAAACAAGTTCTGGGTTTTTCTTTCGTAACCTCAACACCAAATTCTGAGCGAAATCTCCACCCTTGATTGGGTCGTTACGCGCAAGAAACAGTATCTTTTGGGAGTCTCGTTCTAAACATAAACCCGTTTCAATATTCGGATTCATTGGATTCTCGATGACTACTGAATTCGTCAAGTAGTTGGATAATTTCTCACTCCATGACTGACTTAAAACGACCACTTTGGAATTATATTCTCGTATATCACTACTAAATTGTCGAGCACGTTTTGTTGAAGAGGCCAACCATGAATCAAATTGTCCGGAATGGATGTGAATAATATTCGCTACACCAGCCTTGTGAGCCATTTGAGCGAAGCGACGTTTGCGCCACCAAGACCAATCTGCAGCCGTGTGGATATGGATGATGTCTGGGCGAAGTGTTTGATCTTGGAGTATTTCAGTTAGTTTACTTCGAGCACGGCGGTAGGCTCGCCATTTCGCAAATTTCGACCCAACAACATGCGAAGATAGCAATTCAGCATGCCATTGTTTTGGCGGATTACTGGCTAAGATATCCATGACATTGGCCATGCCCCCAGGAGTCTCACACGGTCCGATGTGAAGCACCTTTGGCATGGACACTCCTCGCAGCCATCGGATGAAGAAGTTCCGCTTAGAAAGTGATGTCCTGAGGTCCAAACCAAGGGGAGAACTCAAGGGGGGATGTGGTTTGAATCATCTATGGTCTGGATTCCTGCAATTGTGGAAGTTGGGCTCGGCATTGCAGCATTTGCACCCTTTATCATTCATCGAATGTCTGTTGGAAGTTGGAGGAAAAAAGGACTCCAATACCCAACAGGTTCTGAAAACCTCCCTGAAGTAACTGTTTTGCTTCCAGTATGGAACGAGGCTCTGATTATCGAGAAAAAACTCCTCAACCTATCAAAGCAAAATCTACGATGTTCATTACTCTTGATTGATTCAGCGTCAACTGACTCCACCGTTAGTACCGCTCAATCATGGTTAGATAACAATTCAAAAGTATTTGAAACAGTTCGGTTCATCAAAATGTCTGAACGAAAAGGAAAAACCGAAGCTGTTCGTACCGCACTTCATGCTCTGGAAGAGCAAAACTACTCCGGTGCCGTATGTATGACGGATGCCGATGCTTTTCTGCCACCAAATGCCCTCTCTCGACTACAAGGGTGGTTTGCAAACCAAACTATAGGCGCAGTTGGTGCACGCGCTTTACGTCACCAATCACTCTCGAGTGAACGTACACACAGGACTATGTTCGAATTATTGCGCGAAGGTGAATCAGCCAAAGATTCTACGCCATTCCTTGAAGGTTCGTGCATGATGTGGCGAAGCAGTTGTTTCCAGTCACAACAACTCAATACGGGTTCAAATGCCGATGACGCTCAAATTGCAACAGGTGTTCGATTGAATGGGTTCCGAAGCATTCATGACTCCGAAATCCACTTTGAAGATGTTGCTCCTATGAGCAATGAGGGGCAGCGGCGACAAAAAATCCGCAGGGGACAAGGTCTACAGCGTCTGCTTATGAGCCATAGAAAATCATGGTTTGACCGTAAGCTAGGTTCCTTTTCCTCTATTTTACGTAGAGAAGCGCATTTTCATATTCTTGCACCATTACTCGTTATGGGCGCTGGAATTGCCGGAATTGTACGATGGCTCATCATTATGGTTGCTGGAATGCCGAACGGTTCTTTAGCAGTCATGCACGGCAGCCTAGCTTTTATTGAACTCTTGTGCTTAACAGCGTGGGCACTGAACAGACAAGATATACGAGTGCCGCTACTACAAACAATAGGTTCAATTTTCACAGGCATGGAACACTTGATGTGTGCGCACTGGTATACACTCAGTGGACAATCTCTCCATATGTGGGAACAGCACAGCGATACCCGTGCTCGGATTGCTGATTCCGATTTAAATTAAATAAAAAAGGCCCCCCTGCAGACCGAAGTCCACAGAGGGGCGGTTCATGTTCGTACTGAACATGTGCGTATCACAAGATGTATCCTAATCTAAAATCAGGATGCAATTGTGGAAGACTCGTCAAGAGTCTTTCCTTCTTGTGTGTTACCTACAGTGACCTTGATTG
>DAIUCF010000083.1:0-5344 GCA_036846305.1 Candidatus Poseidoniaceae archaeon | reverse complement strand
GAGAATTCTTCATTTGTCGTTAATCGGTTGGGCCGGGTCAAGAACGCAATGCTTTCTGATGGCACACATATCGTTAGTCCCCGACTCACAGACGGTGGCTTATCACTTACTAATGGCGGCGCTGTGGCCATTCATGGTTCCCGAAAAGTCACCCCACCAGAGAATTTTGAGCGCTTTGAAACGGGTGCAAACAACGACTCAGGTCCTGCTTGGGTTGTCGTTAACGAAGATGCTGAACCTTTCGTGCGACAAGGACGAAATGTGTTCCACGGTTTCATTCTTGCGTGTGACCCTTGGATCACTCCCGGCGACACATGTCTTATTGTCAACCAAACAGGCGAACTCCTCGGACACGGTATTTCAAATGGCACTGTAGATGAAATGAAGACATTCAGAAAAGGTGTTGCAGTAAAAACTCGTGGCGGAATTAAGAACTAGTTTTTCGCTTCATGTGCATTTGAGAGTATAGTTCAAATGGTGCCTTGAATCTCTAAAACTGGGGGAGGAGCGAATGGACGACGACCTCATCATAAAAACCTCGAATTTGACCAAATCTTACGGCCCCCATGTTGCTTTGAGAAACCTGAACATTTCCGTGCCCAAGGGCGCAACTGGCCTGTTAGGACCGAATGGTGCTGGCAAATCGACATTTCTCAAGACCATATTGGGTCTCATTCAAGCTACTGAAGGCGAGGGTTATGTTATGGGACTTGATATTCGAACTCAAGGTGATGCCATCCGCTCTCGAATTGGTTACATGCCGGAGTATGATTCACTCAACCCCGACATGGAGGCGATTCACCAAGTCCGATATTCTGGGGAATTGCTTGGAATGAATCCTACAGTTGCGCTGGCAAGGGCACATGAAACATTGCAATATGTAGGATTAGGCGAACAGCGCTATCGAAACATTGGCAGTTATTCAACCGGTATGAAACAAGCCACAAAATTAGCCTGTGCGCTCATCCATGACCCCGAATTAATCATTGCTGACGAACCCTCGAACGGTCTCGACATTACTGCTCGTGACTACATGATTGAAACTCTAACTAATACTGTCAAAAATGGGGACCGTTCAGTGCTCATGGCATCTCATCTGATGGAAGATGTTGAACGGGTATGTGATAATTTCATTCTGCTGCATAAAGGTAAACTTGCAGCACAAGGGCGTATTGAAGACCTCAAAGCATTCGACAGAGAAATCGAAATTCATGTTTGGGGTGGAGCATCGCGATTGGTTGAAGCCATGACAAAAATTGGATTGAAAGTTCGCAGAGAAGGGCGAGTGATGAGAATTCTTCACGAACAAGAAGACACTTCCTCACTCATTTTGAAATGTGCTGCTGAAGTTGGCGCTCAAGTACGTCGAATGCACGAGTATGAAGCATCATTAGAAGACCTGTTTTTGTCGATTATGGAGAATCTCGGATATGAAGTAAAATCAAGTGAAGATTTACTCGCTTCACCGTTGCAAGCACGCAAAGTTGACGCTCCCGAACACATGGGAGGTGGATCTGCATGAGTGACGGAAATGCTACAAATACACCTCTTTCAGAGGAAATATTGTCGGAAAGACTGTCACCTGAAGCCCCGGTAACCGGTAAAGTTCGCTTGGAAGCTGCTTGGGGCTCAACTGAAGGCGATGAAGACCTCACTGTGCCCCAAAAGCAGGATTCTGGGCATGAAGGACACGTATTCCAACAACAATACAAGCCTTGGAACGGCCAGTTGAACCCGAGGTGGATGAGAAACTGGTCTATTTTGAGGCACCACCTGCTTGGGATTTTCAAAAAAGGCCATAGGCCATGGGGTGTACCGATTCGACTCTATCTGTTGGTGGTTTTTGTTGCATCGTTAACCGACGTAGGCTTGACCCTCATATCCGGCTTGATTGGTGATGCAGGATTCCATTCGGTATGGGGTGTAAGCCGAGATAATCTCTATGCGCATGTCTTGGGATTCCTTCCCCGTAACATGCTGTACTATCCGGTCGTTGCTGCGCTACTTGTCGGCGGTGTGATTTCAGAAGACCGGCAGCATGGAACTTCGGCAATGTACTTTTCACGGCCAATCTCACGATTCGATTATGTTTCGATGAAATTTCTATCCGTTGCATTAATTCAAGCACTCATAATTCACGTCACTCTAGGATTATATTATCTTGCTGAAATCGTCACTATGGGGCGTGGATGGGCTTGGATTATCGATACTTTTCCGATGTTCCTAGCGACAGTCATAAGTGGATTTTTGCTAATTTTCACGTACACCAGCATTGGACTTTCTCTATCGAGCGTATCGAAAGGGAAATTTTTCCCGGGGATTGCACTGCTTTCGATCATCTTGGGTACGAAAGTTTTGGCCTTCATCGTTTCAAATCTATTTGATCGGGATATCCTCTACCTCTTGTCACCTTACGATTGCTTAGCGCATGTCGGTCAAGCAATTATTGGAACGCAACCTACCTACGACCAATACTCATGGACATGGTCTCTTGCCGCACTTGTGGCAATGAATGGTTTAGCATTATTTGTTCTTAGCACTCGCGTCTCATCAATGGAGGTGACTCGCGAATGATTCCAGACTTTGATCAGCAAGGTGCCGCCCAAACTAAAGAATGGGCACCCCAAAATAATGCTCCTGCAATTCTCCTAGAAAATGTTTCAAAGAGTTATGGAAGAATATTTGCTCTATCAAACATTACTCTAGCACTAAACGGAGGAGTAACAGGAATTCTAGGAATGAATGGTGCTGGAAAATCAACCCTGTTCAATCTGCTCATGGGTAAACTCAAAGTGAGTCAAGGCTCGATAAAGTTGTTCGGAACAGACCCCTGGAAAAATCCAGCACCCTACGCACGGGTAGGGTTTGTTCCAGAACATGAAAAGATGTACGACTGGATGACTGCTCACGGCTTTGTCTCCACATTTGCGCGACTCAATGGCCTCACAAGAGACGAGGCAGAGATTGAGGCTGACAGAGTGTTAGAGTTTGTTGGACTCACTGATGTGGCACACAAAAAAATCGGCCAGTTCTCAAAGGGTATGCGACAGCGAGTGAAGATTGCTCACGCTTTGGTGAATGATCCTGATTTGATCATTCTTGATGAACCACTTCAAGGCTGCGATCCGTTAGCTCGAACCACAATAATGAATGTGATTCGTGAACTTGGAAAAATGGGTCGTACCGTATTGGTTAGTAGCCATATTTTACAAGAAATTGAACGAATTACTGAACAAATAGTCATTCTTCACCAGGGGCGCCTACTCGCACTCGGAAATCTTCATTCCATTCGGGAACGTCTCGACAAAATTCCTCATCGCATATCAATACAAGCTGATAATCCAAAAGCACTGGCAAAAGATGTTATTGACATAAAGGAGGTGTATGGGATTTCATTCCCCGACGGTCAAAATTTATCCATCCAAACGCATAATCTTGGAGCGATTCACGCGCAGTTACCACGGATAATAGTTGAAAATAATCACAAAGTTACAACGATTGATAACCCAGATGATGACCTAGCATCAATTCTAGGTTACTTAACTTCTGGAGGGGGTATTTGATGGCCACAAAACCCGATTCAATCTATCGCTCATTCGATCGTAAGGCAGCAGCAATTGTCGAATTTACACTTCGGCAGTACCGAACTAAAAACTCCACCTGGGTCGTTCTTGGTGTTGGTTTTGCAGCGTTGTCTCTTATCTTCATGATTTACATCGATGTAATGAGTTCGGAATTTGAATCCATCGATAATGATGGTGATTCCTATGATTACGATAACGACGGCTATCCAACCGGCCAAGAGGTCAAGTTGGGGACTGACCCATTCAGTTCCAATTCGCATCCGGGCTTATTTGACCCACCTATCGAACCTGAACCTGCTTCGATGTACATCAATGAAGACGGTTTTGATTGGGATATTACTTCGATGGAAGGAGTACAGACCGCAGGCGTAGATGATGACGGTGATTGCCTGAACGAAAACCGGACTAGTTCTCAAAAAGACACAAACGGAAACGGAATTCCCTGCGACATTGTCGTCACGTTTATCACGACCCCATCCGGCAGGATAGTCACAAATATTGATGCTGATAATGGGGTCGATGAGGACCCTGATGAAGACGAATATACGAGTGAAGCAATTCATATTGCATTTGTGCTCTCTATCGGAAAACTGGGATTTGTACTGTTACTTGGAATATTCTTGCCGCTGTTTATGGCTACTGGTCTGGTCCGAGATGAAATGACTTCTGGAACAATGCATTTCATGATTGCCAAACCTATCGCACGTTCTGAAATATTCCTTTACAGAGTGATTGGTTATCTGGGGATAGTCTGGCCTTATGTGATTTTACTCGGCGCATTAGGTGGTATAGTTTCCGGATTTGTTGGCTCAGGTGATTCCTTCTTCCGTTTCGCAGACTTAGGGGTTTGGCTTGCGATTGTGTTTGCGACAATGATGGCTACATTGGTGTATGGAATGCTTTTCAATGCACTAGGAGTACTTTGGAAGTACGGTATTATTCTTGCTATACCATTTGCTGCTTGGGAACTGGGCATGGCGCTCCTTTCAATGGGTGCGCCAGACGCCACACTACTTCGCTTTTCAGTCATAGGATGGGCCTTGATGATTGTCGATTCGGCTGCGATGCTGGTATGGCCTAATCTCGATGTCTTTATCGAGATGGGCGCATGGGGCGGAGGTGGCGATGGGGGGACTATTTTTGGCTCATCACTACAAGGAGCAGCTCCCTTGGAATTCTTCTACTCAAAACCAGGTTTAGGACTATCTCCATTCATCGCCACCATCATTTCCACACTCGTGTTGTTGTTCCAAGCTGCGGTGTTTTGGTTCCTTGGAAGTGTACTGTTCAAAGGCAAGGAGATTCAGTAATGTTGCCAATTCATTCATTCTCTGGAGACCTATCGAAATTATGGAGTCTGCAAGACCGACCTCCCCTTCACCACCTCACATGGGACTGGTGGTGGTGGTTAGTCATGCTGGATGACCCAGATGGCCGGCCAAGTGGAAGACAATTGATGGTACTCTGGTCGACTAAAGATAACCCATTAGTCGATGTCAATGGCATGCCCTGGGAGCCTGCTGGCCGACCGAGCTATGATGAGAATAAGGCGCTGGCTCTTGACGGAATGGTGTGTGCATGGTGGTTTGATGGTAAACAAATGCATGAGCCCGTAATTCAAAGAATATGTCGCATGATTGCTTTACCCGACTCGCATCCAAACTGGCCACAACCATCAGAATTTTCAGGCCGTGGAGGAGGGGCAGTTGTACCTCTTTTGGAGGATGATCTTTCGATGGGCTTGAAGAGCGATCTTAGCG
>DAIUCF010000082.1:0-5375 GCA_036846305.1 Candidatus Poseidoniaceae archaeon | reverse complement strand
GCGCTGCATGTGGACCTGGGCGTACTTGACCGACCATTTCAGCCTCTCCAACTGCTACCGAACGTACTAACGATGTTTGCATATCAATCATTTGAAGATTCGATACGCTTGAAATGAGATGACGAACAAAACGCACGAGCCAAAAAACAACGAACAGTAAAAGTCCAATACCGAAAATCAGCCCCAATGCCTCACTATCAGTAAAATCAATCAAAAAAGAAAATACAAAATACACTGTTTCAAAATGATACATGACCACATCAACAGAGCCCCAAAAAATCAACGTAACAAGTCCGAGAATAAAATACACTGATCGAAGTGTGAAAAGAGGTGCCCGAGGTGCTCCGACCATAAATGGGTGCTCAAAAAGTAATGCTCCACTCTTATCCTCTGCATATGGGTTTTTCCAGTTCCAAACATGTTTGCTGGGCGCTGGGAAATGCCATTCACCCATTCCGTTTTTTAGGCCATCTAGACTTTCTGGCATCCAATATTTCTCAGTTGAAAACCCTTGTTCATCTGCAATTCTGGCTAGCATTGATGAGTTAAGACTCTCTTTTTTGATGGATTCGAGTTCCTGCTTGAAAGGATGAGGCGTAGAAACGAGTAGCATGAAAAGTCCAAGGAAAGCTATTGTCGGATTGAGTAAGAAGCCAACAATGAAGAGCAGCACACCTAATATCCAAGCAGTTCCATATTCAGGGGTAAAGGGGAGTGACAATACGAAGAATCCGCCATCGAGTTCCGGTGGGTTACCATCCATGTTCTCCGCTTGCCAAGCAAGCACTTGAACTCATTGGATTCAAAGTAGAGCAAACAACAAAATTCCAGCCAAAACACAAACTATTGGCAGGGTCAAAAGTTCAACAGAGGAGCGGATTCGCCCTAAATTCGCAAGTTCAGTTCCACGCTGAATATTTGCTTTCATACCTGGGCTGTCTTCACCATGAACAGCAATGGTGGTATGTCCGATAGTGCCATCAATATTTTCAGCAGCCAACTCAGCTTGAGTTCGTGATTTTACCATCCCAAGTAGATAGATTGGATTGCCAATTCGTAAAGCGTAAGCAGTCCAACGATGCTTACGAACATCACCTTGACTGAATAATCGAGCAGCGAACTCAGTTTTGAAGTGGTCGCGTAAGGTATCTGCATGATTTGAAGTCCATCGCTTGATGAAATTTCCGAGCGACTTTCTCTTGAATGTCGTTGACTCAACACGTATTCCACCTGTGCCATCGTGAAGCATGAACGGTACTCCACCCTTATCGGAACGAATCGTTCTCCAAGTGCATTCTTCACGAGTTGTTGTGTTACCTTCAGAATCTGTGGAGGTGACTTGTCGGCAAACATAGACTTCGTATTCCCAACTGAATTCTACGCAACCTGGTATGACTCGGCTATGATTACCGTCAACGACGACGTTAATCCATTGTTCCTGAGAAGGTCGAACTTGACCAACTAATTCAGCAGAGCCAACTGCAACTGAGCGTACCAATGAAGTGGGTGTGTCAATCATTTGTTGCTGCCGCTTGTGTTGGAAGAAACCAAGTAAGAGCCAGATAAGTCCAATCACGGTGATAGCAATCGGTGCATATTCCATGCCCGCCTCCTCGTCCAAAACCTCTCCGCTGTCAATTGCAGCTTGTTGGTCAATCATCAACATACCAATTGAAACACTCATCAAAACGATGAACAAGAACATGCAAATTCCAAATGTAGAAAATGTTGCAGGACGTGGTGTACCAACATTACTCGGATGCTCTGGCAAAGGTGTCCCGTCGCCATCTGGGGCATAGCGGTCTTCCTTATTCCAAGTTGAAGGACCCGGTGCAGGTAGGATCCAATCGTTTGGGTCATTGGTCGGACTGTACGATGAACGACCGAAAAACCATGACTCAAGCTCATATCCATTCTTCAAGGCTTCTTCTTCTAAATCATCAGGCTGGGGAGCGCTTTTACGAACTTGATGTAAATCTGCCTCCAACGAAGCAGGCGAAGTCAGTGCGATGAGCAAAAATCCAAAGGCTGCGATTAATCCACCCGGTGTAGAGAGCATTGCCGCTCCAAACAGAATAGCTAACAATCCTAAAACCCAAACGACCCAACCAATCCATTGGTATGGTTTCGTAAATTGGAAAAACCCCCTATCAAGATTTACATTCTCAAGAGACATAGTAGTTCCACTACATCGAGGTGTAAAACAATTCTCCCAAAAAGGTGATTCGGACATAAGTTAAACAGTCACATTACTCCTACCACTTTAACAAGAATTCGTTTGTCTCTACATCCGTCAAATTCTGCATAGTGAATCTGCTCCCAAGTACCAAGATGAAGATGACCATCGTGAACCGGCATCGTAACTTGTTGACCAAGCAACTGACGCTTTAGATGTGCATCGCCGTTATCTTCACCGGTTCGATGATGGTGATATTCTTCGCCGGATTTGCCGTTGACGCCGTAAAATGGAGCAATTTTTTCTAACCATTTCATGATGTCATGATGCAATCCATGCTCGAGATCATTGACGTAACATGATGCGGTAATATGCATTGGGTTGACAAGCACCAGACCGTCTCTAATCCCACTTTCCTGAATTACCCGTTCGACATCCCTGGT
This sequence comes from Candidatus Poseidoniaceae archaeon, assembly GCA_036846305.1. Lineage (GTDB taxonomy): Archaea > Thermoplasmatota > Poseidoniia > Poseidoniales > Poseidoniaceae > MGIIa-L1. Next base: position 2,756 of record DAIUCF010000082.1, on the reverse strand, counting down.
AATGCAGCGAATTTCATATCGCTTTTCGGTATTGATGTATAATTCTTCGACATATGTAGCAGCTTGTCCGGTAACCAGTGTCCCCATAATGTGTCCATTGAGTCGGCAGTTGTTGATTATTTCAGTCTGAACAGCGACGAATTATCAAGTCCAGGTGCTCCAATCATTATCGGAATGGCCGCTAATAACCCACACATTACCGCTGTAATTGTTTGTCCAACTGCCAGAAGTTTGAGGGTAGCAGACTTGTTGTCAATGACACTGGATAATCCACCGTCATAACCCAGAAAAATGGATGCAAATGCCAGGAGTGATGTTACTGCAACACCGAGTAAAATGAGATGAATACCTCGTCGTTGATACTGTGTCAACCAGACGCCTCCTAAGATTGCTGTGAAAGCAGCAACTACGGAACCTGAAACCGATAGGACATCGTACATCAACGGGAACTCAATAACCTCCCCAGTTAGAAAATCCCGAGTCTCAAAAAAGGGCGAAAGGACCCCTAGACTGCTGATAAGCCCGTAGATGACAAACAGAATTCCTATGGCTTTGGGGGCAACAGAAGGTGGTTGGAGAAAGATTTGGCCCCCATGACCATTCACAGTCTGTTGGGGTATTCCAGAAAGATGCTGTCGGTCATGTGGAAACACTTCCTCCGTAAAGTCACTACCCCACGGGTCTTGTTGCATGTTCATAAAACCAAGGACACGCATATCAATCCTTGTTCCTAATGTTTTGACGAATGGTTGTGTTGAAGTGGGAGGACCCCGTGGCGTACATGAGGAGGGTTGCAATGACAGATATCTTGGTAGTCTACAAGAAAAATTTTGAATCCGTTCATGATGCAAGTCTAGGACACATCACCAAAGCCCTCGAACAATCCAGTCAACGAAGAGGAGGTTTGCGAATTGATGTTCGGGCTCGTGAACAAGTCCGACGTGCAGACTTTATTGGTCGAGATTTAGTTATTGTTCTAGGGGGTGACGGTACCCTCACAAGTATTTCTCACAATATCGATGCTGCAACACCCGTAATGGGTGTAAACTCTCATCCTCGAACCCAAGACCCCGACGGAAGTTTTGGTTTTTACATGGATTCCAACATCGAAACATTCGATGAAGATTTAGAAACTGCCCTGGATGGCAAAGCAATCATCAATGAGTTACCAAGACTACATGCAATCATTGATTCTACCTCTGGAAATCGATTTACAACGGACCCGGCCATGAATGATCTCCTCATTGCAAATACTCATCAATACGCGCCTAGCAAGTATCATCTTCGACGTGGAGACAACAAGTGCATTCAACAAAGCAGTGGACTTCTGTTTTCAACATGGCTTGGACAAGGTGCTTGGTTGAGTAATGCAGCAGGTGTTGATGACATGAAGCAACTCCTCCAGCGTGTAAAAAATGAACAAAAAACCTCGCACTATTTTGTTCTTGCACGAGATGTATCTCCATCAGAGCGTGAAGGAATGCCATGGTCATGGATGGACTGGACTGATGAGTCAACAACAATCACTTCCGACATGCACCGAGGGTTCGTTGTGCCAGATGGGTGGGATGAAGTTCACTTTAACCGAGGTGCAACCATAACGGTAAATGCTGAAGCGCCAAAGTTGCGACTTCTGACCTTCAGGCATTCAATGAAAGACCGACTCGAAGGAGTCACAAACCATTCGGACTAGAAGAAAATATCCCAGCCGATAAGCCAACCAAATGGAAGGCAAAAAAGTGAGAAAATAATAATGTTCAGTGCTGTAGAAATTCTCTCCGTATCTGGGTGACCTGGTTGCTTCACACCAATATCCCGATTTTTAATTAGAATTATGAATCCTAAAAAGCTAAAAAGTCCTGTCACTGGCGCAAAAGACGGTATGAAAGCTGAAGTAAGACCGCTTACCACACCAATAAAAATCCAATTCCCTGCACCTATTTCCTTGTAACTGAAATATTGCGGAACGATATTGCTTGAAGGTGATGAAGAAGATTCTGTTGGTAAATTTGAAGTGTCTCTCGGATGAGAATAGAAGTGATTGTGAATCACATCGCCAGTGTGAAGATCTCGTTCGAAGACTTCATTGGACAGTGAGTCACGTGATTTAGGCTCGTCCATAGCATCACCATAGGGTCATGACATGACGAGTATAGAAGTGAATAAGGCGATAAAGATAGCAATCGAGTTCAAAACTAGAGCAGGAATCACCTTGCTCGATTCAGGATGCTGCTTATTCTTCGACAAGTGAAGGTGAGGCAACATCGAGATGACACCTACTCCGCTCACTAAACCACAGCATAAATTCAAGCCTGGGACAAATCCTAGAACGAGAGAGATGACCCCGAAGATAATCCAATCAGTGCCGTAAATCTTCTTGTAAGGAACAAAAACCTGCGGAGGATGCTGTTGATATTGTACAGGCTGAGGGGGCTGAGGTGAGTATATTACAGTTTGAGGAGGAGGTTGAATTGGCTGCGGTGATGGAGGAAGATGATAGTGATTATGGATGACATTTCCAGTATGCATGTCACGTCCGACTACGCTATCTTGGATGGTAGGTTGAGAACTATCATCGGGTTGCATCATTCCTTCCCCAACAGTTGCAGTCTAGGTAGACACTTAATGATAACCGCTGGTGTAAAAAGTAAAGCGGCTAGTGTATAAAAAAAAGGGTGGAGACTGGAACTCGACAAAGAGTTCCAGCCTCCGGTTTTCTTAGGAGGTGATCCATCTGCAGGTTCCCCTACAGATAC
>DAIUCF010000081.1:0-5404 GCA_036846305.1 Candidatus Poseidoniaceae archaeon | reverse complement strand
TGGGGCGGCCGGTTGCCTCACCCTGCAACCGGTCGTTCCATTTTGGGGATGTAAAGCATGAAAATTGAACTTTCACTGTCTTTGATTCTTCTTTTGGCAGTCTGCATGCCCCTGTGTGGAACGGTGGCCGGTAATGAAACTCAAGAGTTTACCATCAGCGGCTTCGTTTATGACAGCGAAGGAAACCCTGCTGAAAGCACATCAATTCGGGTTGATTCCATGCCCTCAGTATGGTCGAATAACGGTGAATATACTGTCACAGGTATTTCGGAAGGGCAACACACCATCAGAGCTTATTTCATGAATAACGGCCATTCGGTTGTATACAGACAAATCTATGTCAATCAAAATATCGAACTGGACTGGCATGAAATGAAAAATTGGATTACAGCGCATGCATTGGATGCATCCGGAGAGGCGCTTGGTGATGTCCAAGGTTCGAGCATTGAGCTTGTCGAGAGTGGTGTAACCACAACTTTGGTAGAAAGTCGTGCAGAATTTGGCCCGCTTTCTATCGGAGAATATTACACCATCAAAGCCAACATCGGGCCGGAAGAAACGAACACCCAGTTTGTCCGAATGAAGTTGCAACAAGGCTCTCTAACCGAGACACATATCAATCATTTTGAATTACTTCAAGGCCACAACAGCAGATATGGGTATGTTCTTGACCAACTCGGAAACCCAATACAGAATGTTCAACTAAGTACTGAAAACACGTCTTCTACGACAAACAGTGATGGTTTCTATCTGCTTGAGAACTTGATTGTTGACACCGTTTACAATGTTACGGTTCAACAGGCAGGTGTAGAAATTATTCCATCATTCAACGAAACTGTTACGTTTGGAGAAGGATGGCTCAATTTGACTTCCAACGTAGAACTTATTTTCCCTGAAAACGTATCGTTTACCACACAAGTGCAAGCAATACAACAATCGCCTCTAACCATTGAATGGGAGGGTGGAGAATACACCGATAGATTCTCTCTATACATGAATGGAATGCTGGTCTACAATCATACAGACCCGTATTACACTTTCTCGCCTCAAAGCGCTGGAAGCTACGAATTTACCATCGAAGCAGTGAATCTGAACGGCTCTACAGCATCCCCTCAGCCATTATTGATTATGGTGCTTCCAGAATCCTCGTCTTCTGACTTGTGGTCTACAGGAATGAATTGGGATTATGAAGTCACACATACGCCTCTTTCAGCCCATGGAACTCACAGTGTCACCATAACGACTTTGGGTCAAGAAGTAATCAATGATGCATTCGAACGGCAACGTGAAGTCTACCTGACAAGGGTGTATGATGAGCATGCCTCAGATGGAGAGAAATTGTACAAATGGTACGACTCTGAAACCCTCCTTCCTGTTCGAACTTACTGGGTAGATGCCCCGTCTGAATCTTCATACTTCCAAGAGGGGACCTTCGGCTGGAATTTCACAACCAACGAAGGTTTGGAAAGTAGCCCGCTGGATGATGTCATTAGTCAAGATTTACACTTTAATCGAACCAATGTCATCGGTGTACCTGGCCATCCAAATGGATATGATGACACTTACAATTCAGTCACCATTACAGAAAATGTGAATGTTTCCACGCCTGCAGGAAATTTTACCACGACTCACATCTCAATAATCGATAACAATGATGAAGTCATTTCGTGGGAATATTGGTACAACAGCACCGTTCGAAATTATGTCAAAATAATCGATCGCCTTCCCGGTTCGCACAGCGATTCAGTAAGTTATGTACTGACTGATTTTGAGGTGCCAACTCAACCTCAATTCATTATCGACGAGTACACCATGGACAACAAGAATTACAATATTGATTGGGGCGAATTCCAAGGAGCAGTTTCATACCAGTTGTATGAGGACGGTGTGGAAATATATTCTGGTTCAGAAACTTCATTTGAATTGAAAAACCAACTCGATGGTACCTATTCGTACCGCTTGGTAGCAAAACTTCCGTCAGGTACTGCTATGGAAAGCGAAGAGTATGTCATCAGTTTAGTTCACATCGTCTTACCACCTGAGTTTAATCCCGTTCAGACCAATGTTACGGAGGGAGAAGATGTGCAACTTTCATGGGAACCAGTGGAAAACGCTCTATGGTACTCACTCAGCCTCCAAAATGAAAATGATGATGCTGAAATAATCTACAACGGAAGTGAGCCCCTGTACAAGCTCGAAGATATCGAAACTGGGCGAAATCGTTTGAGAGTCAACGCTGGTACATCGGATGGTAAAATCTCAGAATGGTCGCCTTCAATGTTCATCATGGCTGAAGAAAAAGATGAAGATTCTGTGTTGGGCGGCTTCGAAGGCACTCTCCTTGGATTAGGAATTGGGGCTGCAATGGTCGTCTTTTCCCTCATAAACCCTAATTCTCGGAGGCGAAGCGATGAATCGGAATAAACTGATTAGTATAATGCAAGTCATGATTCTGCTGGTTTGCTCATTTGGGGTTTGGCAATTTAGCAGTCAAAAAGATCCGAATGAAAATGGGTCCCCATCAATTGAAGTTGAAGACTCAAATGGGGTAATTCACCAATTTGACTCATACCCTGAAAGAGTAGCCATTACCAACACCTACGCTGCTACAGTCATGCGAATGCTTGAAATCAATGAGAGTGTGATTGTTGGAGTTTCAGGAGATTTCTACGACGAAACCTTGTGGCCGTCACTATCTGAAAAAACGATGATTCAGCAATCGGCACATTCCGAAATTGATTTTGAAACCTTGCTGGATACGCGTCCTGAAGTTTACATCGTCTTTGCTACTAATGGAATGGTCGATACCGAACCCATTCGGCAAATGCTGGAACCACTTGGAATAGAAGTCGTTGCACTGGATTTCTACAAATATGATTCTCTTAGGTCTGAAATCAATGTGTTAGCAACCATGTTTGGAAAGCAAAATGTTGCTCAAGAAATCTTTGATGAATTCGACTCAATCGAAACCATGGTTCAGCAACAGTTGAACAACATCTCAACCGAAGAACGCCCAAGTGTTGTCATGGAGCATCACGCTTCACTAACACGTGATCCTGTTGTCCTAACAGGTACTTCACAATGGACCGACCTTATTCAGCGGGCGGGTGGAACAAATGTATTTGCTGATTTACCTGGCCATACCACTCATGTGGACATGGAGGCCATACTGGACTCCAATCCCGATGTGATCATGTTCGATGGAATTACCTTTGACATTGGATACAATGCTTTCGATGAAAGTGATTCTTGCACGACTCACCTCGATTTTGTCACCACAAGACCTGGTTTTGAGAGCCTCAATGCTGTCCAAAACAATCGGATGCTCATCATGTCTGGGGAGTTCGCAGGCCCGATGATGATTCATGGATTACCAACCCTTGCAAAGTTACTTCATCCTGAGTTATTCACTGATATTGACACTGAATCATATCTTGATGACTATTTTACAAACCACCATGATGTTGAACGGATTGGTAAATTTTTGTGCGTTTCTGCGGAGGTTTAGATATGCACGAAATCTCTTTGCAACAGTTGCAAAAAAACAGAACACAAATGCTGACTTTGTTCATTTTAATCGGTTTTACTCTGCTCTTTGCCCTAGTCGCTATGGGTTTTGGTTCTTCAAAAAACCTTGACTTTTTCACTTCGATGAAAATCTTGCTGGGTCTGAAAGAATCCACAGGTCTACAATCAGAGATACTGTGGAATTTACGTTTTCCTCGAATTCTAATGGCCATTACCGGGGGTGCTGCTTTGGCAATGGCCGGAGCAATGATGCAAGGATGCTTAGGAAACCCTCTGGTATCTCCACTTACGTTGGGAGTAGCCTCAGGGGCAGCACTTGGGGCTGCACTGGCTATTGTCCTAGGGTTGACTCTCGTATCAATACCTGATTTAGCCATTGTCGCTAATGCGTTTTTATTTTCCTTAATCGTTGTCTTCATAATTATCAAATTAGGAAGCATGCGTTCTGTTTCCAAGGAATCTTACATCCTAATTGGAATTGCCATAACCTTCATCGCCGGTGCAATTGTTTCAACACTGCAATATTTTGCGACTGATGCGCAATTATCACAACTTGCTCATTGGTCTTTTGGCAGTCTTTCTAGGCCGAATTTGATCAATGTTCTTTGGATTTCTGTGATAGTCATTGCGCTGTTACCTTCCGGATTAATTTCTGCATGGGACTTGAATGCGCTCTCAATAGGCGGAGATGATTTCGCTATATCCACTGGAGTCGACCCCGTAAAAACTCGAAAATACATTTTGATACTTTCAGCCTTCTTAACTTCAGTAGTCATTGCATTCACTGGATTGATTGGTTTTGTTGGGCTAGCAGCACCCCATATGAGCCGAATTCTCATCGGTAACGATTATCGCAAATTGATTCCATGTTCTGCTGTCTTTGGGGCACTTCTAACACTCTTTGCAGACACGCTTGGAAGAACTCTTTTTGCGCCGGTAATTATTCCTGTAGGCGTTATGCTTTCGATTATAGGAGGTCCGTTCTTCATGTACCTCCTGCTTAACAAAAGGGGGATGGGGCATTGAATTCTATCCTAAATGTACAAAACCTCAGTTTTCAGTGGGGTAAAAGAAAAGTTTTGAATGATGTCCAATTTGAAGTTCATGCCAATGAATTTGTTGCAATACTTGGGAAAAATGGAGCCGGGAAATCAACCCTGCTCAAATGCATCAATAAAATCCTAAAACCTTCTAAAGGAGACATCGTATTATCCGGAAAAAGTGTTGAATCAATGGACATCATTGAAATCTCAAAGCAGATCTCCTATGTACCTCAAGCGATTTCTTCACAATTTTCCATGAACGTCTTCGATGTTGTCATGCTAGGTCGCAGACCACATATCTCATGGAGCGTAGGAGAAAAGGATCTAGAAAAAGTAAGTGAAACTTTGGAATTCCTAAGTTTAGAAGATTTTGCATTCCGGAAATTCGATCAACTTTCAGGCGGAGAGCGTCAGCGAGTCATCATCGCAAAGGCCATTGCACAGGATGCTTCTTTACTTCTCTTTGACGAACCTACGAGTGATTTGGATTTGAAAAATCAAATTCAAACTATGAAAAAAATCACAACTTTAGTTTCTTCGCAGAATGGTGTTCAAGCTTCTGCTCTTGTTGCCATACACGACATCAACATGGCAGCCCGATTTGCCGACCGCATACTCCTGCTGCATGAAGGTTCAATTCTCCAGCAAGGAAATCCCGCTCAAGTGCTGACAGAAGCAAATATCGCGAAAGTGTTTGGAGTCTCCTGTGAGATTGAAGCAAAAACAAAAACAACTCCATTACGAATCATCATTAAAGATGAAATGGAAGGTGAAGAACAATGAATAAAGAAATGATAATAGCATACGGAACTGAAACTGGAAATTCAGAACTA
>DAIUCF010000080.1:0-5445 GCA_036846305.1 Candidatus Poseidoniaceae archaeon | reverse complement strand
TCGCAACTTCGTACATCGAAGACCAAGCAAATGAGCAAGTAAATCGCCAAACATACGATTGGGACGCATCTGTTGACTCATCTTGTGTTGCTTTCACTGTGAATGTGAGCAGTACGAACAGCTTGATTATCTATGAGAACCAAAGCAACGAGAAGGGTGGTACATGTACCATTACCATGGAACTTTCCGATGATGGACCAGTGAACAACACCGCTGTGCCGTTTACTGTGGATTACTCAGTAGCTCCAGTGAACGATGCTCCAGAGATTTCTCTGCAAGATGCTAACGGACAGAACTTGATTGTTAGCGATGCAGGTGAACGTGCTGAAGGACAAGGTGAATTCATCACAATGACAGAAGACGATACCAACGCTGACAACCTCACTTGGGATCTTCTACCGCTCATGAGTGATATTGACCATGATGTCCCATCTGAACTTACTTGGGAAGTTCAAGAAACATCTCAATGTACTTACAAGAACTACTTCACAACAGATATCGTTGGAACTGACCTTGTCTTTACCTTGATTCCGGATGCAACAACCAACGCTAAGGAATTCGAGAAGGACTTCATGAACGACAACGGTGTTCACCAAGTTCGACCAAACGACCAGACCTTCTGTGCAATTACTCTTCACTTGAATGACACAATTGCAGCACCAGTCCACACACCGAACTATGACTCGTCGATTATGCCGATTGCAAACTATTCGCAAGGAACTGATTCGACCGTGTTGTATGTTACCATTGACAACGTTGCTGAGAAGGTTGCAGATTACTCATTGAACACAGTTTCAGGAGTGGACTTCAACGGAATTACCAACATCATGACTGGAACTGAAGTACCTGTTTCGGTGAACATTGATGCTGGAGGCGATGAAGGACCTTACACATATGACCACATGTTGGCTGTAACATTCTTCACCGATGGACACACAGATGACCAATACACACGTACAAGTTACTACAATGTACCTGATTACGGACAAAGTTTGACTGTTCATGAAGATGTTTACCTAACCAAGGACACAACACGAGTTGAAGTCTCAATGGATGTATTGACTTGTTTGAACAACCCTTGTGATCTAACAGTACCTTCTACTGAAAGATTCCAAACTGATTCACCTGAATCCCACCGTGCTAACAACGGTGGAACTCAGGGTGCAGAATGGTCGAAGCCTGGTCAATATGGTCTGAACGGAACTCAAAGCTCAGAACGTCGACCAATGCTACAAGACAACTACTGGTGTAACAACAGATTGACTACCCTGTCTCTCGATGCTGCAGAGGCAAGTGCAGACTGGGGCAAGTGTAACGAATTCGATGCTGGACAAGGTTCCTTTGGTGCAACTAACCAAACCCTACCTAGCGTTGTTCGAACAATCGGTGCAAGTGCTGTACCTTCGTTCGCACCAAGTATCGTAGCCGTAAGTCTAACTGGACTGTTTGTCGGTGCTCTCGCCTTCTCCAGCCGCCGTGCTGATGATGAAGAAGAGATGCTTGAGAACACCTCGATTGAGGACGATGACATGGCAGTGAGCCCAGTTATTGCGACTATTCTTATGGTTGCAATTACTGTTGTTCTATCTGGTGTGATCTATGTTTGGGCAAGTAGTCTTGCTGACACTGATGTAAAGGGTGTTCCTAGAGTTTCCTTTACCATCGACGATGTCAACAGCTTTGATGCAGACGAAGGACACTGGCTAATCACAGTTCAGTCTTCAGAAACGGACTTGGCAACTCAAGCCGTGGAAGTTCGAGTGTTCTATGTCGATGCTAGTGGCGAAGCACAAGTCGTTACTATCAATTTGGCAAATCCGAATGATGTGTATGGTTTCAATCCTGCGAACAGTGATTCAATGGTCACCTTTGTCGACCAAGTCAATTCTGAAGGAGATGACCGTGTTTCGACATTCAATACTGGCGATTCCGTCTTTGTTCGAACGCACGATTCAGCGGGAACCCCTCTGGAAGATGTGACAATCACAATAAACTACGCTCCAAACGTAGGCCAAGGTGCACAATTGCGCACATGGCAAGGATTGTCATTCGACAGAAGTGCTAATTGAGCCCGTTCGTAGATTGAACATTATGGGTGCCAGTGGAGGGCTTCGGCCCTCCACTGTTGCATCTCGCACCCCTTTTGGGGTGATCCACCGCTTCGGTGGTTACCAACCGTTCGCAGGGGGTTTCCGTAAGGGGCCCCCTGCCTTCGGATTTTCTCTTAGGCCAAAAGCGAACCCTTTCAAGGTAGTTCACTTTCGTCTAATTGTCTCTTATGTCTGAAGCTCAGCAATTACCTCAAACCACATGCGTTGTCTTTGATTGTGACGGTGTTCTTGTTGATGCAGTCAGCTCTTGGAGAACTCTTCACGATCACTTTGGAACGGACAATTCATTGCATCTCCAACGTTTTATTCGTGGAGAAATTACCGATGCAGAATTTATGCGCTCAGATATTCAGATGTGGAAAGAAGTTCAAGACCCGATTCATCGAGATGAACTGTTTCGAGCTTATTCCGGTGTGGCATTGATGAAAGGGGCTCGAGAGTTGGTTGAACTACTCAAGTCGAACGGAATTTTCGTTGCCATTGTCAGTGCTGGTGTCGATTTATTTGTCTCTTCGATTGCTGCCATGCTCAAAGTGGACGATTGGATTGCTAACGGATTTGTATTCAATGATGATGAAACACTCTCAGATGAGGGGGTTTGTCGACTACACGCCACAGGGAAAGGAGAGGTCATTCAACGCCTTCTTGATATGAATAATCTTGATGTTCAAGGATGTGTCTCTGTTGGCGACTCTGAAATGGACCTGTCTATGCATGTCGATGGTAGTCGATTTATTGGGTTTAACCCAACACGTGATAGTTCGATTTCAGCGTTCAAAGATGCTGGAGTTGATGTCATCATGGGCAAAGACTTGGGACTCATCCTACCATTACTTTGCATTAAATAATCAAGCAAACGGTATTGATGTGGATACGTGACTTTTCAGGTTGACAATTGTGAGCATACATGGCTTGGGTTGGAATCCAAGCATTCTTTGGTATGAAGTTTGGTCTTGCCATGTGCTTGAACAAATGAGTGTTGTACCCTTGAAGTCAACACAAGCATGGCCGTGAACGTGGCCAGTCACGAATATATCTGGTACTTCACGGATTACCAAGCCGTCTTCTGGTTCGGGAGAAAGTGGTGTTTTTCCACCCCATTGGGGGGCTAAGTGCCGACGCCGAAGCATTTGTCGCATTGCTTCGACTGGATCTGCATAGGTTACCGTCCGTAATCCAGCCACAAAATCGTCGATTGATTTACCGTGGTAAGAGAGTAATCGCACGCCGTGCAATGAAAAATCGCATGGATTACCAACAAAAGTAGTCGTATTGTAATCTTGTTGTATGTCTTTTTCGAATGTGGGTTGAGGTTCAGCAGGCCGAACAGCATCATGGTTACCTGGTAACATGATGCACTCGACCCATTCAGGTAGCAGTTCGAGTAACCTTGCAAATTCAGAGTATTGTCCAAACAAATCTGGAATTGACAATTCACTGTCTTGGCCGGGATATATCCCCACACCATCAACGCAATCACCCGATAGAATCAGATATTTGACAGTCTTTGCCAAAGGGTCGGAGTGGAACCATCGAACCATCTTATGCCATTGTGCTTCAAGGAATGTTTTCGAACCAACGTGAATGTCGGATAGGAAAGCCACACTTACTCCATGTTCAGATGAGGCTTTTTTATGTGCAGTTTGCATTGGGAAATGCAAATCATCCACATAGAACATATCACCAGTTTGGCTGAATGTTCCTGACACCCCAAGAACATCATCTGGCATGAGTCCAGCTTCCAAAATTTGTTCATGGGCTCTATCTCTATCATCCCCTTTCCTTTTGGTCAGCAGACAAGTCAACTCTCCAGTTTCATCCTCAAGATTCCACATGAGATGACCATTTTTGGTATACCGGGGTTCATTCACTAAACCGATGGCAACAGCTTTGTTCTCATAACCTTGGTATCGACTACTTTCAGCATGTAGTCTCGAAATTTCTGTAGGGGTACGCGGCAATCGAGAATTCTGAATAATCATTTTTCGTATACTTTGAAGACGATCGCTAAAACATGAGGTAATATCTGCCATTTTTCCTTCAGTGATACTGTTGCCAGTAATATCGTAGTGAACAAGAATATCTGTGGGTGCATCAGAAGCATTTTCAGTGAAATCAGCCGAATTCCAATCCGGTAGATTATTTCGGAACTGAATATCAAGAGGCTCGGGAGTCTTGACGGGTGCAATAGTACGCCCGAGTTCAGGGGCCCTCTCAACATTGACTTTGGTTTGAGACGCCATTGGACTTGTAGGTGTTTCACCTGCCCAAACGTTGAGCATTGCATTCAGTATTTCCTCTGTAAGAATACCTCGGCTAAAGCCGACTTGGTTTGCGCAATTTAGTACATTTTCGAGGTTGTCAAGTTCCAGTAGACGTGAGCGAATCGCCGATGTTGGAATCATTTTGCGACTGCGTAATATAGCGGTCATTTCCGCTTCAGTCGCTCCCATGATACGAGGTGGTGGCTACGCTCCAAAAGTACATCGGTATGAATGGTTGAAGGCTCAATGGGTTCAATCCCAGTTGACTTCGTTATCCAGAGATGAATCGTCTTGGACTACAGTTTCACCATCCCACGAATCATCTTGCCAAGGTGCGGAATCTCGTGCGGCTTCTTCACGTATTTGGCGCTCGAGTTCGAATTGAACTTTTTCTGCTTCTTCGTCTGCCTTTTGTCGCTCTAATTCTCTGCGGCTTTCTTCTGCTTGAACCATCGCTTCATCCCATCGTTTTATGGTTGAGAGGAGCGCAAAATGTACAAAACCAATTTTATTTTCTGCACGGTTGCCTCCAATTTGCGTCGACTCAGCATTTGCCCAGTGTTTTGATGCGATTCCAACATAGACAAGACCAATTTTTTTGCTTGAACCATCGTTCTTTGGTCCAGCAATTCCAGTAATTGAGATGGCAATGTCAGCATTTGCGTTCATCAACGCCCCTTGGGCCATCTGAATGGCAACTTCAGCTGAGACAGCACCCTTTTTGTCTAGGGATTCCTCCTTGACACCGAGTTCGTTTACCTTGGCTTCGTTAGAATACGTAACCCAAGCTTGATTGAACCAAGATGAAGCTCCAGCAATATCTGTAAATGCACTGGAGAGTAACCCTCCTGTACACGATTCTGCAACGGTGATTGTGTGACCCCCCTCTTTGATTCTTCGAACGAGGCGCGCCGCTGCGGCTTGAACGTCTTCATCCATGCTGTTGTGGCAGAGTTCCTCTGTTTTGAGGTTAACCCCTCCATCAATGCCTTCAATAACAACCTCCCACAGGGCAGGCTGGGTCTGTGGTCTAGTGGTTATGACACCGCCCTTACACGGCGTTGATCGAG
>DAIUCF010000079.1:0-5481 GCA_036846305.1 Candidatus Poseidoniaceae archaeon | reverse complement strand
CTCTCTTTACCTTGCCAGTTCTTTCTGCAGCTGTACGCCGATTGCATGATGTCGAGAAGCCAGGATGGCTGCTCTTGGTACCCGGTCTTGGCGTGTACCACTTGTTCATTGACGGGACGCCGATGTTGAATTTGTACGGGCCAGTTCCTTCAAACAACCCTTAGGCTTGTCACCAGAACATTGTCAGGTGAAGTGTTTAACTCGTTCCATCAGAGTCGCCATAATTCCATTCGCCAGTCTTAATTCTTTCATGCACGCTACCTCCGAGAAGTATGGGTACAATAAGGGTACAACAGCCGATAAACTCTCCTGACAAGAGCAACACTATCGAGGCTCCAGAAAAGAGTATAATAAACACACTAAGAAACAACCAGGTAAACAAATCACCGGGTTTTGAGGCTGGTTTTTGTCCTTGCATTCCTTGTGAAGTATACTCGAATTCTTGGCTGCAGTGCGGACATTCATACGATTTAGTAATATTAGCAGGTGCGAATCCAATGTCGACATCGTTCGTGCAATGTGGGCATTCGACAGCGGCCATATTGTCGACTGAACATTAGTGAGTATAGAGTTTCACCCGACAGATTACGAGTGATTGTGGATGAAGAGAACAATCTCAGTTGTTGTTTCGATTCGAGCGGTTGTTTCGACGTCCACTGTTGTTCGAAGACTGCCTATTGCTAGAATTGTTGTTCGAACTACTGCTGTTTTGGGAGCGATTGGATTTCTTCTTGTTGCCTTTACCACTCTGTTGATTTCGATTCCTTCTCGGCTTGTTTTTCTGTTGGCCTCCAGTTTTCACCTTGCCTGGCTTTTGACCCGGTTTGGGAATTGCACCGATGAAGTGAAACGGATGGGCGGAATGTACGGGTATTTCTTTGCCGATGAGTTGTTGAATACCAACAAGATAACCGCTTTCGCTATCGTCGCAAAAGGCGTAAGCAATTCCACTACGGCCTGCTCTTGCTGTTCTTCCAATACGATGGACGTAACTTTCAGGTTCATTCGGTAAATCATAATTGAATACATGCGTGATTCCATCGACGTCTATACCTCGACTTGCAATATCTGTCGCAACAAGAATCGGTATACTTCCATCCTTAAATCCGGCCAATGCCCGTGTGCGTGCTCCTTGACTTTTGTTCCCGTGTATCGCCGCTGCTTCGATATTGCTCTGTCCAAGTTGCTTCACCAATCTGTTAGCACCATGCTTGGTTCGTGTAAATACGATGCCGCATTTTACCTTTTCATCTTTAATCAACTGGACCAGAAGTCTACGCTTGTCGGCCTTTCTTACAAACATCATTTTTTGCTCAATTCGGTCGACAGTCATCTCTTTGGGACTGACATCGACCATGACTGCCTTATGCAGAAAACTTCCAGCAAGTTGTGCTATTGACTTTGGCATTGTTGCACTGAACAGTAAGTTTTGACGTCTTTTAGGCAAGATTTTGAGCACCTTTTCAATATCTCGAATAAATCCCATATCGAGCATTCGATCTGCTTCATCGAGAACGAAAAATTCGACACGCGAAATATCGATGTGCCCTTGCCCGATTAAATCGAGTAATCTGCCTGGAGTTGCAACAAGAATTTCCAAGCCTTTCTGTAAAGCACGAACTTGGGGGTTTTGATTGACTCCTCCAAAAATCACTCGGTGCCGGATGTCCATATGTTCGCTGTAAGCAGCAAAACGTTCATCGATTTGTGCGGCTAACTCACGTGTTGGAGAGAGAATCAGGGCGCGAATGAATCGTTTACCCTGTGTCTTATTCCTCTGCATGATTTGCAAAACAGGTAGGGCGAAAGCAGCAGTTTTACCCGTGCCTGTTTGAGCGACTCCAAGTACATCTCTTCCCTCGAGAAGAGGTGGAATCGATTGTTCTTGAACAGGTGTAGGTGTGGTGTATCCCTCCGATGCTACAGCTTTAAGCAGTGTTTTTGAAAGTCCAAGTGATTGAAAATCAGTCATGTAAATATCTCCTGTGAATCCAATAAGGGACCACTACATGCAGACCTCAATTCTCTTTGCCTAAATACCCGATTGAAGAAAACCCTGTCATGATGCCAGTCTCGGGCAGTTCGAAAAAAGCCGTTACAAGAGCGGTTGGTTCCGTAGCCATTCAAGGTCTGAAATATACAGTTGACGGATATCATCGAGGTCCAGAACGAGCATAGCAAGACGTTCGAGCCCCATCCCCCAAGCCAATACGGGAGAGGAAATACCGAGTGGTTCAGTGACTTCTGGACGGAAAATACCCGCGCCACCGAGTTCCAACCACTTTCCTCTCCACTTCACCTCAATCTCTAAACTTGGTTCGGTGTAAGGGAAATAGGCAGGTCGAACACGAACTTCAGGATACCCCATTTTGGCATAGAAGGTTTTGAGTGTCGTTACTAACATTTGCAGGTTTGCACCTTCCTCCATGATAATGCCCTCGATTTGATGGAATTCCGGTAAATGGGTTCGATCAATGGCTTCTTTCCGGAACACTCGGTCGACCGAAAATACCCGGCAAGCATCATTAGGGTTGTCGGCCAGATACTGAATAGTGTTCACTGTGGTATGAGTTCTCAAGAGGCCTTTTTGAGACGTTTCTGCAGAAAAAGAACCGCCCCACCCAACCGAACCCGTGTCTCCACCATATTCGTGAATAGCCCTCCAGGCATCAGTCAAATGTTTTGGAATATCTATGGATTGTGGGTTGTCAAGATAGAAGGTATCTTGCATTTCTCGGGCAGGATGGTCTTGAGGAATGAACAACGCATCCATGTTCCAACCCGCTGTTTGGACATAGTCGTCGACAAGTTCAGAAAAGCCCATTTCCAAAAATATGCTTCGAACGCGTTCAATCAATGCTTGCATTGGATGGCTGCGTCCAGTACGGGGAGTTGCGGATTCGAGAGTGACATCAAACGGTCGGTATTCCGCATCCTTCCAAGACTCAGATTGTAGCAACTCAGTTGTAATTTCTGTGATCAATTGTTTTTCGACAAGTTCATGTTCAGAAATCTTTCTTCCTGCTGGTGTAATACTCCATGTACGTGAAGTTGCAACTACGGATTCTATGAGTCCACGGCGGGATTTGAAATGCTCGAGCATGTCTTGGTCAAGGGCATCTTCTAAGCACGGCAGGAGATTGAGGAAAGCAGCTCTTGTTTCGATTCTTGATGTCACATCCGAAGGGTTCTGCGAGTGAAACGTCCCGTTTTCTAATTGTACCCCTAAGCGTTTCAATAAACCCACACCAGGTCCCGCTTCATGTCGTTCAAACTCAGTTTGTAGGTTTGCCATTGTCGGTTCGTGGTGGTCTGAAATCCAGTTCCATAGACGCTGCTCAAGCAAGCCGTATTCTCTAGCCTTAAGTCCCTCATCGGCGAGGCGAACGGTTATTGAACTGGTCTCAGAAGTTTTTGCCAGACCTGCATTTGAAAGTCCATGGCCTGCACCTACAGCTACGGCTTGGTCCGTCCATTCACAGGCTGATAGGATTTCAGATAGGTTCCATTCCTTTGTGTCCTTCTGCTGCATGACGCGTAGCATTCTTCGCTCTGGGTTGAGCAGTGCATCCGCGTCCATAGAGTGTCGTAATGTTTCTTTGACTTCAATTCTATGGCGTGAATCACCGGATTGAGTAGTTTCTTGAGATGGGTTCTACTTCCCGTCTACTCCTCTTCATCCCACAGAATTTTTGAGCATGCAGGGCAGGTAAATTGAGGAGGTCTCCCGCCATCCAAAAGTTCGACATGACCACACGGCCCACACATAACAGTACACTTTTTGGGTTCATCTATCGTGACATCGACTCGGTACATGACTCTCCCAGCATCAGGCAATTGACTTGAGTCTGGAACCCATTCTTCAATCTCCTTTTTCGACATGCCTTGTTGTGTGGACATGGTCATGCCGAGGATGAACAGAACAACACCACTGATACCCACAGTTCCAGCGATTGACATAATGCCAGCAACAGTAAAAAAAGCACCAGCAGTAATGCAAACGAGACTCGAAATGAGGAGATTTTCCCGCACATTATTCATTTCAACACCTCATTTCAAAGCATTGGATAGTGCTTGGGCTACTCTTGGGATTTTTTCTAGAGGAATGGCGCATAACCCGATTCGTACTCCACCGGTAAGGGGTACTAGGAACACTTCTTGTTCAGCACAAGCCTCAGCGATTGAAGGGGGGTCATCGTGCTCAAGCCATGCAAAAAATCCATCATGAGTCGGATTCAAGGGAACATTCAATTTCTCGCAGCATTCAACAAAAAGTGTTCTACGTTCAACCAGCAATGCTTGCAATCGGTCTCTTTCGACGCTCCATGCTTCACCACCTTCTGCAGAGGAGTGCATTTGACTGACTGAGAATTGTGCAACTCGTGGTGCTGCTGACCATGTTTGCCTTCCTGTAACTCCCATCACAGTTGCGATCTTTTCGGTGACTTCATGGTCAGGGTGGATACTCACCAAAGCACCAGTTCGCAGACCGTAAATAGTGTGTGATTTAGAAAGGGAAATGGCGAAAGTGATGAGTAAATTTTCGGTCCACGGCCACCCATCGTTCATCGATTCAAGGATGGTTTGTCCCCAGCCATGAGGTTCGTCAGCATAGAGATGGTATGCAGCATCAATCAGAAGCGTATGTCCGACATTTTCGTGACGAGAAGCGCTTTCCATAACTGCATCCAAAACAGCAGTTCTGCCCGATGCAGTTAGTGATAATCCGGTTGGATTATGTGCAGGGTCGTTCAACCAAATCATCACCTTATCTTGAACCTGACAAAGTTGTTCTAATGATGACTTAAAGCCCACGATGTCGACAAATGGATGGTCATCAGAGGCATGGCTAGGTAACAGTGGGTATGTTTCAGGTTTCAAATCACAGCCAGAGAGGAATCCCTTATACGGACCCCAATAACGGTCGCGTAACAGCACTTTTTCACCACGGTTTGCAAAGTTCGATGCTGCCAAAAACAGTGCACCTGAACCACCAGGTGTTGCTGTTGCGGTCATCGATAACCCCATTTCTTCCATTTGGTTTCGGTATTCTCCTAATGCAAGAGTTTTGGCCAAGTCAAGGTACGCAGGCATTCCTTTCAATGGTGCATAGGCGGCAATCTCAACGGGAGGTGCAGCACGAATTGCTTCGTCGACTACGGTATTGATTGCAAGTGAGCCATCGTCTTCAAGCAAAGCTCCGATGGTCCCATTTACGGCGTCAGCGCCGTTTTCAATCGCTTTTTGATAGCGTGCCCACCAACTGAAGATTGTGTCACTTCCAATCTTAGATTGCGCATACGGATTGAGTAATCCCGCACCTGCATTTGGGTCCATGGCCTAACCAATTCGGCAGTGTTCTTTGACTTGTCCCTTGAATTAGTTCATTCATTGTTTGAAATTTGGCCCAATCTTCTTCTGTTCTATCCGTTTCATTCATCAAGGGTAAGTGTCTCGGGCAGTTTGTCGCCTGTGTAGCAT
>DAIUCF010000078.1:0-5645 GCA_036846305.1 Candidatus Poseidoniaceae archaeon | reverse complement strand
GGTGTGCAGCAATTTTTGAAATTGGCCCAAGAACCTCGTCATGTTCACTTACAGAGATTATTGCCTCAGACATGAGTTTAGACTGGATGGCATTGGCTCCAAGAGATGAGAGCAATTCCTTTTCAGATGTTGAAAGTTCAATGCTTGGAACATCTCCAATCTCATACCCAGACATAGTGACCCCAGTACATTCGATTCGCGGTCGCTACATGAAGAGTTCTGCGTATGATACTGAAGGGTGACCATGAGGAAAAAAGCCCAACTCCCTCGCAGTTCACTGTTTATGAGTTACAATCGTTCCACGAACAGGTTTTCCAACAAGCGCTCCCAGAACACGTTCCTGAACACCTCCATTTACCATGAGAACCTGTATACCTTGCTCAGCAACATACGCTCCTCGAGCAGCTTTTAGACCAATACCTCCGGTAACATCAATATCAGAGTAATGAGTTCCTTCAAAGTCAATACCAGGTGACCAAACTTCTATCAAATCCGTTTCAATTGCCATTTCAGGAGGAACTCGAAGCAAACCATCAACGCCACCAATTGCGAAAACCAATCGCTGGACATTCGGTAGTTCTAGAGCAAGACGAACGACAAGATCATCACCGGACAAAATACCAAACATTGCATCACCTTCAACATCGACCACGTCACCAAATGTGACGTGCACTTTACCGTCATATTGCAATTTCAAAGGACTCAAATCTCCTAAGAAATCTATTCCAGTATTCTTTGCCCACAAATGCGGTGGATGAACGATGGGCTCGAGTCCTACGCGTCGTAGTGAATCACAAACATAGCCATTGAGTTCAAGCATTTCTTTACGAACGAGTTGCACTGCTTCCAGTTGAGTGCTGCACTCCTC
The DNA here is from genome assembly GCA_036846305.1 of Candidatus Poseidoniaceae archaeon. GTDB lineage: Archaea > Thermoplasmatota > Poseidoniia > Poseidoniales > Poseidoniaceae > MGIIa-L1. The sequence goes on along the minus strand of DAIUCF010000078.1, from coordinate 4,777 downwards.
AGAAACAGGAAAAATTCCTTCAGAAATATAGCCCTGTTGTAACTTCCATTGTTTTGCTCTCAAGTGACCAAAAGAACCTGCTCCATGAACCAGAAGAACATCAAAGCCTTGCTTACAGCAAACAGAAACCGTTTCTGCTAACTTATCCAATATCGAGAGATTAGGAGTGCAAAGAACTGACTTCTGAGTAATCAAGCCGCCACCCCATTTTATGACAACCCGCTCACGCATAGTTATCCCAAGGATAAATCGCACATGAGTGTGACCCCTAAAAATTTCAAAATCCATACGATTCTCACCAAGGATTGATGACCCACGGCGAAAACCGGTAACCATGAGCGAAGGTCCCACTCTGAGTGAATTTATGCGACATCTGCAAGCGATTCTAGAAGAATCGGAGGAAATTGCGAACCGAATCGACCGAGAAACTCGTCAACTTCAAATCGAGGCCGCTGTCCAAGAGGCTATTTTGTTCGGAAATAGATACCGAGAACTCAAGGAGCAAGGAATTGATCCTTTGCACTTGGTCAATTCTGCTGCAATCGAGGAGTTCCCTCAACAAATCTCTAAGATTCAATCTTTGGCTCAAGGGCATGACCATTGCAGAGGTTGCGGAGAATTACTTGACAAGGATCTTGATTTCTGCGCTGCTTGCGGAGAAAAAAGGTAATCACTCTTCTTCTTCTTCAATTTCCCACTGAGCAATCATTTCCAGAATTATTGGGTCATCTGCTTCAAGTCGGTAGAGGTATTCCCCGGGCATTTCATCAACTAGGAATACAGTTTTTCCTGCACGGTAAATGATGTGACCATCGGCAATAGCACGAACGGTGTCGACTTCAAGAATAGCAGGTCTGTCAATTCTCACATGTCCTGCTTCCATTGCATTGGTGATGCTTCGTGAAAGATGAATGTGGTTTCGGTCTCCCGAGGTAATACCCAATTCAAGGGTTGTTTCCACTTGGCCTTCTTCACACGGCCAGTACAAAGCCTCTGGAATTTGATCCGTTGGCAAATCGAGTTCCAATTCTATAGAATGGCCGTAAGTCGCCCTCATCATGTCACCTTCGACTTGGTATCGACCTTTTTCGTCAGCGTGAGCAATTGCAGCAAAGTGCCATCCACGAAGCCAGTGGTAGTGGCGGCGTTGCTTTGAAATTGATTCCGAAAGTTCACGAGAATTGACCCATCCATTGATATCCATTTCTACATTGAATTTTTCAGGAGCATGTCGCAAAACCAAAGCAAGCATGCGGCCAAGCGAATTTGCTTCACGGTCGCTCATGATGAATTTTCCTTCTTCGTTACAGGTTGGGCAGTTGGCGCCTTTGAAGTGTCCGTGGGCTTTACATTGTCGGAGCATGTTTGCTGGGGAGAACAGCGCCTTCTTAGTCTCTACGGGTACTTCGTTCGGTCGAAGACGAGAAAATTGACCGAGTCTATCAAATGCTGGCGCCTCTTGGAGTGAACATGGTTGATGTTGCAGTCATCGGCGCCGGCCAAACAAAATATGGAAATCATTCACTTGGACTCAAAGGAATGTGGGCAGAGGCTGCGGAAAAGGCCTTTAGCAGCGTAGACCAAGATTTTGACCCTCGTCAGATTGATGAAGCTTTCATCGGCAGTGTGGCGTTCGGTGGAGCTCAACTTGGAAATACCGCCGCCCTGCTTACAGAACACTCAGGTATGCAGGGAGTTGGTGTGCGAAGAGTTGAGAATGCCTGTGCATCATCCGGTTTTGCTCTACGAGATGCTTGGATGGCAATCAAAAGTGGACAAGCAGATATTGTCGTCGCTGGAGGTATTGAGAAAATGAATGACCTTTCTCCAGAACGTAAGAGGTTTTGGCTCGGTGTATCGGGAGACACCGAGTGGGAACGGCTTGCTGGGCTTACATTCCCTGGTACATACGCTCTTATGGCTCGCCGACATTTCCATGAACACCAGTCCACACATGATGACTTGGTTCACATTAGTGTCAAAAATCACATGCATGGATTTGAAAATCAGCATGCACATCTGCGTAAGCAAGTTTCGTTTGAGAAGGCTGCAGGTGGTTTCATGGTAGCAGACCCTCTCACGTTGTACGACTGTTGTCCGACATCCGACGGAGCCTCCTGCGTGATTTTAGCAGCCGATCATGTTGTTCGTCAATTCACAGATGACCCGGTTTGGGTTCGTTCTTCTGGAGCAGGTTCAGATCGCCTTGCATTGCACGACCGGCCTACAATCACTCAACTGATGGCTACTCAAAAAGCCGCTAATTCTGCCTATTCCGCTGCAGGAATTACCGCCTCCGATGTCGACTTGGCCGAAGTACATGATTGCTTCACCATTGCTGAAATGATTGCTACAGAAGACCTTGGGTTTGCAGATTCGGGTAAAGGTGGAGTTTTTGCTCGTGAACAACAAGGTGTTCTCAATCAAGGCAATGTCTGTGTGAACCCTTCTGGAGGATTGAAGTCCAAAGGACACCCACTTGGTGCGACAGGTACCGGTCAAGCAGTCGAGGTGTTCAAGCAATTGAGAGGTTCAGTAGAGCCCCAGCGTCAGGTCCGAGATGCTGAAATAGGCATTACCCACAATGTCGGCGGTTCAGGGGCAACATGCGCAGTCCATGTCTTTGGGAGGGATAAAAGATGAGTGAACTTATCTGGAAGGGATACATTGTTCTAGAATCTGGAGATTCAGTTTTTATCCAATCTCCGTTTACACTGAACGGTAAAATCGTCTATGGGCCAGATAGCGACTCAACGACCATGTCGATAGCTGGAATACAATATCTAATTTCTAAGGGACACAAGGTGAATTCTATTCATTTGCCACCTGCAGTCGATGGCGAAGTGGTCTACATATCCACACTGGCAGACTCTCCTTCTCGAAGCGAAGAACTGGATTCGAATGAGGTTATCTGGCAAGTCATGGATGGTGACGAAGCAACCTTGCTACTGAGCAAACAAGACAACAACGAATTTGATTTTGATGCATCCACCTTTACTGTCGAAATTGACGCGGAGCTTTACACTGAAATCCAAAAAGCATGGCTTACAGAATGCTCCGAACTCCATGTATCTCAAGGAGCATATGTGTCTCAAGCACAATACCGCGAAGGGAGTTCTGCCCGATTAAATCTCACCTCTCAAATCCATGAAGGTAAGACCATTTGGCCACCAAGACAACTAGATGAAAATGGAATTCGTTTGGCCAAGGAGAGTAAAGCACTCAGTGGCTCTGCACAGGTAGAATCGTGGACAAAATTGAGTGCTGCTGGTGCTCCATCAGAATTCTCTCTTCGTGCACCTATCCTCGGGGGAATACAGACGCTCCTGGTGCGATTTGCAGAAGGACCTCGAGGTGTTTTTCTGGTTTGTGATGATGAAGACTATTCTCCAAACATCGGAGATTCTATCGAATTTGGTGTTCGACGAATTTATGCCCAAGAAGGTTACATCCGCTACGGTATGAAAGCAATTCCAATTCGTGGGCAAAAGTGATTGAACCAATATATATCTCCAAAGCCTTGATAGAAAGCAAAGGATGTGGGTATAACATGGCGGGTTTTGGCAACTTACGAAAGGGACGACGCGAGGCTGTTGAGAACCTCGGTTTCACTGAGGGAGGTGACTGCCCACGTTGCGGAGGAGAATCTCAACCGTCAACAATGAACGGATATTTGAGTTGCGTTGCTTGCCAACATGAATGGCCTGACCCAGATTACGTAGAACAGCAGAGTTCAGATGCAGTACCAACATACCATCAAGACAGAGAGAAAATTGAGGAATTCAAGAAAGAGATTGAAAGTGGCAGCCTCGCAGGTGTTCTTGGCGTTGAAAAAGATCTCTCGGAAGAACAGGAAGCATCTCTTGCCCGACTTGAAGACAAATGGATGACGGGTATGAAAGGTCATTTTAACACTGCCACTGAAGAGCGAAAGCCTCTAATGATAAGTTTCGATGATGAAGACAACATCGTTTCCACAGAAGTCGCTGCAGTTACCATTGTAGCAAATGGATTTGACGGTGGTGAAGAAATTCGACTTGAATATCCCGGCCATGGAACCGAATTTTACTGTTTCAATGTTTCAGATCCGCTTGGATGGCGGCGCGGAACATCAGCAGCAGATACAGCGCGTTCCATTACCAATGTCATCAACAACAACTCCAAGTTGGTGTATGCAAATCTCGAAGGTGTGCGAATCTCTTTTGAATTACGCAACGAGGCACTAAAACCGGAATCATTGGTCTTGTTCGTTGACGACCCGGGTGGCACAGATATCGTTGCTGAGAAAAACGGTGTTGTTCTTGATGCACGCAATCTACAAGATTTTGAAGATTACAGAAACATTGTAGCATTGGTACTCGAAGACGGAATTATTTCACCAAGTGAGGACCAGTTGCTTTGGTCCATGCGGCAGCAATTAGGAATCGATGATGTCTACCATGTTCAAATGGTACTGGAAATGTACGGAGAAGACACGCTCAAGGAATGCACATCATGTGGAAAAATGGCGAAACTTTACCCAGAATATGCAGCGTGGTATTGCCAAGGCTGTGAAGAATGGTGCTGAAGTTATTTTTCCGAGTAAACGCTACTTAACACATCTCTCTATAGAAATAATTAGTTTGAAAGCTTCTATCAATTTGGATGTCGTGTGGCATTTCAACGGTTCATGAGCGAGGCATCCTTCATAAGGTAGTTCGGAATGGGAAGGATAGGCGAGTACTATGGCAGAAGACGTATTGTATATTGGAATTGATTTGGGAACCTTCCGTTCTGT
>DAIUCF010000077.1:0-5667 GCA_036846305.1 Candidatus Poseidoniaceae archaeon | reverse complement strand
GGACAAAACCATGATGCTCTTTGGCGACGGTAAGGCCATGATGGGCGATTTGAACACGGCAGTCAAAGAAATTTGAAGCGTTTGAGTTCGATAGGATTCATGCCCCTTAGGGGCATGGGGAAAAGGAACGTTCAAAGGGCGGCGGTGTGTCGAAAGTAACAGGTGGGACCATGCTATCACGCAACTCTCGATTCTTGATACTTGGATTGATTGCCTTGCTCTTGATTGCACCCGCTCTCGCAATGCCTGGTGGACCTCCATGGAAGAGTGGAGACAATCTTACTGTAGAGGTCGGATGTACCTGTCACGGAGACGGTGCAGCATCGAATGATGTTGTAGTATCAATATCAGGCGTCCCACGTGCATACACGCTCGACCAGTCCTATGAGTTCACTATTTCTCTCCAGCACGCTTCAAACGCTGAAGGCGGATTTATGCTATGGGATTACAACAATGGCGCACTTACTCCCGGGGAAGGCTCACAGGCCGTTGCAGATGAGCCAGGAGCGCTCTCACAGTCTGCAGTAGGTAACGACTGGGTAGTCACATGGACTGCGCCAAGTTCCGATGTAGGAATCATTCCGTTCCAACTTGTTGGTAACGCTGTCAACGGTAACGGAAACTTTGATGCTGGAGACACATGGAACATTGTTTCGTTCTCGATTAGCCCACCAGATACTGCTACCAATGACGATGAGGAAAACCTTGCCCTGCGTACAATCAGCGTAGGTGATTATGAATCTCTCTTCGTCGCTGTCGATGACCCTGAAGCCATTGAAGCAGAGCGACAAGAGAAATTAGCACACCAATTCTTCGATGAAGGAAACATCTACTACTTCTTCACGCTCTCAATCATTATCGTTGCTGCTGTCATTCAAGGCGAGTTTTATGAACGAAAGTTTGGCGGAGGTCCAGAGCACCTGGACAAGAGCCTCGCTATACCTCAAGGCGTTCGGCGCGGAGTCCTTTCGGCAATACTTCTCGTTGGATTTGCTTGGACTGTAGACAATGAACAGTCCTGGGAAGTACTTCTTTCCGTCGGAATGCTCACACTATGGGCCTTTTTTGGCGTCTACAGAACCATCGTTCAAGCACGTGCACCAGCACAGGCAAAAGACCTCGTTTGAATCTCCGACTCCTCCAAGGGAACTGAGGGAATCCTATGTCTCTACAACTTGAATTGGACAATGAGCGACATGTTCAAGATCACTTGAATGAGCTCACATCAAGGACAACTCTTGTCTTCTTTTTGGCAACTGTATTCACCATTGGCTGGCTAACTCAGATTGATCAGATATTGAATCTCGTCCTGAATCGACTGAACTCTTGTGACGATGGCTGCCTTAATCTGTATGACCCGGCACGTTGGAGCGCAGTTCGTTGGATGAGCGCGGCCATCCTCGGCATTGGTACTGCCACGCCCGTCGCTTTTTATCACGGATGGAAATTTGCAAGACCGGGTCTTCTACCAAATGAACAACGCTGGATTGTATCATGGTTCATTGGGGGCGGGTTGATGCTGGGACTCGCAGTAATCACAACCGTAGGTATTGTATTTCCACTCCTCTTCCAAACGGGTCATCAAACGCATGAATCGATGATGTTAGACGCTCGGTACGATGCGGTACACATGCTCTCCATGGCAGTTGCTGTCGTGTGGACGCAAGTAATAGTCGCATGTGCACTAAGTGCGATGGTTCTAGCAGGTACATATGGGATGCTACATCGAGAAACGGCAGATTGGTGGAGATTCCGGGTATATGGCATAGTCCTGTTGTTGCTGTTAGCATCCCTACCTGAGTACGGTGGATTCGCACTCATACTCACCGTATCTGCGATTGGGGTTATCGAGCGAGGTAGTCGGAGGTGGCTGCAAGCCGAACCACCACTTTTCAATGGAAAAAAACCGATAATGGATTCAGATGGAGGTGTCCGGAACATGCTGTTGGTAGACTGTTCATGCGACGGTGCAGCGAACAGTATTCCACAGAACGCTGAGGTGCCAATTGCGGTAATGCCGGTGAGAAATCTCTGTCATTCGACCAAGGAACAAGAAATGGTCCTCGAAGCTGCCCTACGACACAGACTTACCGATGTAATCGTTAGTGGTTGCACAACAGATCCGTTACCTGATGGCTTCAAGCAGAATTGCCGTTCGATTGGTTGCAAATTGCGAGGCCTAGACATGCTAGAATTGCAGTCCTATCGCACACTGCCATCACCGTTCCAAATTACAGAATTTGAATTGAAGATGATGAGCTTAGAAGACCCCTGGTCGAAACAAAGCATACCCGGTCGAATATATGATGTTGTAAAGGACAAAGTCGAAATCGAACTTCTTCTTGACACACGGAGCAAAGAACATACTTGGGGGATACAATTGGAACCGCAACAAATACTCATTCACTTGGACAAACAAACTGCCAACCGTGTAGAAGAACGACTGAACTCTTTACCAATTACAATTCGGCAGTTGTAACATCAGTAAGTCCAAGCATTGAAACACTTCACCATTCTGCACTAAAGCATGAGTCCGAGGTTTGGAGTACCAATCCTCGTTGCATTGCTCCTTGCCAGTTCATGGGCTTTCACAAACAACGATACTGTCGAGCAGTGGGTGAGTGAGAACACGATTGTCGTTCAAGAACAAGAAGTTCCTCTCTTGCAATTGCAAGAACAAGAACGATGGCTCGTCATCGTCATTGATTTTGAGAGTTCTCCTGCCACAGAATCTTCTGGACCAACTCAAGCAGAACTCCTGCTCAACGATGTCGCACGAGAGTATTTATCGCAACTATCCGGTTCAAATACACAGGTACACATCGATGTGAGTCCACGAGTTACGCGAGCATCGGGATCTTTGTCCGACTACGGCAGTGATTTCAATGGAAACAGAGATATGGATGCCAATGGAGAATTCTTACCTATGAAATTGGCTGAAGAGGCAGTTCTTGACCACATAAACTATGCCGATTGGGATGAATATGATCTTAACGACGATGGCATAGTAGACCGTTTGCTCATACTTCACACATCAAAGGGGCAAGAGGAAAGTCCCGGGCAAACGAGTAATATTTGGAGCCACTTTACACGGTTTGACACATCAATCGAAGTAGAAAACGGTGTTGATGTGGGCCATTACACAATGGCGAGTATTCGAACTGGCTCAAGTGGAATGGGAACAATCCTGCATGAGATGATGCACCAAATGGGAGCAATGGACCTCTACCCAGTCCACGAGGCTGGACACTTGAACGATTGGCAAGGCATCGGCGACTGGGACATTATGGCAAGTGGAAACTGGAACGGTGGCGGTGTATGGCCAGCACTCCCTACTTCTGCGAGTCTGGAATTACTCGGTGCAAACCGTACACAAACCATGGACCTTACATGGCCATCAAGTGCACAAGCACCTTGCATCGGACCAACAATACTCATGAAAGGAATGAGTGAAAACGGCTCATCACTCAAAGTACCTCTCACTGAAGAAGAATCTGTATGGATTGAATACAGATCGAATTTTGGCTTTGACCAACACCTCCCCGGTTATGGCATACTGGTGACGTACCAAGATCGAAGTGTTGGAGACGAAGAACAAAATGAGCTGAACCGCGACCCAGATCAACCGTGGCTAACGGTCATTGAGGCCGATGGTCGCACCGATTTGCGTAACGGTGTGAATTCTGGTGAGGCATCCGATGTTTTTCAAAACGGAAGTTCATTTGGTGCTGAAGGTGTTCTCATCTACGACCATGATGGCTTTTTGGTACCTTGGGTGGCAACGGTGGAAATCAACATAACCGTTGAAATTCGCTTTACTGCACCTAATTGCAGTTCAGGATTATCCATTGATGCTCCCGATTTTGGGGGGGTTCTCCTTCCCGATGAAAGTTTTCCACTGTCGGTGAGTGTCGAACAACCTTGTATGTTCACGCACAACCTGACCGTTTCCGACGGTCGAACCTTCATCGAACAGGAAACACAATTGACTCAAGGCACCACGAATATTCAATTGCAATTCTCATCGACCGGAACGGCGAATGCTGAGGCAATTATTGAAGGAGAAATGAGTTGTGGTGATGACAGAATGCACATTAAGACCAAAACCTTGACACTCGGGAGAATACCAATTGAAGCAACCGATTCGGGGACACTACAGGCGTTTAGCCCATCCACACTTGTCATTCCTGTCGAATCTCTTGGAAGTTCCGAACAATCATTCACCGTCGAGCTTGACGGTCCTATGTCACGCATTGGAGAAGTCGACAACAGAATTGATCTCTCAGGAAACGATTCGATTGAGATTCAAATTGAACCGAACGGTTTGTTGCAAGACCGTATGTCAGTTAACGGTGAAATTGTTCTTATTTCACAGAGTGGACACCGCTGGACTATTCACCTTGAGTATTCTGCTATCGATGGTGAGCGCAGCACATTTGACGAATGGAGGACACCCGGCCGATTGCTCGGATGCGCAGGTCTTATCAGCGCAATATGGGTACTGTTTGCAATGATGGACACACGGCCAAAAAGCAGACCTAAACAGTCGCAATCGAATATCGAAACAGAACCATTCGATACCACCCTGGAGCAGAATGAAACCGATGCATGGGGTAGGGACATTGACCTGTAGTCAATTTCGACCCGGTAGCCATCGTTGCATGTGCAGGTAGAACCATGAATCCTTGAAGGGTAAAGCGCAGAGCCACATTTTGTGAACACCTTCAGAGAGTCGAACTGCCAAACATGCTGCCTCCCATGTTTGAGGGGCATCTTCGTGAGGCTGAATCAGCCATGGAGCGTGCGCCTCACCAACAGGCGTGTCATACACTCTCCAGCGACTCCCATACTTGAAACCAGGTCGCAAGAGCACGCCGCGTTCGACCAAGTCAACATACAAATTGTGTTGAGCACTCGGACGAAGTTCATCGATTGAGGATTGGACAAGTTGTCCTTCCTCCTGCCGTAAATGTCGACCAGAAAGATGTTCAACGCCTATAGAATCCCAATGCCAATTGGATGCATCTGGGACATACCAGCCATCGCCACGTGCTATTCTTTTTTGCCATAGTTCAGAAATCTGATTCTTTTTTTCTGTGGAAAAAGTATCCCAGAGAGGTTGTTTACCTGAAGGCTGTCTCTGGGACAACAGATACATTGTGACATCCATTTCTTCATCAATAACCAAAAATTCAGCCAGCATACCTTGATCGTGTACCCATGAGGTCCATTCGACCATTTCCTTCCAATCAATTACATCTGTTGTCCATGCCCAGCGAACATGTGCAACTGGCATTTCTTTCGAGAAAATCTGTTCGCGATTCCAACGCAAAGCCCAAGTGGGTTGTGGGACTTCAATGCCCCACTTTTCTGGGATGTTTTGAGCAGGAATGAGCAACTCTCCGCCGCTTCGGGCTGTATCAAAAAGGATGCTTCGGGCGATGACATCTGGGTCAGAATTCACCGCATTATCAAACCAAGAGTTCGATGGCAGTGGGAGGTGCCGATGCCAGTGACAAAACAAAATCTCTTCCGTAGATACGCGAATACTTTCATCGGATTGCATCAAACCGATTGCGCTCTTTTGATACAACCGTGATGAGAGAGGTGGGGCAATGTACCAGTCTCCATCCTTCATCAGCGGCGGATCCAGCGGCTGTACAGGAG
>DAIUCF010000076.1:4535-6116 GCA_036846305.1 Candidatus Poseidoniaceae archaeon | reverse complement strand
CTTCAGGTGTCATGAATTTAAACACGCATCTTCATCAACACGTTGCTGTTGGATCTGTTTAGGTGCAGACATGATTCAGAAGATTGGTGTTATCGGAGCAGGACAAATGGGTAACGGTATTGCACAAGTTGCTGCTTGTGCAGGATACGATGTTGTCATGGTTGACATCAAGGATGAATATGTTGAGAAAGGGCTTGGGACGATTCAGTTTTCACTTGGAAAGTTGGTCTCCAAAGAACGAATGACCCGAGAAGATGCAGATGCCGCCCTCAGTCGGATTGAAACCGGAACCGATCGCCAAGCGTGTGCTGACTGCGACCTTGTCGTGGAAGCTGTGCCAGAAATACTGGAATTGAAAACAAGTATTTTCTCAGAATTAGATTCGATTTGCAAGGCCGAAACGATCCTTGCATCCAATACTTCGTCCATCTCAATCTCGACCATTGCTGAATCCACGGGTCGTCCGGAAAAAGTCATTGGAATGCATTTCATGAATCCGGTTCCTATCATGAAACTCGTTGAGGTCATTAACGGAAACGAAACCAGCGCAGAGACGAATCAAGCCGTGAATGAAGCGGCTGAAAAGATGGGCAAAATTGCTCTCTCTTGCAACGACGCTCCAGGATTCGTATCGAACAGGATTCTTTGCCCAATGCTCAATGAAGCCATTTTAACACTTCAAGAGGGTGTGGCTGAGCCCGAAGCAATTGATGGTATTATGAAATTAGGAATGAACCACCCAATTGGCCCACTTGCACTTTCCGACCTCATTGGTCTTGATACCGTTCTTCATATCATGAATGTCCTCCATGAAGGCTTGGGAGATGACAAATACGCACCAGCACCACTCTTGGTGAGCATGGTAGAAGAAGGAAAACTTGGTCGTAAAACCGGTCAAGGATTTTACACATATTAGGTGTTGAATTGCTGCTAAAAGACCAATTGCAACGATGGGCGATTGGTCGCTTTCTCACGGAAATTCAAGATTCCGATGAGGTTCACATATCTGACCGAAGACTTGCAGACAAACGGCTGGACCTCCTGCATCGTCTTTCAGTGTTTAGGGCAGGTTTGTTTGGTCTGATATCCGGTATGTTTGTTGTCTCAATTGCCCTTTGGCTGCATGAATGGGAAGGTGCTGATGGATGGAACAACTACACCTTTTTCGGGGCAGTTGCTTTTGCTGGTTTTCTTTCGACCTCACTTGAACTGGTATTTATTTACGGCGATTCACTCAAAACCGCTGCACGAATGGCTAAGGTACTCGGAATTCCTGAAGAGGATCTCCAGAAGTTTGAGTTGGAAGAATCAATTCCTCATTGGTTGATTCACGCTGCGTTGGGGGCGCCAGGATTCCAAGGAACAATGTTCGGTATTGACCCGCTTGCTCGTATTGGTAAATTGGGCATGATGATTCGTAAAATTTTGAAGAAGTTTCGGATCGCAGTCAGTGCTACACTGTTCAAATCAATTGTTCGTCGCATGTGGGTTCAGTTGATTGGACGAACGGCCTTGAGGGCCTTCGTTGAACTTGTCTCGCTTCCATTTTTTGTCGTTATCAACGCAGTTGGAATGAACTCG
>DAIUCF010000076.1:0-4525 GCA_036846305.1 Candidatus Poseidoniaceae archaeon | reverse complement strand
CCAAACAACCAGGCCATTTCTGCGGACGAACAACGCCGAGCAAGTCGTTTTCTTTTGGCTATGTTCGCACTGTCTGGCCGCTTGAGTTATCGATGTCGACGGATCATACGTCGTTTGGAGACGAATCTCGGTAGGGAGGAAGTATCTCTTTTGGAGATGGAAATTGAAGCAGCAATATATGATTTGAAGCCATTTTCAAGACCTTGGGTCTGAACGGTACCCTAAATCGGAGTGCCTGCGTCAAGACCTCAAATATGACGGTGAAAAGGTTATCACCAATCCGGTCGTGGTTGGGACATGGTCCGCCGTGCCCTTATCTTACTAGGTTTGACATTAATTCTTGCTCTTCCAAACGCATCTGCTGCATATCCTACGGAACCTGTTGGTGATTGGTATCTGATTGACCAAGGTAGTGTATTATCGGAATCCCAAGAGATAGAAATGGAACAAAAATTGATGGATTTACAAAACGCTACAGGTACTTTAGTAAGAGTTGTCACCATACGTTCAATGTTCCAATTGGATGTAAATCAGAATGAAGAGTATTTCGATGCTGATCAAGGATATGCTAGAGGTATGTATCAGTATTATGGCATGGAAGGTGGGGAGAATAAAACAATTTTAATCGCTATGTCTGTTTATGACAGGCGATTTAAATTTGTAATGCCTGATCATTCTGGCTATGCTCAGGCCGAATCTCAAAATGTTTTTGACAATGATGTCGCACCTTACTTGGGTGCTGACCAATGGAATTCGGGATTAACCAATGCGATAATTGGTATTGAGCCATATGCTGCCGATGATTTCAAAATCTTGCCTAAATCAATTTTTTGGGCACTTCTAATCGTCCCATTACTCCTTATTCCAATAGTTGTAAAACGGACGAGAACAAATTTTAACGCCCTCAATTATGATTCAGATGCAACATATATCTCGTTAAATCGGTTGCTTAAAGAAAGCATAATTCAACGCGGCATCACGACGTTTGACGCAATGGATGGCGATGATGATTCAAAGGCAAAATGGGAATTGTTGGATGATATTAACACAATTAAGGAACATGATATTGACTACACTCCTAAAAAGTCTCAACTCTCCATGATTGAGAAAAATGAAAAATATTTACTTGAAAGCGAACTTGTTCTGTTTTCATCTGTTCGAATCAATAAACGGGCCGAAGATGCTCATATTTCAGATGAGTGTTATCTAGAACTGAACGAATTTGAGGAGGATATTGACCGCATTAATCTCCATCTATCTGTCATGGATCACCTTCGTTTTGGTGCTTATATGTTTACTTCAATCATTTTTATTACACCCTTCTTGTTGCTAAACGGCTTCTTGAAAAGTAGTGGTTTGGCTCTTGATGAAATTCTTTTGAGTGGAACTTCATGGAACGGTTTGTTTATGATTTTAATTCCGCTTGTCTTGGCAGGTGTCTATGCTTTTGCAGTCACTTTCATTAAACCGATTCGGCATTCTATGTCGTCCTTCGCTGCCATGCTGTTATTACCAAGTTTTGGTTCAAACGTGTATTACATTCCTTCAAAGTTAGAACAGATTGACAAAACAACGAATGCTTCGAATACGGTTGAAATGTCCTCATTTTTGCTAGGTGCGACCTTATTTGCATTGGAAGATCTCACTTTGGTCTCAGCAGGAAGGGACGAATTTGGTAATGAAATGTATGATGTCCACAGGCCCGTTTACTCATCCGACGGTGGCGGTGGCGGTGGTGGGAGCAGTTGTGGCGGTGGCGGTTGCGGCGGTGGCGGCTGCGGCGGTGGCGGCGGTTTTTGAGGCCTCAAGATGAATTCATCAGTGCTGGAACCGCCTCGTGATGGTAGCATACCTGTTGATTCGCACAGGAAATTGCTGGCCTACACGGTTGGTTCAGATGAGGTTGAATTACCATTCACGCTCCGACTTGCCCAAGAAAACGGCTGGTCGTTGGTTTATTCAAAACGAGTCTTTGAAGAGTACAAACGATTCTGTTACATGTGCATGCATTCAAAGCGTGCATGTACGCCTTCTCTTGATGTAGACCAAGCATGGCACCTCCATCTCACGTACTCCCAGGATTATTGGGGCGTTTTTTGTCCAAATCTCCTCGGTAAACCTCTTCACCACGGCCCAACACTTGGTGGGGGGGATGAGGATGTCAAATTCTTAGAACAATACGAAGAAACTCTAGAGTTTTATGAACAAATATACGGAACCCCACCTCCAGATGATATATGGCCTGAATCTCAAGTCCGGTTCTCCAACGAACTTCGACTTCGGTGGGTGAATCTATCTACAGTTTATGTGTTGGAAAAAAGTAAGATGAAATGGTTTGTTCCTATGTTGATTATGTTAATTTCAACGGTGACTGTAATTGGTATAAGTCTTCTAAACTTATTCGGATGAACAACACCAAGGTCGTGGTTTGAACCTTAGAATTCAACGACGTATAAGTTGGGTCACCCTCAAATGGTGCGCTGAATTCCGACCGACATGGGCGTTTATTTAGTGACAGGGGCATCAAGGGGCATTGGTAGTTCTTTGGCAGTATTACTTGCGAATGAGGGTCATCAGGTGATCCTTCTTGCTCGGGACTCTCCTGAACTCAAAGCAACCACTGAATCGGTCCTGGCAGCATCTGCTTCTTCGTTTGCAGTCGTATGCGACCTCGCTTCGCCAGAAAGTATTGCAAAAGGCGCTGAACAAATCCTTCGTGAAGTCAATGTCATTGATGGCTTGGTTCACAATGCAGGGGCTATTCATCCTGTCAGGGCAATGCAAGATGCATCAAATGCTGAATGGTCCCGAAGCATTCAAGTTAATTTGATTGGAGTTCAGGATTTAACTCAGCGATTATTCTCTTTGCTCAAAGGGCCACAACACTCTCGCGTGACCACCATCTCTAGCGGGGCATCGCTTCGCCCGATCCAATCGTGGTCTGCATATTGTACTGCAAAAGCAGGGCTTGACATGTGGTCAAGGTGCCTCGCCGAAGAAGGTAAGGAACACAACATCAGCTCAATCTCAGTAGCACCAGGTGTTGTTGATACGGGAATGCAAGAGGATATTAGGGCGGTTGAACCCCAACATTTCCCTTCACATTCTACATTTGTTTCCCTCCATGATGAGGGCGAACTTGCCCATCCGAATGATGTTGCAGATTTGCTCCATTCCTTGGTTACGGGTCATTCAATGGAGCAATCAGGACAACGATTTGACGTCCGAGATTTATGAACTTTCAAGCCCTGTCGCCCCAATAGTCATAAGTCCAAACCTTGACAGAAGGGATGAGGGTGACCCATGCCAGGAACTGACCGAGTAGAAATTCGAACGCTAAAAGTCGGACGATTTTGTGTTGTTGACGATGAAGCATACAAAATTTTGAGCATCTCTAAGTCCAAGCCAGGAAAGCACGGTTCAGCAAAAGCTCGCCTTTCTCTTGAAAGCATTTTCACCAAGAAGAAGATTTCTCACGTCGGTACAGTAACGGACAGCATCAACGTTCCCATGATCGAAAAGGGAACCGCAACCGTAACTCACATCGAAGGCGCTGAGGTTCATGCAATGAACGACCGAGATTACTCCATGATGATTCTCCCTCTTCCAGATTCTGACGAAGGAATGAATGTTGAATCAGGTAACAAAATCATGTGGCAAGAAGCCCTTGGTCGTTACATCATCATTCGTGACCATTGATGGTAAACGCGAACCACATCCTAAATGACTTAATTTCCGATTTCGTCGGAAATGAGTTCATATGCTATGTCGTTACTCCTGTGTTATGGAGAACGAAATTGCACCATCCGATACTGACCAACGCGTCCGAGGCTATTGCGCCTATGACTGGGGAAAAAGTGCCTTTGAGACCTCTGTTACAACAGCCATCTTCCCTGCTTGGTTCGCATACCTGTTTATGGAAGCGAACGGAATCTCGATGAAGATACTCGGTTCGGAGTGGACTGCTGACGCCATGTTTTCAGCGGCAGTCATGTTCGGAGCTCTTTTCGTAGCAATATGTGCACCTTCGCTTGGTGTTATCGCTGACCGACGTATGATCAAAATGTGGTGGTTAAGAGTTCTCACCATACTGGGTTCAGTTTCTTGTATCCTTCTTGCTTTATCTCCTTACCTTGGCGTCTCTATAGGTTGGATATGGGCCATGATTATGTTCATGGTAGCCAATGTCGGTTTGAATGGAGCCGGTGTGTTTTACAACGCTTTACTACCTCACATGGGCGATGAGTCTGAAATGGATTCAATCTCAAACAAAGCATTTGCGGCAGGTTATCTCGGAGGAGGAATTCTCCTTCTCGTTCACTTGCTCATGGTCACCTTCATCACCAACGAAAGTGGTTCAGTTCAGAGTTGGGTCATTCCTTTCGCTATGGCAAGTTCCGGTATCTGGTGGCTTGGGTTCGCACAAATGACCTTCAAGATGGTTCCAGAACCTCATATTGATAATGAGATGGAACCAATGGGTCTCATCGCATCAACAAAGATGGCTCTAGGAGAAGTCAAGAAG
>DAIUCF010000075.1:0-6286 GCA_036846305.1 Candidatus Poseidoniaceae archaeon | reverse complement strand
TTTCCTACTTTCTTATCGTTTACATAAACATCTCTTTGGAGTAACTCCTGGATGTCATATTTGTCATTCGGCATTTTTCCCATCTCCTTTGCCAGTTTGTTCCGGCTTGCCCCCTGCTTCACTTGAAAGGTCTTATACTCTTTGGCGATATAAATGCGAAATCCAATTGCATTTGTCGTATAATTTATCGCCATTTCAATTGAAAAACCCATTTTTTTTCAATTTTAACTATGTCTTATAATTTATTTCATCAATATGAATTACACTCAGCCGAAGGTTATTTCTGCGCGATTCTATAGAATGTGAATTTTCTCTTAAATTTGTAAAATGCAATCATTTTAGTATTCAAATCTTGAAATGCCCCGATTGATGCTATCGACTCAGAGATGGTTTTACCCCACTAAAGATTTTGTATTAATTGTCCAAGAAAAAACGATATTAGTGAATAATTCAATTGAAAATTTGATTTTAAGGCGAAACAAAACCTATTCACGAGTCATTGCACATGAACATCTTGATGTAGAACCCGCATTTAGAACAATCATGCGTAAGGCTCCAACGGTTCACTTGAGAGGTCTGACCTCATCCTTTGGATACGCCCTCGTTGAGCGATTTCTTCGTTCAAGTGTCAACCTTGTCGTTGATGACATCATTCAATCCTCTCTTCTGGAAAAGTATTCTACTGAACTGGAGTACAGTGAGTGTAAGTTCTACAGTTCGAAGGACGTTCCATTGAAGTCTGGACACCGATTAATGCTCATCGGTTTTGGGCCGTTTCAATACGCTACAGACGGAGAGTCAGGTCTCGAGATTAATGAACTCGAGAGAGTATTGGTAATTCCAGGGGAATTAGCTCCAGATATCGATTCAGAATCATTGGATTCGGTTGTAGAGGTGTTTGACCTTTTACCTCGTTCTTGTGACGGGATTTGGGAGAATAAGCAGATATCAACATGGATGAAATCCTTACTTCATGGTGAACAATCCCCTTCCCACAGTACAGAGAAGCATTGGTGGGTAAGTGATATTGATGTTGCTGACGCACTTGTTCGCATTCTCTTGAGCGAACAATCTTTCCCTGCACGCCTAAAGGTTTCCGGGCGGAGGGCTTGGAATCAAGAACAGACTCTTGAGGAACTTTCATTGTTGTATCAAAGAACAAAGGCAGGGCAAACGGGAAATTTTGGCATTGAGCATCTTACTTCAGCTCCGTCGCCAAACATCGAAGTGAAATCATTGGTTGTAAATCCCAATTTGCCTCTTGACATTGAAGAAAATGCTCGCCAGCGGCCAGATCTTTCCCCGATTCATGATGTCTTGCACCGGATTGATGGAGATGGTTGGCGTCCATTGGTTCCAATACGTACAGCCTTAATGCACACTTTGGCCGGTTACCTCGAGTAACAAGACATCAAAGAGTTTGAACCCCACCCTCTGGCAATGGAGTCAGAGCACTCAGGTTTCCAACAAGAGTTGGTCCTTCCATGAAGGTGCCCATAATCCCAGTATCTCCGCTCGGGTTGTGCGAAAGTGATAGCCATGGGCGCCCATAGGCATCAATCTGCATATCGATGAAATCACCAAATCCACCACATCGCTCGTACCCGCAGGTTGGGCTTGCATTGTCGAGAGGGTCATCGGGATTGTTCAACTGAACCGTAGTAATGAGCGGGTTTTCATTGAATGCATCGGTAATCACTGAAATGTAGCCATGCCAGACTCCGTCACCTTCTGTACCAACATATCCGAAGGCAACACGGCCAGGGTCTCCAGCAATGATAACTGGAAATCCGGTACCATCGAGGTGACTGGGTCCAATCATTATTGCATCTGACCACGTGTTCGCATTGTCAACTGAATATGAAAAGTAGGGCATGTTGTCGATACCCATCCACATCGCATAGACATTACTTTCACTGTCAGTATCCACCTGAGCCTCTTCGGCGTTCCATGTATCTGCAGTTCCTGAATCATCAGTTGGAAGAACATGCTCAGTCCACGTGATTGCTCCATCCTCTGTCTTGTACATCGAATATCCTTCACCGTCACATCCTTTTTGGCCACGATAGAAATTCCCATTTTCGGCTCCTATGATGTGTGCAGACAATCCTCCACTCTGGCAGTCAACTGGAGCGCCAGGCAATTCAGGACCCCATGTGAGCCCACCGTCTTGACTTTGTGAGCATAGGGGGGATGGGTAATTTCCGTTGATGCAAAACACCCAAAGAGTTTCATGAAGAATTCCACCATAAGGTGAAGAAGCAATTGTCTGATGGTCTTGCACAGAGTACGATGTAGCAACGGATGGACCAAACCAAGAATCACCTTCATCGTCACTCCACTCGACCGTCATGCCCAAGAGCGCATGCATGTCAAATTTCATGATCCGATCTGTCCACGGGTCGACATAAACATAAGGATCGTTCGAATTTGCAACAGGGAGCACTGGTCCGTAGACATTTTGACAGGTGAAGTCAGAAAGGCTGGTCATTTCAATCATGCTGCTGCATTGAACAATTGCGGTTGAACCTGCAGGACCGTTTCCGTAACTCGTGAAGTAAATGTTGTCAGTGGATGTGATACCCATTGTAGGTTCAAAGGTGGAGAAGCCGGTACTGTAGTAAGTTCCCTTACTGTAGTAGGGAATGTTTGCATCGCTGAGGCTCGATGTATTGTTCATAGCATCAATGCCACTTGGATAATGGTACCACGTCGTAGGTCCAATCTCAAAATCGAAGATACCACTTGACTCCTCATTGCCTAGCCCGCTTTCATCGGTACCGAAACACCCTGCTAAAGGCATCAAGACAACCAACGAAGTAAGTAAAAATGCGAGTGGTTTGACGCTCATCATTCATCACCTCTCGAGAATATGTCGGCACCCAATATGGGTAGCAACACGCTTGCATCACCTTCAACACAAATATTTGGAGCCTCTGGGCGCATCTTCCCCCATGAAATCGCTTCACGTAGCCGGGCGCCAGATAGACTTCCATCATGTTCTGGAGCCGTTGTGATGTAAACTGCAGCGTCCAATCCGCCTCTGTATTGATTCCACCAGATGACATGATGTTTCGAAATTCCACCACCGACCATGAGTGCATTTGAAATTTCGACATCCCAAGTCAAGTCACTCATTACCTGTTCATCTGCAAGCGTATCAATATGGAAGTCTCGATGTTTTTGACGTAACATGAACAATTGTGCTCCGATTGAGCCGTCAGTAATTCCAGGGATGACTACTGGAATCTTGTTCTTATATGCCCAATAGATGAGTGAATCCGGGGTGCCAATACGTTTACCTAGTTCCCACACGAGGTGAATTGAGCCGAATCCTAGCCACGCTTCAGCTCCAGTTTTACCGGTCTCCTTGATACGGTCCTGGTACATTTCTTCAAGCACGGGTGTCAAGACTTCCTCGATAATCTCTCCATAAGATGAATTGGGTACGATGACATTACCAAGACGCATTAATGAATGCTCGCCAAGTTCGATATCGTCGAGTTCGAACGCCCCGTGATAGTAGTGCTTGTGGGAACGAGCAATGTCATGATCGAGCATTCCGCAAGTGGTTGATACAACATTGAATAACTTCTGCTTAAGTGCTTCAACAAAGAATCCTCGAGTTCCAGTTGCGCACAAGCATGCGGGAAACGACAGCCAATTGCACACTTTGCTGATGTCTCCATCAACCGCATCAACCTGCTTCTTCATGTCGAGTAAAATATCTCGGGCCACAGCAAGCTTGGTTGCGGTAAATCCTCCAGCATTGGCCATCTGGTCCAGCAAAGAACGCGGTGTTGGGATTTTGCTGAAAGCGTAATCGACCACCGGGACGTCAAAGTCTTCAGGTTGTATCGCCATGGTCATGCCATAGAATCGTCCTTCAAGAACTTGCTTGAATATTCTTTAGACCCAAGAAAGGAGGTGTCTAGAGGCGTTGTTCAAGTTCATACACTCTATCTCTCAACCGTGCAGCCTCTTCAAAGTCGAGATTTTTCGCAGCTTCTTTCATTGCAGAGCGTAATTCATTCAATAAATCTTGAATTTGTGGCGGCTCCAGTCCGGCTAACACATCATCAGGTTCATCATATGTCAATTGGATATTGGAATTCCCAATTGAGTTTTTGTTGCTCAATCCTGTTGAACCATTCTGTCCAGCGCCAGCACTCCATGCTCCAGCACCAATGTTGAGTTTTTGAGCCCAATCGCCTTCCCTGCGTCCGCCTTTTTTGGCAATTAGACGGCGTGTACCATCTTTGGAGGTTGAAGTGCCAGCAATTAAATCGTCGATGTCCGAGTTCATCTTTGGTAGAGCTTTTTCAATTGTTTTTGGAACAACTCCATGTCGTTCGTTGGAGGCCTGTTGACGTTCTCTTCGTTCTATGGTTTGCTGAATAGCGGCCCTCATTGCTGGCGAGATTCCATCGGCGTACAGCAACACATGCCCATTGACATTTCTTGCAGCACGTCCAATTGTTTGGAGTAGGCTTCTCTCGTTTCGAAGGAAACCTTGTCTGTCTGCATCAAAGATTGCAACGAGACTTACTTCTGGGATGTCCAAGCCTTCTCTTAGCAGATTGATTCCAACAATGACATCGATATGTCCGATTCTCAAGGCATTAATTATTTCAGTTCGTTCAATAGTGTCAATTTCAGAGTGGAGGTAATGAGCTTTGACACCCATTTCATTGAGGTATTGCGAAACTTCTTCGGCGAATTTAATCGTTAATACGGTAACGAGTGTTCGCTCGCCGCGGTTTGTTCTTATGTTGATTTCAGAAAGAAGGTCAGCGACTTGTCCACTGGTTGGCCGAACCTCGATTTCCGGATCAAGCAACCCTGTAGGGCGTATTTCCATCTTGGCAATGCCTTTGATATGTGCGACCATCTGGTACAAACTTTCACTGTCGGGATGTTTCTTGTCTCGATCGGCATGTCCTGCACCACCGCCAGACTTAGCATGAAGTAAACCGTTTGGTAGCGGTTGATTTGTAATTTCACAGAGGTGGCGAAGTTCTCGTTCTCCAGGGGTTGCTGAGACGTACACCATCTGTGGAACTAACTTTTGAAATTCAGGAATCTTGAGTGGGCGGTTGTCTGCGGCGGTAGGCAATCGAAATCCGTGTTCGATCAAACTTTCCTTTCGTGATTTATCGCCATAATACATTCCGCCTACTTGGGGCAGAGTGACGTGTGATTCGTCCATAATAACGAGGAATTTGTCTGGATTCCCGTGAAATTGTTGAGCGCATGCAGCAAAGAAATCCAACAGACAATACGGACGTTGGCCTCTTTCTCTTCCGTCAAAATGAAGGGAGTAATTTTCCATAGATTGGCAGTGGCCAATTTCTCGAATCATTTCAAGGTCATACCGGGTTCGCTGTTCGATTCTATGCCGTTCCAGTTCTCTTCCGAGGCTAGAATAATGAGCAACTCTGTCGTCGAGCTCATCTTCAATTGACTGTAAAGCAGACTCATATCGCTCAGGACTTGTCATGAAAAATTCCTTTGGATGTATCCACGCCTCGTCTAAAGTATCCAGTACTTCCCAGGTTACCGGGTCACAAACTTGGATTTTTGTGACCCCATCGAAGTCAAATTGTATTCGCAATGGATCATCTCTGCTTGGCATCCATACATCCAAAACTTCTCCTCGAAGTCTACATTCGCCTCTTGAGAGGTCAACTGTAGTTCGTTTGTACTGGAGAACAACGAGTTCTCTTAGTAGGTCACTGGTTTCAATATGTTGGCCTACATGGACTCGTACGTGATATTCTAAAAATGTCTCTGGAGGATTCAATCCGTAAATACATGATACAGAAGATACAATGACGCAATCAGGTCGGGTGACCAGCGAAGCAACTGCAGCAAAACGTTCTTGTTCGATTCGCTCGTTAATTGATAACTCTTTATCGATGTAGAGGTCTCTTTTGGCAAGGTATGCTTCTGGTTGATAGTAGTCGTAGTGAGATACGAAATAATCGACAGCATTCTCGGGAAAATAGCCTGCCATTTCCTGGTAAAGCTGTCGAGCAAGTGTCTTGTTATGGCTCATAATGAGTGTTGGAATATTCAATTCCTGAATCACTTGAGCCATAGCGTAGGTTTTTCCGCTTCCAGTAACGCCTAAAAGCACCGCTCTTTCTTGACCTTTTTTCAATTGAGAAATCAATTTTTCAATTGCTTTAGGCTGGTCTCCAGAGGGTTCAAATTCGGAATGAAGGCGTAATCGTTTGACATCAGGGTGAAGATGCTCTAATGCCGCTCCTTCAAGTGCTCTTGA
>DAIUCF010000074.1:0-6479 GCA_036846305.1 Candidatus Poseidoniaceae archaeon | reverse complement strand
TATATGGGGTCTTCTGCGGCCTTAACCAAGCCGGTTGCCATTACTCCAATGAGGAGAGTGAACAAGAGGATGGCAAAAGTCCGCTGTCGCATTGACAACACCACATGGTTTTGGTTCATGAAGGCAGTGGCGTCTTGGCACTATCCGTCTGTATCAAACAAAGATTCCCGAAGACAAGATTGACCACATGAGCAACATGCCAAAGGTGATAGAAATCCCGTTGACTCCACCCTTGGTTAGATATCCACGATTTTCGAACACTGCACCGAGCACACTGTCCATTTGGCATCCAAGCCAACCAATGATTGCTACCAGAGCTGTTTTTCCAAGTCCAATTTGTATACTGTCTCCACCGTTATTTGCTACCATCCAAGCACCGAATGCCAGTAAAGCAATCATTGCAGAGCCAACAAATGCTGCCTTTTGTCCAGAAGGTGAGAATCCACCATTCAGCCCAGGTTCACATGGTTTCATGGTTGTAATCATTCGCACATTATCATCAAGACATCCAATTTCACTGGCAAATGTATCAGATGCAGCAACAGCCACAGCCGCACAAAACATCCACATTCCGTTGTACCAGTCACCGCTAAACCATGCAAATATGGCGACTAAACCAGGAAGGCCTCCGTTTGCAATAACGTTTCCGTAACTTCTGTGTCCGTCTTCAGACTCCGACATGCCGCGAGCCTTTTTATCGTCAAATCTCCACTTTGTGGCCTTGTGAGATGCTAAAAGAAATCCAAGTAAGACCAGAAGCCAAGTCCAATGCCCTAGCCCTCCTACCACAAACCCTAGTGCAGCTGCAGCGAGTATTCCCGGCTTGTCGAGCATCTTTGCCCGATCTGAAACAAGAATGAGTCCCAAGAGGAGGGTGGATGTAACCAACAGATTACCTTGATTTAACCCTCCAGTGAGCACATCCATAGATATCCCTCAGTCTATGCCGGTTTCTTCTCATTGAAAGGTGCTTTCCTCAAATTATTCATCTTGTAGCGATTCAGTGAGCGTTTTTGGAGCAAGCGCACTCGGTAGGATGTACCGAGTAAACTGCCACAATCCAAAAATCAGTGAGAAACTCCAAAGAATCACCGCCAACAAGGCACCCAAGGTGTTTTGATCGGCCAAGAGAACACTTAGACCCCATGACGTTCCGTTCCAAAAAGCATGGAGAGTCATCGCTAGGAGCAGTGCTTGCCATGGTTTTGTAGGTAATGGTAATGCTTTTTCTTTCGATACGCACAACCAGTATGGCAAAGAAACATCTTCACTGTAGGCTTGCATTGATTGCTTAACCACTTGGCCATTTGAATCCAACAGAATCCAATGACTCGATTGGTCATTCGACACATCCTTCTTTTCACCGTACCCAGGTAGAGATACTGGACGTTTCCTATTGCTCAAGTATGTCCCGATAGAATATCCTGAGATAGCAGTCCATACGCCATGGCCTGGGATGGAGCCAACCGCTCGAAGTAAACTGGTAAAGGCAAAAACGACTGCAGTCTCTTCCCCTGCCATAAAGGTCGAAAGGATATAGCCCGAATTCTCCAACAAAGCAAACCCGAGTCCAACAGTGAATCCAATTTGAAATCCTCTTCTTGGGCTATCGATGAATCGAGCTAGAGCGAGTACTGCAATTGCTTTACAGAGTTCTTCTCCAATCGGCGCCGATAAGATAAGAATTAATCCGAAACCAAGACTTGTAGGGTCTGTCGTATTCAACCCAATGGCATTGAGTAGGATTGGTGATACAAAGGAATTCAAAACAATTGCAGGCAATGTGGAGACCATGCCGGCAATGAGCATCCATTCTGCAAGCCTTCGGGTTGTTGGGAGGCCAAAGTATGAATTCGAAGTAGACCACCAAGCAAAGACAGGAGTCGAGAAACCCACAATGAATGCCGGAATTACGATACAGGCAAACAAAGCACCTGTGTACAGGTTTAGCCCCATAATCAAGAGCGGTAACATACAGACTGTGCTAAAGAATACGCCTCCGAAAAACAGCCACCAGAGTTGCTTTCCTGATGGCATTTGGAGAGGTGAATTATCTCGAAAAAGATGGTGTTCCACAATCACTCTTTCACTGGTCTGAATAACTGTTCTTGGTTCAATCAAGTTCGCAGTATTTCCAAATATAGAATTTTTTGCACGTATAACATGTATCAACCGTGGTCGGCGAAAGAACGCAAACCCTGCCACACAAGGCAGAAGACAAATTGAGCCAAGAACAGCCAAAATGGGGTCTGAAGGGCCTAATGTCCCGTTGAAGTCACCATCAAGCAGACCGGCAAATATTAGACTCGATGAAACTTGAACCGTCAAAAACAGTAAAAAAACAAATCCAAGCATTGAGCGAACGACGTTCCATTTTGAAGCCGGATGTGCCAAAACCAACTCCGCAGGAGGCGGAGTCAAGGGTGTGGCTGGCAATCCCTGCATGGTGAGAACAGCATGCGGTTGGATATCACATTTCCGAAGAGGTCCCGCTCAGTTCGCCCATCACTCGTCACTGAATAATCAGCAGTCGGCTAAAGCTATCATCATTGCAGGAGATACTCCTCATAACACTCACACATCAAACCACCGGCACATACAGAAGAAAACAGGCCTTCATATCCTCAACGGATTCATTTGGTCTCATGGGCATAATGGATTACCTGTTTGCTCCTAGACGAGATCACCACGGTTGGTCGACTCCTAGCGAGGCTGCTCGAATCTACTTCTTACTGGTCATTTTGGTCACAGGAATCTGGGCTTGGCCCATTACTCAAGGCCGCTTTCTCCTATGGTTCGGATTGCTCGTTCTAGCATCAACACCTCTACTCACAGTTGGATGGTGGATTATTTCTCTTGTCAGTCAAAGGTATGAACCTCGTGTACTGGTCGACTCACTCAATCGAATCGACCGCAGCAAGCGTCAATCCCTTCACTCTTTTAGGAAGCCGTAACCCCAAGAATGTGGTGGAGCAAATGTTTCCTTTATTGAACGAGGAGAGACCCATCGCAAAAGGTTGAGGGGAGAGCCTGCTTTGTCATTGGTTCCACTTCCTCGAGCCCCGCCAAACGGTTGTTGACCGACCACTGCACCCGTAGGTTTGTCGTTGATGTAGAAGTTTCCGGCAGAGTATCGAAGTGCTTTCATTGCAGTGAGAATATCCTCTCTCTTTGTTGCGAATATGGAGCCAGTAAGTGCATATTCAGAGGTTTCATCGCATGTCTTGAGAACGTTTTCAAACCCATCGTCGTCATAGACGTGGATTGACAATACAGGTCCAAATATTTCTTCTCCCATTGACTCATAGTGAGGATTAGAACAAACAATGGTCGTTGGTTCAACAAAATATCCTTTGGAGCCATCGTAGCCGCCACCGGTCACGATTTCACACCCTGGATCGGCCTTCGCCCGGTCGATGTATCCAGCAATGTTGTCGAACGATTTCTTATCGATAACGGCAGACATGAAATTGGAAAAGTTTCGTGGGTCGCCGATGGTTATCTTGCCCACTTCAGCAACGTATTCGTCCTTGATGTTGTTCCATACGGTTTGTGGTATGTAAGCGCGACTTGCAGCACTGCATTTCTGACCTTGGAACTCAAAAGAGCCACGCAGAAGAGCGACAATTAATGCCGCCTCATCGCAGTCTGGATGCGCGACAATGAAGTCTTTTCCACCGGTTTCTCCAACCACACGCGGGTAGGAACGATAGTTCTCCAAATTGTTGGCAACATCTCTCCACATCTTGCGGAATACAGAGGTTGAGCCAGTGAAGTGAATTCCAGCCAGCATTGGATGGGCGAGTACCGTATCACCAACCATACTTGCCTTACCGGGAATGAAGTTGATGACGCCTGCAGGAAGGCCGGCATCCATCATCAGTCGCATAAGTAAGTAGTTGGATACATACGAGTTCCGACTGGGTTTCCACACGCCGGTATTGCCCATAATGGCCATGCTAGATGGTAAATTCGCTGCGATACTGGAGAAGTTAAATGGTGTTACAGAGAAGACAAAACCTTCCAAAGGACGTACTTCGCTGGAGTTCCACATGCTTGAAGGTGAAACAGGCGGTTGCATGTCTTCGTAGATTTCACGTGCATAAACAGTATTGAATCTCCAAAAATCAATCAGTTCACATGCCGAATCAATCTCGGCTTGATGGCATGTCTTTGACTGGTTCAACATGGTGCTGGCATTAATTTTAGCTCTGTATTCACCCGCTAAGAGTTCGCTGGCTTTGAGGAAAATTGCTGCCCTTGCTTCCCAAGGCATGGTCGACCACATGTCGTGTGCATCGAGAGATGCTTGAATGGCTTCTTCGACGTTGGCTTTAGTTGCCATGTGTACTCGAGCGATCACGTGTGAATGGTCGTGAGGCATGACTTGTTCAACGACATCGCCTGTAAACACTTCTTCACCGTTAATAATACACGGGATTTCGAGGATTTCGCTTTCTTGTCGGGTAAGTTCAGCTTTGAGCGCCGTTCGTTCTGGACTTCCGGGGAGATAGCCGAGTACCGGCTCGTTAACTGGGGTCGGTGGGCGTGGGACATTGTTCACCATAATACATCGCTGACGCAGACGCCACTTCAATATCACGCTGTGTATAGATGAGCGTGTTTGGCGCGAACTTTGTTGATTTTAGGCCCGACAACAGCCATGCAATAACCTTGTCCAGGGTTACGGGCGTAGTAATCATGATGGTATTCTTCAGCGATGGTGAAATGTTTTGGTTCTTCAATGGTCGTTACAATCGGTTGGTCGTAGTACGTTTGCATTCTTTCGATGACAATTTTGGCGGTGAGTGCTTGCTGCTCGGTGGTTGGCATGATGCAACTTCGATATTGTGTGCCCACATCGTTACCTTGACGGTTCAGTTGAGTAGGGTCGTGGACGGTGAAGAAAACTTCAAGCAGCGTTTCAAAAGAAATGAGTTCCGGATTAAATTTCACTTCTACAATCTCTGCATGCCCAGTTGTTCCTGAGCAAACCGGTTCATATCGAGGATTTGGATCGTGGCCGCCTGCATAGGCAGGTAATGCTGATTCAACGCCATACAATCCTTTGAAAGCACCTTCTGTGCACCAAAAACATCCTCCACCAAGTAATGCTTGCTCCATGGCTTGGCGTCGAGGTTAAGGGTTTTCAACATTCGTTTTGATTCACCAGTTGGTTGAATCGTTTTTTACGAAGTATTAGATTGCAGTGCAATGATTTGAGACTTCAGAAACATCATATTGTGTCTTTATCTCAAATTCTCCAGCAGAAATTTTCTCTGACAAATCAGTTGCGGTAATGATCTCAACATCATCGGGAATGTTATCAAGGAATTTCGAAAATTGCTTCACTTTATCATCGTTTGAATACTCAAAATATCCTCCACCATCATGTTCAACAAGTTCGAGAAATGACCAACTGTGGAGAATCATTACAGCAACCGTATCTCCACTTGAAGCGTCGAAGAAAGAATCAAAGTGTCGGTCCAAAAATTTGGATGACCAAAAGGTATCGTCGAGGCGGTCCAGTCCGGTCCGTGACCATGGTGCCGGGATATAGGAGATGGGAACTTCAACAACTCCGTTTGACCAATTGAACATCGGTTGAATCCCGGTGTTGAAATAATCCGGTCTCATTTGAGGTTCGTAATTGTAACTCGTCGTAATATTGTGCTTCATCATAGAATCGAGAATCGCTTGATTGTATGCATATGACCCTCCACGTGAGGCTACGGGTAGTGGTATGTTTTCCTCCTCAAAAATAGAAATCATCTGCTCAAAGAGAAAATCTGCTGTCTCCTCATCCCAGCAATCTATTTTGTCCAAAGAATCTGCCTCATGACTATGCCAGAGAGGGTCGTTTTGCCATTCGCTCCATGTTTCATCCGGAATCAAGTAGGCATGTTGGTGCAGTTGTATATCGTGACCTCGGGCATGAATTATTCGAAGCACTTCACGAATTTCCCCGGGGTAAAGTGTATCTTCGAGAACATCAACAAAGAAGGTGAGTTGTACACCAGCTTGGTCTGCCTCATCCATCATCTCGAGAATTCCAGCGCGCCCGTCAGAGAAATTTCCATAAATCAATCGTTGAACATGGTCGTGCGATTGTCTCGGACTTTGAGCTTCGGTATCGATGGTAATGATGAGGTATTTTTGTCCTTCATACGGAGGGTTTCGAACATTCAGTGAGGAAGTGATTGAAACTGCAACCATTAACAAGGTCATTGTCAATGCTGCCAACCGTTCCATGTTGTTGTGACTAAGACTCTGTTAGATGAAGGCATGGGTGTTTCACTTTGTGGACAAGAGAATCCTGCAATGGGGTATTTTAATAGTCGACTTCGTTAGGAGGAGTTGCAGTTCGCTGCGTCTTTGGTGAAACAATGTCCAACGATTTTTTCAAACAGTACAATGAGGCATTTGCCGCCTCAAAACCACTGTTTGAGCACAAGGACATGACGGATGAAGAAGTACAC
>DAIUCF010000073.1:0-6962 GCA_036846305.1 Candidatus Poseidoniaceae archaeon | reverse complement strand
AGTTGCTTCGCCCATGGTCGGTGGAATCCGACCGCCCATATCAAGGCAAGGGAAAGTCAATCAAGCATTGTAGCATTCGCCGTGCGCGGAAAACTAAGTTTTCCAAAAATACCGCGCCGGACGGGGTGCTTTTTAGGCATCATGGATGTTAAGTTCATAAGCCGTCGAAAGTGAAAGCAATTTGGAGAGGGGTGTATCTCATGTTGAACGTCACGGCCCGACAGGACTTGATGAGCAAAATAATTGAAACGTTAAGTGTAGTTGTGGAAGATGCGAGATTTGATTTTGGCGAAAATGGACTGCAAGTCCGAGTCGTTGATCCATCGCACGTTGCCATGATTCAGATGGATATCGATGCAGCTGCATTTGATACTTGGGAACTTGACCAAACGAGCCTCGGCCTTGAGATTCGCAAAGTCAAGGAACTCGTGAGCCTTGGCGGTCCAACTGACCTTGTTGAGATGGCGTACGGTGATGAAACAGGTATCTTAACTGTAAACCTCGGAAAAATAGACCGTAACATTCGCCCGCTTGACAACTCTACATTGCAACCCCCTACATTGCCGGCCCTTGAATTACCTTGTAAGGTGTCTTTGTCTGGTGCAGATTTTACCCAAGCACTTCGTGCAGCACGCCATGTTGGAGATTTGGTAAATTTCAGTATTGATGAGAAATCGTTCACCGTCCATGTTCAAGGCCCCACAGATTCTGTAACGGTTGCCTTTGACAAGGAAGAATTGCAGAACCTTGAGTGTGCAAATCCAGCACGCAGCCAGTACTCTCTGACTTATCTCATCCCGTTGTCCAAGATTTTTGGCAATATTGAAACCGTGGATATCGGATTTGGAGAGAATTATCCTCTCTCAATGAGTTTCAACTTCCATGATGGAGCAGCAGAAATCCAATATTTCTTGGCTCCACGGGTTGAAAACGATATTTGATTAACTGAAAGCGCAATGCTTCTCAGTATTCACGCCATCCGTGGGAACATGCTTTACACGTTAGCATTCGAGTTTCCGGTTCATCAGATGATCGTGTTTGTTCGAGGTAAGAGAACACTTCGATACCGTCACATTTTGGACACATGTAGGTCCCCGTGGTTAGAACTCCGTGGATTTTATCAGAATCTTTGATGACTTCGTAAACACGAGTTTCAGTTTCGGTACTCGAGGTCGCTTGAGACAAATCAACATCCTTTCCGTCAGTGCCCTTAATGACGATATTTGCAGGTCCAACATACCCACATTTGTAGTTCGTACATGAAATCTCACCAGCAGGGTTAGGGAATGACAGCGTTCCACATTGTGGGCAAAACATAGAAAGAGGCGATAACTACGATTATTTATCACTGTCGGAACTTCAATCACCTGCTGCAGAGTTCTGACCTCAACAGTTCAGGCACGCTCGACGGTTAATCAGAGTGGGAAAGGTGAAGAGATGATGCCTGTTGGAAGAAGTATGTGGCTGTGGTATGATTGGCGTGCGGCTGCGATTGCTGACGACAAAGGTTTCATTCTAGACGAAGAACAGTGGGATGGTTTTCATGACCAGCGTTCGATTGTGTCTCGCCTCGAATGCATTGCAGCTGGGGGGCTTACCCCAGAGGCCCGAACCCTACTGGAACGCTTCCCTGAAGCTCGGCCGAGAGTTCATGGTGAAAGCGACCTTCCGCAAGCAGACTGGCCTTTGCCTGACAAGGAGGCACAACAAGCCGTTGATCAAGCGGCCATTGCTATGGCAACTCTAGGTGTAGCACAAGCAGCAGGTGACCCTGACCGTAGGCTCGAACATCTTATGCGAGCCAGCGATGAGATGCGCAGTACTTTCATTACCATGGAGGCAAGACTGGTCGAATGGGTTGGCTTATTCCTCCCCGAAGCACGTTTTGGACAGGACCGCTCATCTCTAGGTAAAACCGTGTCTTTAGCAGAATCTCTCGAACATTTATCCCAGACTCTTGAGGTACCTTTACCTCCGGTTGGACCGGGTAAATCTGAATGGAAATCTCTCAAAGAATGGGGTCAAAGTGTCTCCGTTTTCAGAGGACAACTTGACCGTCTTGAAAATGCCATACGAAACTTGTCGGAGGAACATCTGCCATCACTTTCAGCGTTGTTAGGTCCACTTTTGGCTGCACGCCTTTGTGTAGAAGCGCATGGCAGGATGCGTCTTGCCCGCTTACCGGCAGGTACTGTTCAAGTTCTTGGGGCTGAAAAGGCATTTTTCAATCATCTCAAAACGGGTGCTCCTCCACCAAAGCACGGCCACATCTTCATGCATCCGTGGATATCACGTTCTCCGCGCTGGGTTCGTGGAAAAATCTCGCGAACAGTTGCTGCAAAGGCAAGTATCGCTGCTAAAATTGACGCTTTTGAAGGTCAACCATGGGGCGAACAAGAGATGCGAGAACTTGAACAAAAGGTCGAAGAGATTCGTCAGGCACATCCTTCACCGCCCTCTCGTAGAGGCTGAGGTGAGTCCATGGCACGGGGCAACAATAGACGACGCAGCATGCTCTCTTGGGCAGTCATGAAAGAAGGACGTGCCCTTTGGACTATCAACGCCGTTCCCAAGAAAGCCGTCTATGGAGAATCGCTTCGAAATTTTTCAGGAACTGAATTTCGTCGATGGGACCCATCGAGATCAAAACTTGGTGCTGCACTGATTCGAACACGTCGACCACCTGAATTATTGTTGCCAGAAGAAGGTACTACTGTTCTCTATCTAGGTGCTGGACATGGCACATCAATCAGCCACTTGCATGACCATCTTTGTGGCTTTGATAACGACTTATCTGGACGACTCGTCGCAGTCGACCTCGCACCTCGATGTCTTCGAGAACTCACGCACATGGCAAAAACTCGTCCAGGCCTGATTCCTGTATTGGGGGATGCCAGAAAACATGCAGCATGGGGTGTCCTGTTACCTCGAAAAGTCAGTTGGTTGTTCCAAGATGTTGCCCAAGCGGGGCAAGTTGATATTTTCATCGCTGCTTGTCGCCGTTTCTTAGAACGAGATGGAATCGGGCTCCTGTCGCTTAAAGCTGCCAGTGAACGATGGACTGGAGAGGGTGAAGAAGCCCTGTTTGCCACTGTTGAACACACCCTCAAAACTTCTGGCTTCGATGTCGAAGAACGCATTGAATTAACTGGCTATGAAGATAACCATGTCCTTTTCGCAGTTCGCAATTTGGAGTGAGCATATGCCTGAATTGCCTGAAGTTGAGACGGTCCGTACAGGATTGGAACAAGCATGGGTTGGACGCAGCATTGTTGATGTCATTCTCCGACGTGAGGGTCTGCGTTTTCCCTTTCCCGAAAACATGGTTAAAGTCTTGAAAGGAAGCAAAGTCGAGCGTGTTCGTCGTCGCGCAAAATATCTGCTTATCGATATCGATAACGGCTATGTTTTTCTTTCGCATTTGGGAATGTCTGGCCGATACACGTTAATTACTGCCTCAGAGGTTCCTGCCTATTCTCAGCACTCAGCAGGCCCATCCCATTCCAAATTCGGCGAACTTACCGGGTTCGATGGTCGCCATGATCACATGGAGTTTCGATTTGATGACGGTTCGGTTGCCGTTTACACAGACCCGCGGCGATTTGGCATTGCAGATGTGTTTGAGCGAGCAGAAGAACCCATTCAATCGTTACTTGAGCATCTTGGTCCGGAACCGCTTGAACAATGGAATGCTGAGGATGCGGCACGCAGATGTCAGGGTAAGAGATCTCCAATTAAGACCACATTGCTCGACCAGCGGTTCGTAGTTGGAGTTGGTAATATCTATGCTTGTGAGGCTCTGCATCGTTCAGGGATATCTCCAACTCGAATGACCCTTACCTTGGTTCGTAAAAATGGGAAGCCTACGAGTGATTTGATTCGACTTGTTGAACAAGTGAAAGAAGTACTGCATGCTGCAATAAAAGTCGGCGGTTCAACGCTCAATGATTTTGCAGCTGTCGATGGAACGTTAGGATACTTTGGTCATCATTTTCAGGTTTATGACCGAGAAGACGGGCCATGCCTCAAACCGAATTGTAGCGGGACCATTGAACGAATTACTCAGAGCAATCGTTCAACGTTCTTATGTCCACGGTGTCAAAAGAAATAATCACAGGAAGCCCGATAGTACGCTGGCTGCAAAGAACCATAATGCAACAGCCGTAACTTTGTAGACATACTCGCCTTTGTTGCGTAACCATTCCAAGGCTGGAGTGCCGGCTAGCACCATTGCGACCAAAAGATACCATAGCGTATCAATACTCATTCCAAGAAGTCCAATCGCTAGTTTGGTTTCAAAGCCCATGTCTGGATAAAGTTCCAGTACTTGGGCCAACACTGCGACCAGAAAGAGAGCTATTTTCGGGTTGAAGAAGGCGATAGCAAATCCTTCACTGAATCCTTGGCGCTGATGTTGTAGAACATCTAAATCGACGTCATTCAAACCCTTGACGTCCGCACCCCACATCTTGATTCCATAAAATACGAGCAACACCACACCGATCATTTGCAGAGCAAATGATACTCCTGGTGCTTTTTCTAGGAGTAGAATTAATCCAAACACTGCGCTACCAGCATACAATCCAAAGCCGATACCATGGCCAATCGCACAGGCAACGCCTTGACGCTTTCCACCGATAAGTGTGTTTCGAAGTACGACGATTAGGCTTGGACCGGGTGATACTGCCCCGAGTATGAAAAAGACGCTTGCAGTAAGAATAGCTTCCCAAACAATTGCCTCCATGTTTGGGCGAAATGTCTCAGCATCATCAACGCTTCTCTAGTCGAAAATCAGAGTCCGTAAAAGAACAGTGTTGATGGTCGGTCAATTGAGAGGCGCTCCTCGGTTTCTTTTGAAACACGTAAGAAATCGCTGTGAAAATTTCGGTGTCTCATCACTCGGGAGAACGCAATTCGCAGTGGGTGAGCTGTGGTTTCTACAAGGTCGAAATCATTTCGTCGTGCCATGTGTGTTGATCTGCATACTCCCTCTTTAAGGTTCGCTTTCCTGCATCAAACATTATCAAAAGACCTTTTTCCGGCAAAGCAGGGGGTATTTTCCGCATCTCAGTGTCTATTTGTCGCAAGTACGCCTTCTCATGACCGAATTCACGATTGGATTGACCTTCTTCCGTCCTTTTGTCCGTGTTCGTCCTTGAACACTGTACGTTCTCGTCTGGTGTTGAGCGTGCCTTGCCGGGAATGAATCCGGAATCCGGTTGGTCCTGCTAGACGAGGAGGGAATCGTTCACTTTCTGTACCGGGTCCCAAACGTATTCGTTTGCCATGATGAGTCCAATCGATGGAATGTTCTACAGTCTCAGCGGCGACTTGGGGAGATTTTGCTCTTTTCTCCAAATGAGCGAAGGAGCTGTTGGTTGGTGACAACACAACTCCCGCCATTCGTAATCGCAGTCTTGCTTTTTTCTCCATCATGTGTTCTTTTCTGTTGCTTGCTTGCAAGACCCCAAGGCCGTAGTGTTCAGCAACCCAAGCTTCTTTTCGTCCGTCTGGTTGTCGCCAATACTTTTTCTTTTTTTGACGTCCAAGTTCTATATTTCCCGACTCAAACCATCGTTCAGAGCGTATGGTGGGTTGTTTCGTCACTTGTAATGTTGTCAATTCAAAGGCAGCAAGTCCCGGCGATACATGATTGTAAGCGCCAATATCCATTGCAACCCAAGCAGGCCGGCCATCATCGAGTTTGAATTTGGAAAATGCCACTTCTCCTCCTTTTTTCCCAACCTTGGTGGTTGTCGAATGCCCAAAAAGAACCATCCGAAGTGGGTCCACCGGCTTATCATGTTGGAACCAACGTTTCCGTATCCACAACAATTCCTTTTCCCCTTGCGAATCAAGTGGCATTCGTGGGTCGTATCCAGCGTGAACTAAACGTATGTTTTCGAGTACAATTTGAGTTGGAAGGCTATCCAACCACATAGCATCGCTAAAAAAGTTAGATTTTGCCCTCCACAAATCGCCCTTCGCCCGAACAATGTACGACCCCCATGTCGATTTACCTCCACGTTTCATCCAAGGTTGCCAAAGTTCTACACTTCCCCGCTGAGTAATGCTCCGAATAGCCATTTGTTCATGATTGCCTTTGATGCATACGATGCGAGGGTCGTTCCGAATCATTTGAACCATTCCAGCCGAGTCAGGACCTCTATCAATCATGTCGCCTAGGCACACGACACGATCCTCATCGCCAAGGTTCAACCTATGGATGAGTGCTCGAAACGTTGCGAAATGACCGTGAACATCACCGACAGCAAATACACGATGCCCGTTATCGATTCTTCCTTGCAGGTCTGCCTCAAGACATGGATCTCTACATGATGGCCCTAGAGGTATCTCAAGTTTACAAGTCATTTATCCACCAGGAGTGTCTCTCCGGGCTGACCATTCTACTGGCGTTATATTGTCTTCGCATCTATTCGTGTCTAAAGATGTCGTTTTACGGACCTTTTCCATATTTTCAAAATACATTTTTCATATCTGGCGTTAGAGTTCGGTTGAATTGTTATTTTTCCTTTCTATGTATGTCACGCGCACACGCACGGTAAGATGTGTTTCCGCGCACACGCGTCTCACCTCTATTTCCGGAAAACGGTCATTTAACCGAAAGACTTATCCGTGATGGCTCCATTGGAGTAACTAATCCGGACAGGTGAGAAACATGAGGGTACCAGAATTTAATGAACAAGATTCGTTGAAGCGGGCCCTCTGTCATCGCAGTTAATGCGACTGATCTGGGTTTGAGCGGCGAGGCTGCACATCTACCAAACGTTGGTGCAGCCGCTGTCGCTTGTGAAGCAGCAAGGAGGTATGGTGTAGCGGATAGCATCAGGGGCTTCGGATCCCTGGACCCCGGTTCGAATCCGGGTACCTTCGCCAGCTTTCCCAAAAAGGGGCATGGTGTAACGGATAGCATTGGAGATTGCGAGTCTTCAGACCCGGGT
>DAIUCF010000072.1:0-6993 GCA_036846305.1 Candidatus Poseidoniaceae archaeon | reverse complement strand
TTGTAAGATCCATACGAACGATGAGGGAGTTGGACGTTACCCAAGTGTGAGACGAATGTACAGAGGGTTCACCATTCATTTAGAGATGCTTAAGATACAATTTTTACAATGCATTTGCCCTTTGCACGACCAGAAAAAGAGCGATTGAATGCTCCCTTCCAACCATCTTCTGTATCTTCCGAATGGAAGTCCCAAACACCGTCGAGCACGGGCTTAATCACGCCACTTTCCAGGTGGTTGGCAAGCGTTGATAGATCTTCATGACTCGGGGAAAGGAAAAGGTAGTTCCAATATGCGTTCATATCTTGTGCCGCTTTATACTCTCTTCGCTTTTCCTTTCGCTTCATAAAGAGTTTAAGAATCCATGCTGAACCACCGATTCGGCGTATTTCTTCGAGAGTTGGCATTCCCGCAATTGTTACAATTTGTCCGCCTTTCTTGACAATCTTCGTCATTTGGAGACTTTCCGCAGTAGTGTCGAAACACACGTCAAATTTTTCTGCACTATTATCTCCATAAACGTCTTCGAACTTATTGTTTTTGTAATCTAAAACCACATCTGCTCCGATGCTCTTACAAAATTTTTCTTTCTCACCATTGGATGCTGTAGTGACAACTAGGCCGGCCTTGAATACATGCTTTGCTAATTGAATTGCCATTGTTCCAACACCCCCTGCACCACCCGAAATGAATATCGAACCGCCTTCTTTGAGGCCAGATGATTTGAGTACCTGCAGTGCAGTCATACCCACCAATGGAATTGAAGCAGCTTCTTCAAACGTAAGATTCTCAGGTTTAACCACCACATTAGCAGTATCTGCAACACAATACTCAGCCATTGCACCTCTGTACCATGGGGTTTTCTTTCCATCATTTGGGCTTCCAAAAAGACGAGCAAATACGGGTTGGCCTATGGAGAATTTGCCCTCACCATCCGCTTCTTCAACAACACCTGCAACGTCGTAACTAATGACATGAGGAAAAGATGCAACGGGTCGTACCAGTTTCAAGTCGCCCGAAAGCAGAGCTTTGTCGACAGGATTGATGGCCGCTGCGTGAACTTTAATCACAATGTTATGAGATGAATCAAAACCATGAGGATAAGCTACACTTGTTTTCTTCAAAAGATTGGGTTTGCCGTGCTTTGAGAAGCCGATTATATTCATTGTTTTGCCGTCTGGATGTGCCATCATGACCTCGGCTATTTGCATTTGTACATAAGTCAAAAAGTGGCAGAGGTGTTCTTTTGTAACAATGTTGTAACCTGTTTCTTAATAACAGAATGGTACTCGTATTTCTATGTCTCAACTACAATCACAGCGTATGGAGTCTATGTGCGAATCGGCTAGAAGCCATGTGGATAATCTATTGGTTTTGCTTTCAAAGTCAAAAATGCTCAGTATTCTCTACGTCATGAATTGTGATCCGGCTCCAATGCGTTTCTCAGAAATCAAAAGGAGGGTTGACTCTTCTTCAACAACTGTTGCTCGACGATTGGGGGAACTTGAAGCAAACGGGCTAGTTAGCCGTACTGCCTATGCAACAGTGCCTCCAACGGTCGAATATGTGCTAACGAGGGATGCGATATTGCTTCAGCCCAGTCTCGAATCGATGTTTGAATGGGTGCTAAATAGAGCAGATAACAAAGCCTGAATTAAGCATAAGCCAAGTCGACTATATCTAGAGCTTTCACGAAATTCCGTTACGCAAGCAATAGCCGAATGTTAAGGCGTAGTTGCTTGGATTGGATTGCACGTTTGAGTGTGTCATTTGTATCAGATGACATCAAATCTTACCGGGTTGACCTTGGGTGTGTCAGACTTTGCTTCAGCGTTCTGTATTTTGTACAGAACGGTGCAAAGTACTGAGCAAACTACCAGGGGCAGTAACAGTGGTAAAAATACGGTCAGTGATTGCTGTATAAACAGTAACACGATACCTATAGTTCCTACGAAAAATCCAATCGCACTAGCGAGAGGAAGGGCTCCAACATTGTCCATTTGAGTGGGCTGCATGATGATAACATTGCTTCATGGGGTATATGACGCTGTGTATTTCAAATTCCCGGGATAAACAGCCAAAAATTGCGAAAAAAAGCCGTATTGCTCGACATAGCCTTAACTTCCCATCGGAGACAAGACACAAATGGAAAATAATACGATTTACTCACGAATCGGGTCTGAATGGTGGACGAGGGTTCGCCTCGTTTCACCAGGGTCAATGAATAAAGCTCCAAAGATAATCAATGTCTCAAAAATACCGGCTATAAGGAACAGAGTCGGATAATCAAATCGACTGGCAAGTGGTTCAGTCAATTGATAACCGATGATTGAGGATACGTTCATCATTGCCATGTACGCGGTAAATTGTGTTCCACCTACCTCACTCCATGTGACTCTCATTACCAACGAATAGATATTGATGGTAACCAGGCCCCAAGTAAATGTTCGAATCGACCACATAATCATCATGTAACTTCCATTGCTCCACATTGATTCAGTCATACCCCATAACGATGTGATGACTGCGGTAAACAGCGCGCTGTAAATGATGACCGACTTGCCCCCAAATCGTCGACCAAGTTGGCCTCCTACCAGATAGCCAAGTATGGTGAAAAGCAGGATTATTCCGCCGTTAGTAACGTTGAATTGTTCGACCGTCCAACCTAATTCACGAACGAACAGAAGGGGGAGGATTGGAATTAAGAAAAACGACATGGACATGACCAGACTCAGAACAATTCCAAGTTTGGCAGAGCGTAGTGAGAAAGCAATTTTTAGTTTGGAAAGTATATCCTTGAAATCACGCTGCTCATCACTCAGTTGTTCTCCGCCTTGACCTTCGCTCCACGGGAAACGTTTCTCGCCTGGACGCTCAGTCATGTAGAGAGGTACCAACATTATCATTACGAGAATCGGGATTTGGAGAAGAATGGTTGCTTTGATGCCGAGTGTGCCAATGATGAGGCCTAGACCAGCACCTCCGATAATACCTCCAATCGACTTTGCAGTGAACATGTAACTGTTGACTTTCTCCATCTCATGAGGTTTCAGAACATCCACAGCAAGGGCATCTGTACTCACATCTTGCAGTGAGGTGAATATGTTGTAGACAAAGAACATCCATGCGATGGTCCGGACATTTTCCTCTGGATTTGAAACCAACATCATTGATGCAAGAACAAGAATCATTCCACTTTGTGCGAAAAGAATCCATGGTCTGCGTCGACCCAGTGAAGGAAATTGAAAACGGTCGATAACTGGGCCCCATAGGAATTTCACTGACCAAGGCAGTGTACCTAGGGTCAACATGAGGGCTAATTCTCCTGCGCCAACTCCTTTGTCAGCCAAGAAGGTAAGAAAAGCGATTGTTATGAAGCCCCATGGGATTCCTTGTGCCACGTAAAGAGCGCATAGAGTAAGAACACGAGCTCGATAACTGTCAACAAGGGTGTTTCCATCCGAAGAGGAATTACCAGAAATAGCTTCATCCGATTCATCTTCAAGAACCATCCCTAACTGGAACCTGTCTCGTTGAAGCGTCACAAAACCTACAAATGCGAAAAGTCCGATAAACCAAGGCGAGAACAACAAGGCTGAAAGAGAACCACTCCCTACTGACATAGCTACTGCCTCATCATCGTTTTGTGAATCATTCGGATTAACAGCGGCAGGATCTGAGGCGTTAATGATGGGGAATGTCCCTTCTACATTCAATCCTTCTGAGTTATCAGAATAATACAAACGGAATTTTGAATCACATCCTGCCAGTGCTTTTTGTGGATTCAAGCATTCCAGCGCAGTAGGACCTGGCTTGTTGAATTGTATATTGAGTTGCGGAGTGACACCTTCCTCCCAAAACGTCATGTTTTCGGTAATTTCAATCTGCCACGATATTTGTTCGTCTGAATATGTAGAGAAAGTGAATTCTTGCTGTGCCAAAATTTCGGAATCTTTTCGGAGTGAAACAAGCAGTTCATCTCCACCACTGTTCTCAGAAGATTGAATCATAAAGCCTAGCTGGAGGTTGATTGAACCCTCTGGGTCTAGATACATGTCCTCCAGTAATGGCTGGTCAAGAGAACAAGAGAAATCTATGTTTTCGGTTTCATCAAATTCTCCGTACCCCACATCGGTTGAATCGTCAGAGGAAAAATGTGCCATACAATCGCCATTGGCAAGCGACGAATCACCCCAGAGATACATGGTTGAGTTTTCCGAACTCGGTTGAGTATCGACTGGAGCTTGTGCAAGAACTGAACTTGATGTTATCGAAACAAGCAGGAGTAGCACGAGGGAAATGAGAATTCCTTGCCGTGCCATATTACGACCAGAGGTGCGAACCATTCAAAACTTTTCAACAACCAAGATTCACTGTAGAACCTATTCGGATTCTTGTTCGCTGTTCACCAGTGGTAGTTCCTTTGATGCAAACATTCGTTCCATCCATTTTGGAGACCACCAATTCCACTTGCCCATTAAACGCATTGTTGAAGGCACAATTAGTGCTCGTACAAGTGTTGCATCGATTAAAATCGCTAGAGCAAGACCCAACCCGATTTGCTTCAATATGACCACAGATGACAAACCAAATGCACTGAACACAACCACCATGATGGCTGCTGCACCGGTGATAAGTCCACCTGTCTTTTGCAGTCCGTTGGCCACTGCAAGCGTATTGTCTCCGGTTCTCTCCCACTCTTCGTGGATTCTAGACAACATTAGAACTTCATAATCCATCGACAGACCGAACACAATGCAGAACATAATGACAGGATTTCCTGAGTCGATGGGTTGAGCCGTGAAGTTGAGCAGCGATTCACCGTATCCCCATTGGAATACCCACACGAGCATACCAAATGATGCTGAGATTGACAGGATGTTCATGGCGATTGCCTTTACCGGAATGATTACTGATTTCACCTGCAGGAAGATTAGAAACATAGTGGCTATTAGAATGAAAGCCAGTGCTCTTGGCAAATTATCGGCAATGGCTCGCAAATTGTCAGCGTTGTATGCTGCAAAACCAGCAACCATCAGCCGGTCATTGTCACCACCAAAATCTTCGAGGAAATCATCTCTATTTTCACGAATGGACTCAACCATTTCTCGAGAATCAACGCTGGTTTGTGCTCCGACAAGTTGGAGTGAAATGAGTGTGGCGTTATCTCCGACAAAAGCTGCACGAAGACTCTCACGCGTCATGTTGTCTTCGGGGGAAAGAAATTCACTGGGGGCTGCCCAGAAATCAACAACATCTTGCGCACTCATAGCGGGGTTAGGTAGGCCAACCCCGATTCCTCCCGAGACCCTATCGTCAGCCAGTAGACTA
Source organism: Candidatus Poseidoniaceae archaeon (assembly GCA_036846305.1). Lineage (GTDB taxonomy): Archaea > Thermoplasmatota > Poseidoniia > Poseidoniales > Poseidoniaceae > MGIIa-L1. Next base: position 1,662 of record DAIUCF010000072.1, on the reverse strand, counting down.
CTGATGTAGGCATGCATTGTGCGTAGGTTCTCCTCTGCAAGAGGGTCTTCACCAGCAGTATCGATCACGATGGCAATAGAGTTTGCCGCTTGGTCTGGCCATTGCTCATCGATAAGTTCCATGCCTTGGCGAGATTCGTCGTCAGGTGGCAGAGCCTGCCAGGAAGAAAGTGAAAATTCAGCGTAAAGGAACGGCGCGCCAGCGCCAAGCAACAAAATTAGAACTGGGATTAGCACCGTCCATGGGCGGTCCATAACTCGCTTAGCAATACGTGCCCAAACGCCATCGTCTCTTGCTGACATATCAAGAGCAAACGGAACTTTCCATTTGTTGACATTTGGACCAAGAATGGCCATAACTGCCGGCAGACAAATGGTCGAGTAAACCATTGCTATGAATACAGCAATTGTGCCACCAATGCCCAGTGAGGGTAAACTTGTGTTCGTGAAAAACAACATGCCCATAAGGCCAATGGCTACGGTGATGCCAGAGTAAAATACAGCTTTTCCGGCGGTTGCACTGCTCATTGCAGTGGCGGTTCGAACATCATGGCCTCTGGCGAGTTCTTCTCGGAACCTGTTGACTAAGAACAGCGAATAGTCTATGGAAACGCCAATGCCAATGAGGGAGATGATGTTTGTCGAATACACTGTTACATCCGTGACGTTGGAGAGCCAAATGGTCATCCCTATTGCTGCAGCAACAGTACCTATACCCACTCCAACTGGCAATAATGCAGCAACAATTGAGCCGAAAACGATTCCAAGGATTAAGAGTGAAAGGGGACCTGAAACCAATTCTGCCTTGATGAGGTCCTTCTTGATTCGGTCATCGAATGTCCAGTCAATAGCGATACCATCGGTCATCAGAGCCTCAAATGGTTCGTCGACCGATACAGAATCGTGAAGATCGGTCATGATGCTTTTAGCATCTTTGCGGTTGGTATCAAATCGCACGGTGTTGATGGCATAGTTTCCTTCATCATCTGTTGCAACGACATCTTTACGGTCGACCTGTTCGACATCCCATGAGTATTCTATCGAAATATCGGGATGGTCTTCAAAGTCAGATAACGCTTCGACAACTGCATTGCGCCATTCATCAGTTGAATCGTTAAGAGTTGGGTGATACACCACATAGCGGAAAAATTGACCGGATTCTTGACCTTCATTGTTGAATCGTTCAGAAATTAAATTACCTGCATTGACCGATTCGACATCATCTTCGCCAAAACCTTCAGCCCAATCTGCCCCCAAAGCGGTTAAACTGGTCATAAAAATACACGAGACAAGACCAAGTGCGAACATTGTTTTGCGCCAGTCATGGATGAACAAACCGAGTTTGTAGAAAGCGCGGTGTTCAAGTTGCCTAGGGTCTGTTGCGCCTTCCATGAGCGCCGGGGGTCAACTTTGCTTTATCAATGGATGTTTTGAATGGCTCTCCATCTCCGAAGTCGCCTAGACTGGGCCTCACGCTTGGAGAAGTAAGAATCTGTCTCGAGTCTGAAACATTAGACCGATTGCTTTAGCATCGGAAGTTCACTGATTCGCCATTTGGCGGTGTTTTTCAGCGATAAATGGACATTAAACCTTCCATCATCCTCAGTAGTTTAACCCGATGCTCTCATATATGGATGGTTGGTCGGAGGCTCGTTCACCATGA
>DAIUCF010000071.1:0-7655 GCA_036846305.1 Candidatus Poseidoniaceae archaeon | reverse complement strand
AAACGCTGAGGCTGAATCTATTGCACGTTCTTGTCAACGAAACAGGTGAGGATATCTCCACTAAGTTCATTTCCCCTTGGCCAACCGTTGATTTGTGCCAGTGGATTCCAATGAAGCATTGAGGCGAGCTACATTGGTTCGCAGTGACCCCTCATTAAACGGTGTGACTCGCGTCAATATAGCGCATGAAGAAGGCCAATATGAATGGCAATACCATACTCCAAACGGTGAACTGGTGAACGAGATAGAACTCATCGGCCGATGGAATTCACTCCGTTTGCCTCCAGCATGGAGCGAAGTGTGGATTTGCCCCAATGCAAGGGGGCATATTCAAGCAACAGGCCTTGATTCTAAAGGCAGACTCCAATATCGCTACCATTCCGATTGGACTGAAATTACCACGGAGATGAAGTACGATGATGTGGTCTATTTTGCCTCACAACTTCCACGTCTGCGTAAACAGGTCGAGCGTGATCTTAACGATAGTTCAATGAAACTGCACACTGTCTCTGCCCTCGTTGTACGACTTATTGACTTGTACAACATCCGGGTTGGCAGTGACGAATACGCCAAGGCGAACGAATCTTACGGTCTAACAACACTCAAGTCAATGCATGTGAAACACATCAAAGGAGATACCGCAGAAGGCCGACATGATGCTGTTTTTACATTCACGGGGAAATCTGACAAAGATTGGGAAATAACCATCGAAGATGACCACCTCGTTGACCTCATTTTACGCACAAATCGTCTCGGGGTGAAGGATGCTGATCTTTTCATGTACATCTCTGATGCTGGCAACGAGGTTGATTTGAAAGCTGAACACATCAATCAATATATTCGCTCCGCAAGTGGTGAAGGATTTACTGCAAAGAATTTCCGAACATGGGGGGCAACCTACCGATGTGCTGAACGTTTGGCTTTCTTATCACGGCCGCAAACAGAATCCGACATGAAACAATGGCTTGGAACACTCCCCATTGTTGAGTCAATGAACAAACTTACGACCGACGGTGACTGGGTGGTCCCAGTTACTGAATTTGATAAAAACAAAACGATGTTAGCTGTCATTGATACTGTGGCTGCCGACCTCGGAAATACTCGCACAGTATGTCGTTCGTCCTACATTCACCCATGGTTCCTCAGTGCTTGGATGGAAGAGCGATTTCTCGAGGCGTGGAGTGAAGTCGCAGATTTACGTCGAATTTCGGGTCTATCAACGGGTGAAAGCGCAACGCTTAGAATTCTCAAGAACCTACCAAAATAGTACATTCCAGGTGTTCTAATTTAGCGGCACGAACGCCCAACTAATGGGTCCATTCCATCCATTCACCTGTCGAGCGGTTACGATAGAACCATTCGCCGCTTCCGGAAGGATATTCGAGATATTCAAAACCATCAGATTCATTGATTTGGCCACTAAGTTCCTTTGAAGGGTTACCGCCAATCACTTGAGTTGCAGTTTCTTCAAACAATGACATGTGGCTGGAATCATTGCTCCGCATCATAGAATCTTGAGATAAATATTCAGCACGCTGTTTAGTATCAAGGGCACCACCAAGACCGAAGTAAATGTCATTGTGAGCAATATGGTGTAGTTCAGCAGCATCCATTGAAAGTAAATCGTTGATGAGGGCATTCAACTTTTCACGTGTGACGTTTTTAATTTCACTGTTGGTATAGCGTGCAGTAAGTTCTGATTTAAGTTGATACAACTCGTCATTAAGTACATCTGAATCTTGATAGTAAGTTTGGACAAGTGATTTCAGATACTCCAATTCACGTATTTCTTCTTTGTTAAGTTTAGAATCAGACCGGAACACGCGAATCCAACGGATTGATTCGGGGAGTAGAGCAGCTACCATGTTGGTTTGAAGGAAACCAAACAATGCTAGCATAATCACTCCGAAACCGACCGTTTGTATGACTGCTCCTTGGTCACCTGAACTCAGTGAATCAAGGAAACTTGAACCCTCGTCGTTCTCGACGACGCAGCCATTAACATTAACAGAAACATCTGGCTTAGTATCCGGGCAAGCGTCGTTTAAGTCGTCAACTCCGTCTCCATCTTGGTCAACTAGACAACCATCGATGTCAACGTATCCATTCTCTACAGTACCCGGACAGACATCAAACACATCATCAACACCATCGCCATCTGAGTCAAGAGGTACAGAGGAATTCGTTTGATTTGAGTTTGGTTCTGTGCCATTCAAAACAACCGTCTCATAAATATCTGCAGCACCGTTGCCATTGGCATCAAGACAACCAAAATAACCTTCGAGAGAAGAATTACCAAATTCGTCCGGACAATGGTCACCAAAGACTGCTCCTTCGACGAATTGGCCTGGCCAAATGAACAATCGAGTGGCGTTCCAAGAGTTGTTGCCCCAGTTATCACCGAATCCGTCACCATCACTGTCTGCCCATTGAGTAGACTCGTTGGTAAAAGTGTCAGAATTGTTGCCGAGTGGATTGTCACCATAGCCATCACCATCTGAATCGTTCCATTGCGTCACATCTGAGGGGAATGCATCGATTGAATTTACATATCCATCGCCATCTGAATCAAGATTGTTATCGATTAAAGGATTTGGATCGCTGTTGTCACCGATTCCATCGCCATCAGTGTCCACCGTTTCGGTTCCATCGTTCGGGAACGCATCAGCGTTATCACCAACACCATCGCCGTCTGAGTCAAGTGATTCAAGAGCATTATAGGGGAATGCATCAGCATTGTCGCCAACGCCGTCATCATCAGAGTCATTTGTTTCACTGGCATCATTGGGGAAAACATCACCATTATCGCCAACACCATCACCATCGGAATCAAGTGTTTCATTGGCATTGTTTGGGAATGCATCGGCGTTATCACCGGTTCCATCACCATCTACATCGGCCCATTCGGAAGCATCTGCTGGGAAAGAATCTGTCGAATCACTAAACCCGTCGCCATCACCGTCTAGGCAGCCGACTTCGCCGGAAGTGGAGTCGCCGGCAGTGTTAGGGCAGTCGTCATCGGCATTGAGCACACCGTCGCTATCTAAGTCATCTGGAGATATGAAGGTGAATGACGCGCCTGTTGAATGGCTCGCACCATCTTTGTCCCAAAGGGTAAGATTGATCGTGTCCCCAGTTTGCCCAGCCAAAGGTGAAGTCACGACAATGGTCGTATCGTTGACCACGGTCCCTGTAACGGAACCATATTGCCCAAATTGGACCCTCATCTCATTCGTTTGGCTCAGGCCTGTCGATTTTGTAGCATACTTCAACACGTTACTTGTTGTGTCGCTAAACGGAACGTGCATAACCCCACTGTCATCGATGAAAATAGAGTTCCCCTCGCCAACATCAGCACCATTCGCCATTGTGGTCACGGTCCAATTGGATGTGACCGAATCGATTGTTGCGTATTTTAGATTCTCTCCCGTCCAAGTGTGGTAGACAATATGGGGTTGATCAGCAGCATCGATTGCGATTGAAGGATCTCGTCCAGTATGCCCCGTTGAATCAACGATGGTGGTCGTCCACTGGCTATTGGGAGCGCCCGTTGAGTATCGTAAATCATCATCTTTATCATCAAAGTGAGCGATGTGGAATTGGCCTTGGCCGTCCATGGCCATGGACGCCATGTAACCAGGGTAAATATCGCTCGGGTAACTTCCTGTATCAACCAAATAGGAGTCCCATGATCCACTTTTGTCGGTTGCAATCTTTAATTTCGATGAGCTACGGTCTTGGTAAGCGATGTAAATATTATCACTTTCATCAATGACAATGGCAGACTCACAACCACGGTTGTCTCCAGCCTCAACAATGTCGTATGACCAAGCGGTTCCGGTGTAGGAGGCAATGCGAAGACCATTGCCGCATTGATCTGCTCCGTCGGCAGCATACGAAATGTGTGGATTGTTACTCGAGTCAACTGCGATACCGATTGGCCCAAAATGAGCGGAGTTTGAGACTGTAGTATCCGTCCATGCCGTTCCATTATAGTTCATGTAAACGAGGGTTTCATCCCATTGGGTGTATGTTGTGTAGGCCAAGTGTATGTGGTCATTATCATCAATGACCATGTGGATATCCCAACAATATGTGTTACCACAAGAATTGATACCATTCGAAATCCAACCGCTTCCGTCATTCACACTGTGACGGATTTGGTAACTTCCATCCTTAATTTGCACCACATGGATATGACCATTTGAATCGACGGCAACAGCATTCCATACGCCGGCTTGATCGGAATAGTCCATCGTCGACTCGACCCATTGATGGTTGATTCCATCATCCGTTGTGTTCGAAAAGGCCAAGCCAGAAAAACCGCTTCCTGTAATCGTTAATTCTTCTCCACCGGTTGTCCATCCGCTTGATGGACTGACGGTATACGATGAGGTGCGAGCCGCATACTGAATTGAGTCGTTTTCAAAATCGGACAAAGAGTGACCTGGGAGTCCATCGTTCGTGGTGATAATGTGCCCCCAAGGCATGGCAAGTAACAAAACTGTAACCAAATACATACCCAAGCGCATGTATCGTCCTGCTGCTAGGGGTAAAAAATACTTAGCCCTACTCGTCTAGTTTGTTGAATCATTGGTCAACCAATAAAGGAATTCTACCGTTAGTTCATAGGGCTCGTCAACTGGTAATGGAGGTGATGAATCTGCAAGCACAACGGAACTCAGTTCATTTACTATCCACATCAAACTAAATTTCTTTTGTATGAATCATACTTGGATGACTGAAGTAATTGGTAGACAGAACGTGTGTCAGAAAATATCTTCAATATTTCCATGCAAATTTCATCGGAGTTCATGTTCTTGGCATCGAGAGTTTTGATGAAACTAATTTGCTGTAACTTAGCAATACTGCTGTACAGTTCATCATGATTTTCTGGAGTGTATCGAGTCCCGTGAGATTTGGAGGCATGGTCGCTCTTTGTCGTGTGTAACATTTCAAAACCTAAATCCTGCAATTCTCGATATCGCTGAAAAATTTCAACTCTCTTCGAATAGATTCGTTTTTGACGAGCATTCCAAGCGTTCGTATCAAAACCATGATGGCCTGAAAAAATTCCAACACGAAGGCCTAGTGATGTTAGATTAATGAAGAATTGAACATCGATTCTCTTATCGGTATTTGCTGAGTGTAATGCAGCCCATCGGTAAGGTATGGGTCGAGTCGACGCATCATGGGTTCGACCGAGGCATTTTGCAACATCTGCCTCCAATCCCTTATCAAAACAAGTGACCACCGAGATCAAACTTCTCAGTAAATCATGAAACTCCGGTTTCAAATAGTCTTCGTAAGTCGACTTTTGATGGTCCCACCATTCTGGAGATAGACTTGAATCAATTGGGTAATCATCGAAGAAATGGAGTGATTCGGCAGAAAAGCCGGTGAATTTTACAGACGAGAGATATTTTTCCACCAATTTGTCATACAAGTCAGATGCACTCATGGCTCGTCCATTGTGATTAAGATGAAAAAACTTTCATCTCCATTATGATTTGGAAGCACAAATGTAACTTAGGAGGCAACATGATGTGTAAACCACAGATGTTTGCCGACCTTTTGGATTACCCAAGTTGTTCCGTGAAGAACGCTCTAGATCTAACCAGAGAATCCTCACGCGCTGTTGGATGGCCTTCAACATGAGCGCCCCTATTACGTAAGATTCGGATAACCCAGCGTCTCTGCCAGCGTTGATTCAAAGGTAATCGGATGCCGAGAAATAACTCCCCAGACATGGAGCCATTCTTTTCGATTCGAGCAGTGCGCTTGTTCAAATGAACAGCCCTGTGTAGATATGCCAATTCCATCTCGCTATCAAAAGAGTGGTGTGCCCCCGGATAGACTTGCAAATTAGCGTTTGGCAGCTGAGGCATCAATCCTTCAACAAAATGGAGAGGAGTCCAATCATCTGCATCTCCATGAAGAATTAAAATCGGTGATTCTGACCAATTTTGAATTTCCGGGCGAAGATGAGCAGCTGGATAAAACGGTAAATGAGCATTAAAAGGAGTTCCAAGAATCTCGATAACAGGGGACCAAGCAGAATACAGTGCTACAGTTCCGCCAAGGCTCCAACCTGCAATTCCGATTTTTCCAATTTCAGGATTCTGCTCTAACACGGAACGAGTTCTAAAAGCGTCGACAAGCATCATCGCATGAGTTACTGAGAGTTGATCGTCAACCGTAGAATCAACCGACCTTGAGGAGAAGGAGTTCACTTTGCAAACAGCAAGACCAGCATCGAGCCAACCACTGATGTGGTCCTGGTGATGAGATGCCCAACCCCTACTTCCATGCAGAGCAATTACGCATCCGAATGGACCTTCACCTTCGGGCAGAAACAGTTCGCAATCAACGGTTATTTCAGGAGTTTTATCCAAACCGGTTAAGATGTGATATATCTCAAAAGGAGAGCGGGATTGTATTTGAAATCGCTCGACCATGGTTCTGCGATGGTGTTCATCATTTCAAATGGTGGTTAATAATCTGAGTCACAAGCTTCGAAGCGTGAAAGTATTAATCGGATAGGGGATTGGGTTTTGTATGAGGTTTTGCTCATGGTGCCATGGTCCGTATTCTTTGTCCTTTTTGTGACCAAGAAATCGAATTGGACAATGACCTATCTGGAGAATATTTATGTGAAATGTGTGACGAAACATTGCTCTATGAAAATAAAGACCTCCTTGAGAAGCCAATCGTTTTAGGAAAACATTCGAATTTCTTAACTGTACAAAACATTGCAAGTTGGCTTGTCGTCATTTTACTTTCAATCCCCACCTTTGGCATCATCGCATTGATCGTAGCTCTAGGGTTCGTAATTGCCGAAGTAGCGGATCGAAGAGAAATCCAGCGAAGAGCGATTTCTGGCCACCCTTATCCGGAAAAAATATCTGCTTATGGCATACGAATCGATGTCAACAAGAGGATGAAACTACTTCATTGGAGAGAGAAAAAACAACTTGAGTTTTACCCGAATGAACTCACATCTATCAAGCATGAGCAGAGATATTATGCTGGCAGATTTAAGCTGTTCACTTCGATTTTGAAACGAAGCTGGGAGTTTACATCTGACAAAGAAAGTAAAGGCAGCATCAAAATTTTCCTCAATGGTACTTACGCTGCCTCAATTATAGATTTGACTACAAAGAAGGGAGTGGAGATTTGCCGTGTCATGCAAAACCTGTATGGAGTTCCACATTCCGTCGACCGACAGGTCATTGTCGTAAGAAGTGACGGCGGTGACGGAGGTGGTGGCGGTGGATGAGTCTGCTGACCTTGTGGATGAGTTTTCAAATTCATATCGCAAATAATCCTTTCAATTGATTTAGTCCACGAATCATCCATTTTGAACCAAGCTTGTATTGTAATGATACGCCTAAATGCAAGGAATAAAGCAAGTTATCAAATATCAGCAACGTGAGTTGATTCTGTGTCAATCCATGAAGATGTGTTTGATAGGATTCAATCTCTTCTCGAGGATGAGGATGATTGGGTTTCTGCTATGTCAACAGTTGTCTGTGAATTGCATAACTCATTCGAACATTTTCACTGGACTGGATTTTATCGAACTGTGAAGCCAAATATTTTGAAAATTGGACCTTACCAAGGTGGACACGGCTGTTTAGTCATTCCTTTTGACA
>DAIUCF010000070.1:0-7721 GCA_036846305.1 Candidatus Poseidoniaceae archaeon | reverse complement strand
TTGTGGTAGATGTGGTGGCTGTAACGCTCGTTCGGTACAAGTTGAAGAGCAGAGAAGTTGGAGTAATTGCAGATGGCCAAGGCATTGAACTCAGATCAAATTCAAAGTACAGCTGACTTTCGCCGGACCCGGATGCAGATGTACCCAAGTTCATCACATTCGCTGAACCGAGATTGCCGGTCACTGAAGATGAAATTTCAGCATCTGGTACCGAGGGGACTAGTCCAGTGTTCGTGAAGACTGAACCGCGAGAGAGTGATAAAGAATAGTTCCCGTTGCCATCAGAGAGTCCTTGCGATTCAGGTATTCGGAATTTGTTGACCGATGACCAATGGCCAATACGGCCACCTTGGTCTGCACGAATCCTCCAGTAGTTCCAGAAGTCGCCTTTCTCAACATCATCAACCAGTACAGTAGAATTCAATAAATCCCAAGTGATGTTTGTATCGTTCGATGCACTGATTGAACTGGAGTCAGCGCAATAGGGGTCAATCATCCGAGCACTGCGAGAACTGCAAATAATCCACCGTGTTTGATTGGTATCACTACTTGACCAGTTGGAGACAAATGTATCTTGTCCTGATGGAATAGGCGAAGAGCTATTCCACAGAGTAGCGCCATCTGCAGGTATGAGATTCACAGGACTGTTTGGCGACCAAGGAGAGGTCTGCTCATATGTCATAGTCAATTTCGGACGATTCAACACGATAGAATTCTCACTACTGGCAATGTAGTAGGTACCCTCAACACGGTTTTGGATTTCCTCTGGTTGTAATATAATATTGAGGCTTTCTTGGCCGCGCTCTATTGCATGCTGAAGTAAGGACGTGACGTTAATCTCAAATTCTCCGGTAGTGTTAATCCAAAAGCCCTCAGTTTCGGGTATATTAGAATCTGGTGAATGATAGGCACCAGCACCAATCCAAGATGTAGAATTGTTACCGGGATATGCCCATGACGAGGATTCACTCCAGTTGGTTACCATCTCGGAAACAGTGACGAAAATATCGTTGTAGCCGTTGACAACTGTGATTGAAAGAGTTGCATTCGTCACCTCATATTCCGAAGGAAGAGGTAGAGAGGAGAAATCAATTTCCATCAACGTGTTTGCCTTGAGTGCTGTGTTTGAAGGGCTGCGACCAACTGCTAGGAATGTTGATGCACCATTATTTGCATAAATGTCGCCTTGGTTGACAAAGGTATCTTGTGTGACGGATGGATATCCAAGGTCATCAATTATGTTTCCTTCTTGGAATGTGGCCCATGCGTGGCTCGAATTCACTTCACCTGACGAAGGACTAGGTACATAGAAAATCGTAGAGTTACTCTGTGAACCAATCATTCCTGCCAGTATTGGTTGAACAGTCCAACGAATGATATCGGAATGATCAATATCATTCGACGGGCTGAAAGTTAGGTTCGTCAAATCAAAAGAACTGGACTGAACTCGAGAATCGAAGGTATACCTGCCAGCCATGTCATCAGTAGAGTTGGCAAAAATATGAACTCTCCAAGCATCGACTGAACTCGGATTAGGATGGCTCCACGTAAAGAGCGGAGTCTTATCAGGCAGTAAAGCATGAGATGTTGTGTTCCAAGATATCGAATTATTCATTGGAGCAATGTTCGAGCCGGAATCAGCAGGTACTGAACCAGTTCCGTTGGACCATGTTAGATTCAACCAAGGATGCTGGGATGATGCACCCTCAGTAGAAGTGAAATAAATCACATTTGGCGAAGTCGTGTATGCAGTAATATTGTTTGAAGTGTAAACTGCCAATGAGAGGGTCGAGGAGCCGCGAGCAATCGTCGACTGCACAGCCTCACTCACATCCCAAGACATCCATCCTCCACCTACGGAGTTCTTGACATCGACATAGGGGCCAATATCAACGCCAATGTCACGGCCACCAGCTATCGACCAATTGTTCAAACCGTCGTAGGTCGTGGCATTGGCTGAAGAGTTCCACATTTGGTACACTGGCCGAACTGCAACGGGTTCTCCAGTTGAGGAACCAAATTCGGCATACAAATTTAGTTGAGCATTCGTCACTCGAGCATTGGTTGGTTGCGGGAATGAATCGAGAGGTATTTGGATGAGAGACATAGCCTGTCGATTATAGTTCACTGCTCCAACTTTCAACTGCGTTGAGGAGGCTTGAGACGTACCCGAACCTGTACCAGATTCGACAACATATGTGTCGACGAAGTTTGGGAGATTCATTGCAGGTAGTGCTTCACGATGATGTAATTCCAAAGAATAACACGAACCATCTGGGCAGGTTTGCCACGTTGTCAGATTAGGTAGCATGAACATAAAAGAATTCGACCAATTGCCTATTTGGTTCGTTATCGAAATTGCCCGAACCCGCCAATACCACGATTCACCATCTGCCAAATCTGCGTTAGGAGTATAAGTAGAATTCAAGACATCAAATCCTCCATCATTCCATGAGGTCTTGGTTTGAAGAGAAGTTGATTCAAAAGTTGGAGATGTGTCGAGTTGTACTGCCCATCCACCTACGTTTGCAGAGTTCGCGAAAGACCATGACAGGGTCGGACGATAGATTGGAGTTTGGTCAACTCCGCTACCCATCGACCATGAACCGTTAAGTGGAGTCACAGGAACTGGCTCAGATGGTACTGCGTCAGAACCGGGAACATATACAAACCGAAGCTCGGGCTTCAATGAGTTAACTGTAGAGGAACCAGGGTGCAGATGAACTTGACGATTCGAACCGGTACCCACACCAAGCATTCCTAGAATGAAATCGGCACTCTGGTTGAACCTCATCGCATTTTGGACGCCCAAAGTAACATTCCATTCGACACTGCTTCCGGATGAATAGGTCGACGAGTCAATCTGGACTGAATCAAGTAATGACGAACGCTCAGAACCTTTAGCACCTGCAGTTGCCCATGAATTCGTGCCGTCGTAAGTGCTCCATGTGGCGTCTGAATCACTCCAGTTGGATTGGAGACTCTCCCATACTGCAATGGTAGGTGAATTAGAGGGGTTGGTTGCCAAATACATGGTCAAATAAGCCGAATCTATGGCATATCCCGCTGGAAGTAAGTTTGATCGCAGATTACAGTTGAGCAAAACTGACGTTTCAATTGGATAAGTATTGTACGATATCAAGAGTCTCGATTCATCATTATAATTTTGACTTGGAGTACCACTGTCAATGTAGGTATCAAGACACTCGGGATAAAGACCGCTTGAAGTACCATTTCCGTGCTTTAGCCTAAACTCATAACGGTCATCTCCAAGCCAAGTGCTCTCGAGAGAACTGACAAGGAAATTTGAATATTGCCAAGGGCCGAATCGGCCATCTGAATCCAGGTAAGCCATTCGCCAGAAATACATATTTCCCGAATCGAGTGCATTCGTTCCTGTTAGATTCAAGATTTCATCAGATGGAGAAAAATCATTATCGACACCTGAATTGGAGACCCAAGTGACATCTCGGAATTGTTCATCAGTAGCCATTTGCAGTACAATTTCGTGGCTTACAGAACCATGAACCCAAGTAAGGGAAGGGGTGAGGTTAGCGGTCAAATTGTGACCGGACTGATTCCAAACAGCCTCACCATGCGAAGGTCCTGTCAAGGATACACTGGCCAAAGGAGAATTCTGACCCCAAGCATATCGTATGGAGACTGATGGCTTTTTAGCGTCGTCAGAAGAATCTGAACTGAAAAAGGATGCTGATTGTGTACCAGAAGAAGAATAGGGGTCGTCAACTCCACGCGCTGTAATCATAAAATCTGCGGATTCGTTTGTGTTACTTTCAACCCAGGTCTGTAATACATCGGTAAAACCGAATGCAAACTGAGAACTGGATTGGGAACCGTCCAAGCCAGTGGCAGACGCAATCGAGGCAAAATCCCTACCCCCGTTTTCCCAACTCATGGAACTCGTTCCACGATTCCAAGTGATATCACTTTCAAGCCATTGACCAGGAGTCATTTCATGCATGGAAAGCATCGGATTGTTTGTGGAGGTATCACGCTCTAAATTCAATTCTGCGTTAACAATGGTTGCGTTTAGTGGTAGACCAAGTAGTGCAAGATTCATCCGTACATGAATCAATGATTCCTTGTTGGATGTAACGCTTGTCTCCATGGTGCTCGAAAAACCATACTGGTTGTTTTTACTCAGTTGATTTGCATAAGAATCCTCAATAAATGAGGCAAAGAGACCCATATCATCAACGTCGACATCTATGCTTGCAGTCTGGTCGCCATTATCCGTGACAGAGTGGTAGGGGAGAAGGAAATTTTGAGTCGATGACCAATTGCTAAGAGTATCGGTAAAGTCGATGCTTCGGGTTCGGTAAAACACCTTAGTACCGTTGTCGATTTTATCAGCAGTTGGGATGGTGTATGAGCCGCTGGTAAGTGTGGTTGAGAACGAATTGTTCATCGTAGAATAGTGCCAATCAAGATCTGAACTGCTTTTGAATTCTTCATCCAATGAAAGCTGAAACTCGACATGCTGCCCTACCAGTGAAGAATAGGAGAGGGTTGGGGTCGTATCTGCTGTTAGGATGAAGTCGTTGGTCATGAGTGGTTGGCCATCTTCGGCAAAATCAGGGGTGACCGAACCTCCGTCGCCAGCAGCTGTCGAGGAAGTAACCATAACGAGTTGAGGGCGTTCAAAGGTCGAAGGGTTTTCGGAGAGTACACATTCGTAATTCGAATCTAACCCTGAAAGCAATATCGTAAATTTGCTCTCATTTGAAGAGGCCGCTTGCTGAGCAAAGCTCGTGACATTCAAGGAAAAGGTTCCATTTGTCGATGCCATAAAGGGTGGCTCCCAATCGCCACGATCTGTGACCCCATCTGCGCCATTTTGAGCCCACGAACTTCCGGTCTGAGAAAAGTCCCAACTAACAGTGCCAGAGTCCCATGCCGAGGTGGATGCTGCAAATATCTTGATGTCAGGGGACAATGCACCATCCCGACTGCAGGAAATATTGAGAGTCGCTGAATGGATGGTGTCGCTTGAAGTGTAATTCATGGCGAACTCAAACAACAACCTACTTTCTGAACCTAAATCTGAAACCCCAACATAACCTACCGCTGATTGATTATAATTCGCCGTCGGACTTGAATCCTCGATGTAAGTATCTGACAAAACCGAATCGTATGTCGTAACATAAGAAACGACCTGCTGCTCTTCAAGTTGGGTTTCAAAATGAATCGCATCTGGCAACATTAAGTCAGCAAACAAGAACATCAATACAAGGAAAATGGATAATGCGGTTCGACGGGGGGCAGTCTCGCGTGGCATGGGGCTCGGTCTGTTCAAGCCCTGCGACATATACTGTCTTTTCGCTTTGGAGACATGAGATGTCGAAGCCAAGCAAAGATGAATTCTATCGTATTTCAAACTTTATTTCATCGTTATCGAAGGATAATGTTCAAGGAGGCTCGTCAACGACAACTCCCCATGAGCGAACTTTGGGTTGAAAAACACCGCCCTCAGTCCGTAACTGAAATTCGCGGTCAGGCTGCAGTTGTTCAACGACTCACCATTTATTCTGAAAAAAAGGAATTCCCACATTTGCTTTTCGCTGGACCGCCTGGAACGGGAAAAACGACTGCTGCAATGGCATTGACCAAGGATGTGTTTGGTGAAGAGTATCGCCGAAACCTGCTGGAAATGAACGCTTCTGATGAACGAAAATTGGAGAGCATTCGAACGAAAGTGAAGCAATTTGCTCGAACCGCACCATACGGCCAAGCATCGTTCAAAATAATCTTCCTCGATGAAGCTGATGCCCTCACCAATGATGCACAGGGTGCTCTTCGACGAATCATGGAGCAATACGCTGAAACATGCCGCTTTATTCTGTCATGCAATTATTCTTCAAAAATCATTGAACCGATTCAGTCTCGATGTGCGGTGTTTCGATTCAGGCCTCTGGCTGATGCGGATGTCGATGCTCAAATTCGTCATGTAGCCTCTGAGGAGGGCGTTGTTTTGGACGGCGATGCCAGTGAAGCACTCACACGCATTTCTCAAGGCGACCTTCGAAAAGCACTAACTGGGCTTCAAGTGGCAGCAGCACTTAGCATGAACGTAAACCGTGACCTCATTTACGAAACATCCGCTACTGCCCCTCCGGAGGCCCTACACCAATATCTCATGGCATGCAGAGATGACGGCTTTCATGCTGCTCGAAGACGATTAAGAGACCTGCTTGACAAATACGGTTTAGCGGGTACTGATTTTGTCAATCAACTTCACAGAGAACTCTACACTGCAGATTTTCTTAGCGAAGAAGCAAAACTAGACATGACTGAATGGATGGCTGAAGTCGATTACCGCCTTGTTGAAGGAGGGGGCGAACAAATTCAACTCGACGCCCTCACTGCAAGACTGGTCACCCATCTAAGAGTCTAATTTCACTTTCACTTTTACTTTAGGGGACATCTAAAAAGACACTATACCATGAACTCAGGGAGTCTTATGACGACCGTTATCAATCGAACCCTCGACATCATGTGCTGGACTTTTGCTGCCCCATTGGTTCATTATTTGAGAAGGAAACAATTGCAAAAAGTAACCCAAGAACAACGGGACATTCGTCGCATCAGTCACCTGTTAAATACCATTTTAGTGGCACATGGCGACATGTTATCATGAGGCGTCTTGAACGGGTAGTTTCTCTACAACTTTCAAGGTCCACTCGTAAACCCGAGTGTTTTCCCAAGGGTCGCCTTGTTCTACAATAGTCACAGTAATCTCATGCTCACCAACACTTAGATCCGTGCCAAGTTGAAGTGCAAACTTTTGGTCCAAATCACCGTGTGGAACCAATCGTGATTTTCCGGATTTTGTTGTAGAATTATTGCTTATAGCATCCGCATTATCATCCCAGAATTCGAGATTATTGGTGATTGCTAAATCAGTGCCTGCGTTGTTGGTCAATTCAACAGTGACGTTGGCACCTTCGACATTGAGGTTATCTGCAAGTCCAAACAGCAACCAAATATCACCAGACAAGCGGCTCCCTGAGTTCACCTCCCATGTCAAAACAGAGTTTTCACCCTTTGCATCTGAGAAATTAAGTTCGCCGTTTTCGTCTTGAACAAGAATCCATTTATCGGAAAGTTGTGGTGCTACAATGTCACCCATTGGAGGATTCACCAAAAGTAAAGCCATTGCTAAGAATGTGAATGTGTGCAAGAACCCAGCTTTGAACCATGTTCCTTTGGTGTATTTCTCATTCAGCGATTCAGGTAAAATCATGCGATGAAGTTGGGGAATTATCAAAATCGCAGAGAGTGGAGCAAGATATAAAATATCCGATTTTTCAACCGTTGTTCTCGGCATGAGTACATATCGCATTAGCAACGAAATGACGACTGAAAAAGCAAGCACAAGCCACATAGACACCGTTTCCGCTTTCTCTTTAGTCACATGTTTGACTGGGTCAAATGGCTCAATACCTAAGTCGCTACCACTGCGGCGCTTTTTACGTTCTTTACCCTCATCAGCCAACCTTTTCTGCCGATCACCGGCAGCGGCAGCCATTGCGGTATTAAGGTCAACCATACACATCCGTGAGGCGTTGAGTGCATGAAGGCTACGGTGATTTCACATCACTTTTCATCCGTATGGTTGAAATGGGGTACGCGACAGGCGTGAGATAAGCCGGGGTGGCGTAGTTGGTGGCGCGTCGGACTCATAGGGCAGCCTTCAAGGC
>DAIUCF010000069.1:0-7802 GCA_036846305.1 Candidatus Poseidoniaceae archaeon | reverse complement strand
TATGATTTCAAAATAACATCTCCGATAACTGATGATGTTGGGGCAATGCAACTTGTTCCACCCCAAGGACATCGATAGCGAGGCTTGAATGTGAGGTTTGACCGAGATATGAAACCGAGAATAATTGCGAAAAAATGCCTTGGTTACCTGACACCCCATCGGTCGTCAGAGTCCAAACACCGACTCCACCCGGAGCGACTTCTACGCTTGAAGATGAAACAAACGCAGTTTCAAGTTCCGATGGAGTCATTACATCGAGATAGAAATTCACGGTTTCACTACCGTTGTTTAAAATTCGCATTTCGTAAGATATTGGACTACCTGGTGTAACCTCAAGTGAACTCATCGGTGCAACCAACTCAAAGGCGACCAACTCATCAATATCAATGGTAAAAGAGTACGGTGTGATTGAATGCTGTTGGGAGGTCGAATCTCCCGTTGCATCCAATTTCAAATCACAATCATCGGTTTTTGTTGCTTCTTCATGAACCGTGATTTGAAATTGTATGTTGGCAACATCATTGGGAGACAACCCCGGTGTAGAAGCGGTAGCTAAAGATGCGGTACAAGGACCATCAATCAGTTCCAAGGCCCAGTTGTAATCTACTTGGGCATTTCCAGTGTTGGTCACCTGAATTTCTGTGTCAGTAGAAAGGCCCGGTATGAATGCTGAACTTTGGTCTAAGAAGACGATACTCAAATTATGCTCTTCATCAACTTGAACAACCAATAATGTAGAGGTAGAGACATTTCCACCCGTCGATGCACTAAACAATCTAAATCCGTAGTAGTCAGGAGCAGCGTTTGAAGGTACTGAAACATGAAGATTTGCTGTTGACGACGAACCAGCAGGCATGTTGGTGAACTGGTCATCAACCCATTGAACGCTCCAACCATTCGGGATTCCACCTCCGAGTCCTCGACTTGACATCAAAGACATTGAAGCGGTAGTAGTGGTCGATTGCCAAGGATATGTTAAGTGGGATGTCTCATTAAAAACCGTGGCAGCAGCGGCTTGCTGTAATTCCAACTTCAACGAGGAGGAGAGAGCAACTGTATCGTTAGAGCCGACTGGTGTTTCACCAGTCATGGTTGCATAGAGGACACATGCTGCAAGGTAACTTCCGGCGAGTGATGGATGGCTACCATCTGCGTTGTAAAGGTCATAAAATGTATTTCCAGTCACCGAGGCATTGAAACCTGCTGCTACGACATTGTCGTGGATATGAGCAAAAGCAAGTCCTACCGGTGCCATCCAAACGGTGTGACCTGCGTTGGTAATGTTGCTGTGGTAATCCATGTATCCAGATTCGAGTCGGTCTTGCATGACTGAGAAATTAGAATACAAAGTAGGATTCATTGCGTCGCCGTTTCGTCGACCCCATGTCATCATCAAAATCGATTCTCCACCTTCATCACCGATAACATCTGCCAAATTGACAGCTGCATCTTTACTCGCAATCCAATCAGCGTTGGTTCGATTAAAGCCTGGAATTTGACTTTGGTCTTGGAGAATTACGTAATCCCAATCGATGTTGGCGTTCCTTAACGTCGTGTTTGACACATGGCTGGAATTCACATCACTCCAGTGTCCAGCCAGCGTTTTTCCTCCTCCAGTTAATGCATCTGCATTTGAGATGCCGAGTGCTTCTACAATCGAATGTAAGGAATTGAACGATGTGTAACTGTTTCCAAACATTAGGACATTCGAGATGATGGTTGTGTTATTGCCGCCTGAGCCGCTGCCATTGCCACCAGTTCCATTGCCGCCGGTGTTGTTGCCACCTGTGTTGTTGCCCGAGCCGTTACCGCCGGTGTTGTTGCCGGTGTTATTTCCAGAATTGTTGCTTGAGCCATTGGTGTAATTAGCCCACCATGCTGCCAAATCAGGTTCATATTCTACATCCAAAAGAAGCGTATCTTCAACAGAACCCAGATTTTCAACATCGATTGTGAACGTTGTATTTGTCCCCGAATCCATCGAAACCAATGGACCTCCCATTGACGCAAGATTGAGGATAGGCAAATACGATGGTGCCACTGAAACATAGATGGTAATCACGCTAGTGAAATTTTGATCTGGTTCTGTGACATGAATGTCGAAAGAACCACTGTCGGCAGGAACAGCACCTTCGGCTAAACGCACAATAATCGTAGTGTTTTTACTCCAAGTAGGAAAGACATTCTCAACTGTATCTTCACTCGCACTGATGTTCCAAAGATTCGAAAGACCGGCCGAATCAACCGATACATTGAATGTTTCAATCGCTGTTGCATTGTTTTCAATGGTGAGTGTCACATTGCCAGCGGAGCCCGGCATGAGTACAACATGTGAAGTATCAGTCGACAAAATTATGCTCTGATGGGCTTGAGCAGGAATGGCCAAAGGAGACATGCTTGCAAACAAGAGTACGAGGACAAAGGCGACAGCACGAATTGAGCGAGACGACATAAGACCAAGCCTAGCCACTCGTACATACCACTTGAGTGAATCGGCCCTACGGGCCGTAAAAAAAGTGCTTTGTCAACCGAGAAGTGCTGTTATTCGACTTTGGTCAATCTGTTCCCAAGGGAAAGTTCCATCTGCACCCGAAACCCGTCCAAAATGGCCACCTGATGCAGTAATAGAGTAAATGGGATTGAGCAAGTTGAGATCTCGAGCGATAGCACCAGGTCTGAAATCAAATGTTGCTTTGACTCTTTCAGCAATTTCTTTGTCCGTGTGAATCGAAGTTCCGAATGTTTCCACACGCACACTTACCGGTTCAGCAATTCCAATCACGTAAGCCAATTGAATTTCACATCGTGTCGCTAATCCTGCAGCGACAACGTGCTTGGCTGCCCAACGAGATGCATACGCAGCAGAGCGGTCAACCTTGGAGGGGTCCTTACCAGAAAAGGCTCCACCACCATGACGACCCATTCCACCATATGTGTCAACAATGATTTTTCGACCGGTTAATCCTGCGTCTGCATAAGGACCCCCAGGATCTGCAAATCGGCCGGTTCCGTTCACGACTAGAGTGCAATCGTCATCAAGGAGTTCTGCGGGAATGACTTCACGAACAACATGTTCCAAAACCTGCTTGCGGACATAATTCAGTTCTTCATCCTCCGAATCGCCAAATTGTTGTTTCAATTGATCATCATGCTGAATGGCGATGATTACTGTGTGTACCCGCGAAATATGGCCTTTATCGTCGTATTCTACGGTCACTTGGGATTTTCCATCTGGCCTTGCCCAAGGCAAAATTCCTTGTTCACGAACCGTTGTCAAACGCCGAGTGAGTCGTTGGGATAAAGCAGCAGCAAGTGGAAAGTAACGCCCTCTTAAGTCTTCAAAACCTTCAGTTTCGGTACAAGCATATCCGAACATCAAACCTTGGTCGCCTGCACCTTGTGACAACAAATCTTGATTGACACCTTGCGCAATGTACGCAGATTGAGTAGTGATGTGAACTTGTACTTCGGTAAATTCGGAGGTTGTAGCATCCATTCCTATGGCGTGTGATGTGTAGCCGACGGCAGCAGCTGCATCTCGCGCTACTTTTTCGTAGTCTGGAACAGTACCGTTGAGAGAGACCTCGCCAGCCAAGACAATCAAGCCTTTGTCTTCCTTGCCCTTGACACATGTTTCAACGGCAACTCGAGCATTTGAGTCAATGGCTAGACATGCATCGACTATGGCGTCTGAAATGGCATCACATAGTTTGTCAGGATGGCCACGAGTTACTGATTCGGATGAGAAAAGGTCTCCAGTCATGTCAAAGGCGCTTAGACCAGTGTATATGAATAAACCGCTTATTTATCTCACGGAATATTCCTATAGTGAATAAAATGGCCGTTGATGCCCCACTTGAGTGGGAATTGTCCAGCCCTTGCATACGAATGGTTGATGTTCTCATCCCCAACCCCGCAACCATGACCACATGGGTTCCGACGGCATACCGCACACATACACTCGGCCAAATTCAAAGCATTGGGGCCGAACTCGTAGGTAAAGAAGTGAAAGTAGCAGGATTTTTAGAAGCAAACCGAGGAAAAGGAGCAATATGCTTTGTTGACCTTAGAGACGGTACAGGCACCACTCAGATTTTTCTCAAAGGGGATAATGTGGGTGATGAAGCTCTCGACATGGTCCAGCGAATGACTCGAGAGTCGACCTTACAATTTACCGGAACCGTTTCCGAAAAACGTCCTCCCAAGGTGAAAGAGGGCGAGCCAGTTCCGCCACCTGCATATGAGGTTGTGGCCACCTCAGTCGCCGTTATTTCAAGAGCGGAAGCACCGCTTCCACTCGGCGTTACCGACACCGTTCATGTCGCTTTAGACACCCGTTTGGACAACAGATTTCTTGACCTTCGCCGTTCGCATGTTAACGCTATGTTCCACCTCAGGGGTAAGATACTGCAATTCGGTCGAGAGGCTTTGATACAAGAGGGGTTTTTTGAGACTCATACACCAAAAATAGTGGCTACTGCCACTGAAGGTGGTACAGATTTGTTTCCAATGATGTATTTTGATACGCCCGCTTTCCTAAATCAATCACCTCAATTGTACAAACAGTTGTGCATGTCTGGAGGTCTAGAACGAGTGTTTGAAATTGGCCCCGCTTTCCGAGCAGAAAAGCATGACACATACCGACATTTGAATGAATTCATCTCGTTTGATATTGAGTGTTCGTGGGCAAACGATGAAGACGTCATGGGTGTACTGGAACGTATGATTCATCACATGTGGAAGTGTGTTGCACAAGATCCGGAATCTCAGGAGCACATTGCTACAATCAATGCTTATCGAGCGACACAAAATGAAGAAGCAATTGAAGTGATTGTACCTGAACTTCCATTCCCACGACTATCCTACTGTGACGCAATAGAAACAATACAAAGTAAGGGTGGTAAAATCGAATGGGGCGATGATATCGATGCGGAAAATTCAGATTTACTCGCTGAAGACTTGCCTCAGTTCTACTTCCTCCCACGGTGGCCAATGGACCTCAAACCATTCTACATCCACCATGTCGAGGGTGAAGATGGCATTACTGGTCGTCAACTTAGTCGAGGTTTTGACCTTAACTTTGGACGAGACGAACTTACCTCTGGCGGCCAAAGAGAACACAGAATGGACATCTTGATTGAAAATCTTAAATCGATGGAACTCGACCCAGAAGAATTCGAATTTTATGTTGCAGGTTTCCGACATGGAGTCCCGCCACATGCAGGTTGGGGCCTCGGTGTTGAGCGAATCTTGATGAAATTGACCGGTGCTAAGAATGTTCGAGAAACTGTGTTGTTCCCACGTGACCGACGACGAGTAAGTCCATGAGCATCGAGGTCCGACAGAGAGTTCAAGTGCGTTACCATTGACCGACGGTTATGTACGAAATTATCTACTTCTCTTCACCCGGATTTGCTGAAGCATCTCGCTTTTGTCTCGAAATCTCCGGTCTTGATTGGAAAAACACCGTCGTTGACTGGGATGGGTACACCGAACTAAAGCAGCAGGGAGAATTACCATGGGGATTCCTGCCCATTGTTCGAGCACCGCAAGGAACAGTTGCTGAATCAAACGCACTACTTCGATATACTGCCGCACTTGCTGGACTTGAACCTAAGGACCTCTATGTACGTGCCAAGGTCGACGAGTTAGTCGAGGTCATCAACGGCTGGAGAGAACATTTCATGCCGACATTCTCACTTCAAGACATCAATGAAAAAATTTCCGCTCGGAAAGCCATGTTCGACGAAGGCGGTAGTATGGACACAGCACTCAACAACATCTCAGCGGTTTTCGAGCGTTCAACAACCGGATGGCTCGCAGAAACTGAAGACATGACAATTGCAGATATCAAAGCCTTCATGGACACTTTTATGATGTTCTCCGGACAATTCGACGGCATTACTGCAGACATGATTGGAAATTATCCAACATTGATTGCTTTCCATGAAAAAATGTCAAACGATAGTCGAGTTAAGAATTACTACGATAATGATGATGAGATGCGATGGGTGTTTCGACCTGGAGCATTTGATAAATACGCAACTTCACAACACATCTGAAGGTGAATCGCGGCTCGAATAACGACGAACTGAGCCCTCGGCATCAATCACGAACTTTTCAAAGTTCCACTTGATATCACCTGTCTGACCGTCTGCTGAGGTAGAACGGCTTAACTCAGCAAACAATGGGTGCTGATGTTCTCCTTTGACCTCAAGTTTTGCCATCAGTGGGAAAGTTACGCCATATTTTGATTCGGTGAAAGCACAGATTTCGGAATGTGTGCCTGGTTCTTGCCCTCCGAATTGGTTACATGGAAAGCCAACAACTCGGACTCCGTCATTCAATGAAATTTCTTGTAATTGAGCATATTGGCGAGTAAATCCACATGCGCTGGCGACATTCACAACAACCCATTGCTGAGTAGTAGAATCACCTAGATTTCTCAAGGTTGTCGCTCCGTCATCCATAGTGTCGAACTCAATATCCAAAATGTTGGTCATAGACGACCCTAACAGACCTTCGTATTCAAGTATTGTATCGAATTTGTGAGTAAGGGTGATAGACAACAGGATGTAGCATCCATCGATGACCGTCGACCGTATGCAATGGGGGGCAGAAGAGTGGCAGTATGCCGACTTGTATATGCCAGATGACCCGTCTCCATTCCGAAAAGACGCTGGGATACCTTGCATTATGCTGATACACGGTGGGTTTTGGAAGACACAATGGACCAGTGAACTGATGAAGCCGATTGCAGAGGATTTGGCAGAAGCCGGCGTAGCAGCTTGGAATATTGAGTTTAAAGGCTGGAGTGAGGGGGATGAGGGCGTTTGGATGGACACTCTATCCGATGTTTTGCGTTCCTGGGGCCAACTTGCCCTTCTACCGGGAATAGATATTACACGTTCAATGGTGATGGGCCATTCGGCTGGAGGTCAACTCGCACTATTGCTTGCATCCAAGGCAGAAAGAAAGCCGTGGCTGACAATTGCCCAAGCCCCGCTGACCGATTTGATAGGCGCAGATGAGGCCAAACTTTCTGACCAAGGTGATGCAGTTCGTAAGTGGATTGGATGCAGCCCCAGCGAGAATCCATCGCTTTGGCAAAAACTGAATCCTGTTGAACACCCACCAATATCTCCAGTTCTGCTGGTTCACGGCGAGAAGGATGTTGATGTTCCTAAGGAACAATCTGAGACCTACTCACGAGTTATGTCCGCTCGAGGTGCGGATGTGCAAAAATTATGGCTACCAGGCGACCATTACTCAATAATTGATGTCGCATCAGATGACTGGTTGGTCGAACTCGATGCCATTCTTGATTGGCTATAACAACAGAAGAGCCTTTGAAGAGAAACTGTTGCCGGTAGCATGGACCTCCTCGGTACCGACTACCCTTATTCGACCAGCGCTTTATCCGGCAAGCATGCACTTGTATGTGGTGCCAGCAGAGGTATCGGTGCTGCAACTGCTAAGATGTTGGCCAAAGCTGGAGCAGACGTCACTGTATGTGCCAGGAACCAACAAGCGTTAGACAAACTCTGTATGGAAATGTCATCACTGGGAAACGGGAGTCACCATGCCTTAGTTCTCGATCTTGAAGAAACACATGCGTTAAAGACAGCAGTGACTGAATTGATTGAACGACGAGGTGGTGTTCAAATCCTCATAAATAACGCTGGAGGACCACCCGGCGGGCCACTTATCGAGAATTCAATTGCAGATTTTGAAGCGCCATTCAAACGACATTTACACGCAGCCCATATTCTCACACAACTGGTCACACCCGGAATGGAACT
>DAIUCF010000068.1:0-8466 GCA_036846305.1 Candidatus Poseidoniaceae archaeon | reverse complement strand
AGAAGGCGTATGGAAAGTTCGAATGTATGGTGAAGCATGGACTCCATCTAGCCCACGATTTATGCAAGGTGCTAAAGAGCAAGTCGAAAGAACCAGTGAAGCAGATACCATCGAAGGTTTGGCACAACATGTCAAATCACTACTTTCATCGGAAAATGACTTGATGGTCGTTTGGGGTAGTGGCGGCACATTGCGGCGGATGGGAGACTTCTGTGGCCACCAACTTACACTTCTCGGCATCGATATTCTCGGTCCTTTAGTCAATGGAGAACGCAAATTGTACTCCGATTTAAACGAGCAGCAACTTCTTGATATCCTCTCTTCACACGTCGATGAAAACGGAAATCCTCGTCCACGTTTGTTACTTCTTTCTCCGATGGGAGGGCAAGGTTTCCTTATCGGCCGAGGCAATCTTCAACTCTCGCCAGACGTACTGCGAATGATTGGGATTGACAACATCCTTGGCGTGGCCACTCCAGCGAAATTAATTGGCCTCAACGCAGTTCGCATCGATACTGGAGAAGTGGAGTTAGACCAAGTCTTCCAGAAAAAGAGATTTATGAAAATATTGCAAGGTTTTCGTACGACGCGATTAATTCGAGTCGAAGAAGCGTGATTACAATTGACCTGTTGCTGCTTGAAGTAAACCGAGGAAAGGCGGGCTAGGACGACCCGGACGACTCTTGAATTCAGGATGATACTGTACTCCCACATAGTAAGGATGGCCGTTAAGTTCGAAAATTTCACATCGCTGTCCTGTTTCATCTTTACCAACAAAGATGAGGCCTGCGGCTTCAATAGATTCAATCATGTCTGGATTTACCTCGTATCGATGTCGATGGCGTTCATCCACAGAATCGCCCTCACCATAGAGTCCTCGAATAGCACAAGAATCAACTTGCCAAAGAGTGGGCCGGCTTCCTAAGCGCATTGTTCCACCCAAGTGAGTTTTGGAAATTTCAGGCATGAACACAACTGACGGATTTTTACATTGCTCATCGAATTCAGTAGAATTTGAACCTTCGAATCCCAAAACATTGCGACTAAACTCAATCACGGCAACCTGCAACCCAAGACAAATTCCGAGGTAAGGTGTTGACGTTGTTCGAGCGTGTTCTGCAGCCAAAATCTTACCCTCAACGCCACGGTCTCCGAAGCCACCTGGCACCAAAACCCCTGATGATTGTTTGAGTAATTGCCACGCAGTTTCTCGTTCGCCTGAATCTTTCCAATCGGACTCAAGATGGCTTGCCTCGATCCAATTGATAACCAGTTTACGATCAACCGCCATTGCTGCGTGTTGCAGACTCTTGATAACCGAAAGATAGGCGTCAGACAAATCGGTGTATTTTCCGACCATCGCGATGTGAACTTCTTCAGTCAGGGTATCAAGGTGATGAGCCATAACTTTCCAATCCTCCAACAGCGATGTTGCTTCACAGTCAAGTTCGAGAATATCGCACAGCCCTTGGCTATGGAGCATTAGAGGGACGTGGTAGATATTGGGAACATCGTGTGTTGACATGACTGCTTCTGGGGAAACATGGCAGAACGCTGCGAGTTTTTCTCGTGTTTCTTTGTTCAATGGAGATGAAGAACGACAGACGAGAATATCCGGGGTAATTCCAAGGCCTCGTAATTCCTTAACTGTATGTTGAGTTGGCTTGGTTTTCTGTTCCCCAACAGGGCCCATTACGGGAACCAACGAGACATGAACGAAAGTAATGTTTTCACGACCTACTCGGAATTGGAACTGGCGCAATGCCTCAATGTAAGGTGCCGACTCAATGTCACCGACAGTACCCCCCAACTCGATAATACATGCATCAGGAGCTTTTTCGGTGCCATCTGCTGGACGATGAGCGACCTCTTCCAGCCAATCTTGAACAGCATCTGTGACATGGGGAATAACTTGTACTGTCTTTCCAAGATAATCCCCTCGACGTTCTGCCTCTATGACTTTCGAATATATTTTACCCGTAGTAAGGTTGTTGTCGCGACCCAAATTAATATCCAAGAATCGTTCATAATTTCCAAGGTCCAAATCAACCTCGCCACCGTCGTCCAAAACAAAAACTTCGCCGTGTTCAAACGGAGACATTGTTCCAGCATCGCTGTTAAGATAAGGGTCTATTTTTAGAGAAGTGACTCGCAGTCCCGCACTTTTTAGGAGAACTCCGATACTGCTTGCAGTGACGCCTTTCCCTAAACCAGAAAGTACTCCCCCGCTAACAACAACGTACTTCATGCACATCAACGGGCTTTTAGGCCGTCGCGCCTCCCATATCAACATACCTCTAAAATCCAATAATCAAAGTCATGAGGATTTGAGAGAAGAATCAAGAGGTGCGTTCAATGTCTATGGCCATGAACCCAGCAACTGGACGTGTCCTCGTCACCGGAGCATTGGGTCAAATCGGAACAGAATTGGTAGAGGCCCTGCGACAAAAACATGGCCACGAGGCTGTGATTGCCACCGATATCCGAGAAGCTGAAGGATGCCAAATTCTTGATGTAATGAACAAAAACGAAATCAAGGCATTGATGAATAAAGAACAAATTACCGAAGTCTATCACTTAGCAGCACTACTATCCGCCACAGGAGAAAAAAATCCAAAATTGTGTTGGGAAATCAATGTTAATGGACTAGAAAATGTGATTGCTGCAGTGAGAGAAAATAACGCACGATTATTTTCTCCATCGTCGATTGCAGTTTTTGGCCCAGATTGTCCGAAGATTGCTCCGCAAATAACTCCCCTAAATCCCACCACAGTCTACGGAAAAACAAAGGTCGTTGGCGAACAATTAGCAGTGACTTCTGACATTGATATGAGAGGGATTCGATATCCTGGACTTATATCATACAAAGCGCCAGCTGGCGGAGGTACAACAGATTATGCAGTAGAAATCTTCCATAATGCTCTGGAACATGGACATTACGAATGTTTTGTTCGCGAAGACACAAAATTGCCAATGATGTATATGGATGATGCGATTCGAGCCACTATTGAATTAATGAATTTCCCATTAGAAGAATTAAGTGAATCAAGGGGAGGGTACAACATCTCTGGATGTTCATTTACAGTTGGAGAATTAGTTCAAAGTATTCAACGGCACTTACCTGACTTCACCTGTACATTTAATCCAGATATTCGGCAAAAATATGCAGATTCTTGGCCCGAAGAGATTGAAGATGACATTGCCGCAAGTGAATGGGGATGGGCTCCAAAATTCAATCTTGATCGAATCGTGGATGAAATGATAACCAATCTAAAAAATTCGTAACCGGTTTCAACCGTTGATGCCGACCCACCGGTATCTTCGAGCGCCCTCATCAACACCCTCATCACCAATTTCGACCAGTGCGAACTCTCCTTGAGGCGTGACTACACTGTCATCTTGCAACCCTTTGTGCAGGTTTTCGTAGGTAATGTGATCGATAGCAACACGCCCTGCAAGCCGCTCAAACAAATGCCAACGAGAGACAACTTCCCTCCAACGTGGACTCACCTTGCCTTCAAACACTTTCGCTTTAGCACCTGAACCGTAACCACACAGTCCAAACAGCGTGTTATCCAGATTACTGTTTTCCTCCAAATCCGATTCAAACGTTGACATGAGTGCGAGGAAAATAGAACCCGTGTATTGATTCCCAATCAGGCTACTGGCTCGCTGTCCTTTTTCGATACGGCTAGCATGGAATTCAATATATTCAGGTGTCTTAGAAATGGCTCTCCTGTATCCATCCATTGCCTTTTCCCAAATTTCGATGATTTGAGGGTCTTCAGAATTGTGGTCCTCCGGCATTGGGCCGAGTTGCTCTGCAATGGATTCCCACATCTCAGTGCCCACACGGTCATGTCGGAATATGTCGGGGAACATGCGTTTGGCCTGGAAGGCATAGGGCAAATGCATGATAATTCGTGACCATTGTTCAGTTAATGGTTCATCAGTTTCGTTATTGTAGCGTTTTTGGTTTTCGGCTTTCTTAGCAAAATTATGGAAAGCCTGACGAACTGCTGCTTGATAGCACCGATTAGAAAATTGACCATCAAAGATTGGATCGTCGCGGTGGACACTCACCTTCTCTTCGCCATGGGCGAAAATTCCTAATTTGCGAACCGTTGACTCTGGTAAATGTCGAATCATTCGTTCAATGAGTCCTTTCTTCATTGTTTGGCCGGTCTCTTGAGCAAGTTGAAGAACATTGGAAATAACTGAGCGAATGCTCACTTCACGCCGTGGTTTGAAGAAATCGTGTACAGGGGTAGTGGAAACACCAATACAATCGGGAATCTCAAGAAGACGTGGATTACGACGAATCAACAACGCACCACCGCCAGCACCTTGGGTATATTCTCCAGAAGATTCAAGTGCATACTTGGCATTATCAGAAAAAATTACGATTCCTGTGCGTTCGTCGCTTTCTGTAGAGCGAGCAACCCAGTCCAGAGTTGTATGTAGTGCATCAACAGCACCTATACAGGCAAACGTCATATCGACAACATCGCAATTTCGAAAACAGTCATCTCCGTATCTGTCCTGATAACGTTGCGTAAGCATATCAACGATGTAGGTTGCAGTTGGTTTTGCACCGTCCAAAGCTGATTCTGTTCCGAGGTACATTCGCCCAATGTTGTTTGGGTCCAGTCCATTACGGTCAATGATACGCATTACGGCCATTGCACCCATCGTTGCCGTGTCTTCGTGAACATCGGGAATGGCCATAGCCTCAAGACCCAAGCCTTTGTTTAATTTGCCAAAATCAGCACCTCGCAATTCTGCGAAATCCTTCATATCCATGTATAATCGTGGGAAATGTATCGCAATATCATCGATTCCAACACAGGTTTGACTATCGGTTCCCATCAAATTATGTTCTTCCACCCCCCTATTTGAATCAATCACCCGATATTTAGGGGATGGTTGGGGTTTCAAGACTCATTCCATATCGGGCATTTCCGGCATTGAGGGGTCTTGTTTGGCCCAAAGAACATCATCGATTCTGAGAATCGAGATGGCGGCTTCTGTGGCGCCAGCAATTGACTGTCTGGTAATTAAATACGGTTCTAAAACCCCATTTTCTACGGCATTCACTGGTTTCCTCTCAATGACATCCAAACCCAATTGATGCGATTGGCTGCCGCCATTTACCTGCTCTGCAACCAAGAGCAGCAAAGTGTCAATTGGGTCCAAACCAGCATTTTCTGCCAATACTCGAGGAATGATTTCTAATGCATCGGCAAAGGCCTCAGCGCCGAGTTGTTCTCTTCCAGGAATAGATTCGGCATATCGACGTAGTTTTCGAGCCAGAGCAACATGCGTTGCACCACCACCAGCAAGAAGACGATTATCTTCCAGCATTCGACAGGCTACACCTAAAGCATCAGCGAAACATCGCTCAACTTCACCTACTACAGTCTCAGTACTGCCGCAGGCAATCAATGTCGCCCCGCCCTCTTCGGTTTCGACAACCCAATGCGAGACACCAGCCCACTTCTCATTCTTGCTCGAAATAAATGCGCCAAGGTCTGATGAATGAGCACGTTTAACCTCTGAAACAAGGGTTGCTCCACATCCACGGGCAAGCAGATCTAGATCCGAACGAGCTACCCGCCTAAAGGCTTGAATTCCCGATTCAGCAAGCATGATTCTTGCTTCATCATCAATACCTTCCTTACAGGCAAGTAATTTGACGCCCAAAGATTTGACATGTTCTACCTGTTCAACAAGCAACTCTACTTCTTTGGCTCGGAAACTATCTAAAACGCCCGGCGAAGTAACCTTGATGTTCATATCACTGTTCAACGAACGACGTTCAATTCCTCCATCAACAAGGAGAATCTTGCCCGCCCCAACCGCTCTTGGCATGTCCTCATGTATACGATTTTTAGCAAGCACCAAACCAGTTACCAAACGTGTATCGTTGATGCTTCCACCGGCTTGTGGCAAAATCTTGACTCGCGTTGGGTCTGCAACAGTTCCATCTGGAGAAGGGACATGAATTACTTCAGCTGCCTCTACAGCCAGTTGAGACAACAGGACTTGCATCGAGTGGTGTCCTTTGCCAGCCAACGATGTACGAGTTGCCATCAATCGATGCTCCTGCTTTGATTCAATCGCCAGTTCATCGAGTTCTTCGTGAACATAGGTTTCAGCCATACGGAATCCGCGAGCAATCACTGCTGGATGGACATCTTGAGTTACCAGGTGCCAGGCATTTTGGAGCATCTCTGCTGAAAGTAAAACGGTAGATGTCGTACCATCGCGGGCAATCTTATCTTGAACGGAAGAGGCGTTTATCAACATTCGAGCAACTGGATGTTCAACTTTTGCAGACTCAAGGACTGTGACACCGTCGTTGGTGACCAAGGTTCGGCCATCGTCATCTATTAGCAATTTGTCAAGACCCCGAGGCCCAAGAGTTGAGCGAACTGCACCTGCAAGAGCCATAGCTGCCTGGATGTTGTTCTGCAAAGCGCTGCGACCGGTCGTGCGGTCGGTGTCTTTGAGAAGAGGAGCATCGCTCATAGTACGGCCACCAAACTCATCGACATAAGGTCAACGATGCTCGAGGTTGTCTCAATCTTCGTCCTCTTCGACCACTTCAAAGTCAGCATCGACAACATCGTCGCCACCGACGTTGATGTCACCATCCTCGCTTGAGCCATCTTGTTCTGCCATTTCAGCTGCAGCTGCTTCGTAGAGTTTTGCAGAAACAGCGTGCATTGCTTCTTCGACTTCCTTTACTTTGGCTTGAATTGCTGCATCATCGATTGTATCAATGTCGAGCGGCTTACCATCGTCGTCTTGAACCAACTTTTCAAGAGCATCCAAATGTTCCTTCACAGGATTAACATCTGTATCGTCGAGTTTATCTGCAGACTCATCAAGAGTTCTGCGTGTTTGATAGACAACCTGATCTGCCATGTTACGAAGTTCGACCTTGGCCTTGCGGAGTTGATCTTCTTCTGCGAATTTCTCTGCTTCACTAATCTTCGCTTGAATTTCGTCTTCTGAGAGAGAGGTTTGAGATTCAATTTTCACAGATTGCTCCTTCCCAGTGCCCATGTCTTTGGCGCTGACGTTAACAATTCCGTTTGCATCGATATCGAAGGTAACTTCGATTTGCGGCGTACCACGTGGCGCTGCTGGAATACCCATTAGAGTAAATTCACCGAGTGTAACGTTGTCTTTTGCGAAGTTTCTCTCGCCTTGAAGAACATGAATGGTCACCGCAGGTTGGTTGTCTGATGCTGTTGAGTAAATCTCCGAGCGACGAGCAGGGATGGTTGTGTTACGTTCTATCATGGTAGTCATAACTCCGCCTAGAGTCTCGATACCGAGTGTTAACGGCGTTACGTCAAGCAGAAGAATATCAGAAACACCTTCATCACCGGAGATAATTCCTGCTTGCAAAGCAGCACCCATGGCAACTGCTTCATCAGGATTAATCCCCTTGTATGGGGCCTTACCTGCTTCCTTCTCGACCGCTTCTTGAACGGCTGGAACACGGGTTGAACCACCGACGAGGATGACCTTGTCGACATCGCCCTTTTTGACTCCAGCATCCTTCATAGCTTGACGGGTAGGACCCATTGTAGCTTCGATATGCTTGGAGATGAGGTCTTCGAACTTAGCCCGACTGAGCGTCATATCCATGTGCTCTGGTTGTCCATCACGCATGGTGATGAACGGTAGGTTGATTTGAGTTTGTTGTGTACCCGAAAGTTCAATTTTCGCTTTTTCTGCTGCTTCCTTCAATCGAGACATGGCTTGAACATCTTTCGACAGGTCAATGCCAGTGTCACGCTTGAATTCAGCAACCATCCAGTCGATGACTTGGTCGTCGAAATCATCGCCACCAAGTTTGTTGTTACCGGCAGTAGCCTTTACTTCAATTTGCGGCTGGCCGTCAACCTGGTAGATTTCAAGAACGGATACATCGAATGTCCCGCCTCCCAAGTCGTAAACAAGGATGGTTTGGTCTTCGCCTTTATCGACTCCGTAAGCAAGAGCTGCGGCGGTCGGTTCGTTGATGATTCTAAGGACTTCAAGACCTGCGATTCGTCCTGCATCCTTGGTAGCTGTTCGTTGAGCGTCGGTAAAGTAAGCAGGGCACGTAATCACTGCTTGCTTTACATCGTGACCCAGATATGCTTCTGCATCTGCCTTCAACTTCTGTAGGATAAAAGCTGAAATCTCTTGAGGCGTGTAGTCTGTATCATCGATGTTGGTCTTCCAATCCGTCCCCATGTGTCGCTTAACCGACAGAAGGGTTCGTTCAGTATTGGTTACTGCTTGCCGCTTAGCAGTCACACCAATCATACGTTCACTGCCGTCTTTAGCAAATGCTACGACTGACGGGGTTGTTCTTGCTCCTTCTGCGTTTGCGATGACAACGGGTTCTCCGTTCTCGATGGTTGCTACGCAGCTGTTTGTTGTTCCTAGATCTATTCCTATTAC
>DAIUCF010000067.1:0-8716 GCA_036846305.1 Candidatus Poseidoniaceae archaeon | reverse complement strand
GCGTCCTAAAACAAGATCAACAGTACTGTTTGTCGAATATGTCTGGAACGCGGATTTTTCTTCAAGAGTTGAAAATTCCCACGAAGGTAGAGACGCACTCATGCTGATAGTGGCCATCAAAAATGCCAGCAGAAACGCTCGGATTTTCCCACTGTGGCCTTGTGCCATGCTGATTGTAAAAAATTGGACTTAATAAAAAGTTGGACGACAAAAACCGTACGTTTGCTGGAATTTGGCACGGATAAATACCTCATCTGAACGGTGTTCAGCACTGTATTTTTAACAAAAATTTTGCATTAAACGGGCCAATACTTAATTCAGTGGCGGTCGTCATTCAATGTATGGTTGAGTTGGATTGCCCGCATTGTGAGGCCACCATCGAACTTGATAATGATGCATATGGAGACTTTGAGTGTCCTTTGTGTGATGGGGAATTCGAGTTTGGAGAGCCTCCAATCCAATCGATTCAACCAAGTCAATCTTTCCAACCCGCTCAGCCTCATCAAGCAAAGGGAAGTGGATTTGACAGTACAATGAAAATCTTGACCGGAGTAAGTCTCGGCGCAGTCATCTTTGTGGTTCTGGCTGCGCTTGTTCTTGTCATCCTGGTAATTATTTTTCTGGGTGTTGCATTGAGTTCAATGAATGGCGGAATTATGGGGAGTTAACTACGTTCGGTTGGCATTCAACTCTTTCTGATGGAGAAAGTGTTTCAAGATTTTAATTACAAGACTTCGTCAACCATGTTGGAAAAATCATTTTGTTCAATAAGAACCCATTCTTCGTATTCACTGTTCCTCACCCAGTTGCGACCTGAACCTTCTGGATACTCTTGATACATGGGATAAGTTTCCATTTGAGACGCTGGTTGGGCTTCGCTATCGGTCGCAACAACTGCGGAGTTTTCTTGCTGTAACTGAATGGGTTCATCTTCGACATCGTTAAAAATTTCCTCTTCAAAATCCATACTTTCGTATTTTTCAGATTCCGCCTCTGAACGTGGATTTCTGCGATGCAAGAAGACTGCGTGTGCAATCAGTAGCAAGACAAGGATTGTATCTAGACCCATGGCCAAAGGCGGGATGTTTAATCCAAATGCATTTAATCCCTGAGGAGAAGAAAGAACGGTAACGATTTGTGAATGCTCGTACGTTTCTCCGTCTGAAAAGGTGAACACGATTTCAACACGATGTGAACCTGGGTTCAAAGTTGAAGGGATAGAACTTTCAAACTCACCTGATAAAGAATTGACAAAGTAAACTTCTTCATGATAGATCTCGTAATCCATTGTAAGAACTGTAAACTCAATCCGCTCAATCTTATCCACTGTGTTGAGATACTTACCTGACAACTCCCATTCCACTTCATGCGATTCTCCAAGAACAAGTTCAGAATCCATCACAATATTGACAGAACGCAAAGGCACTGGCTCGATTCGAATTTTCTCGCTGAATAAAACACCATCCTCTGATTCTACAAGAATATGCAGATAAGGAGGGGATGTGTACTGGTTAATCGGTAAGTCGAACTTGAATGTCCCTCGATTGTCGGCAACAAAACCATCTCCACTAGTGATGAGTTCTGAGGAAGAGGAGGAGGTTCTGCGTAATTCCCAATTCCAACTCATCCATTTGTCATCTTCGGAAAGCATGAGTTGGACTGAAATTTCTGAACCTATTACCGGGCGGTCCGGATTGATGTTCACGTCAAGATATTCATCTGGACTGATCCCCTCAACATAAACACTATCGCTGGTGAGTGAACCGTATTCACTGTATGCATAGACCGTCACTGTATGGTCCAGATAGGTGTTAGCATCTGTTGGAAGTTGAACTTTGAATTGCCCTTGCCTGGATTCATCATTGATTATCGAATAGGAGTCGACAAGAGTTGATCCATTTTCATCGAATGAAAAAATGTCTACACGGAAATAATTTGCTAATTCTCCTTCGACATCCCACGCCAACAAAATCTCATCACCGGCTGCGGCTGTTTCACGTACTGAAATCAAGTTGAGGTCGAATGAACCAATCGATTCTTCTTCAGCTTCCGAAAACGCAATCTGTCCAATCTCAAATGTCTCGACATATTCCTCTGTAAATACACCTACCGCAGTTGAAGTGTTTAGTTTCACGAAGTAGGTCCCATTTCCAAGAAGAATCGAATTAATGCGAACTGGAGTCGAAGGGCTGTATATGTCATGAGTAAATTCTATTTGTTGTACAATCGCAAAATCTTGGTCATATATGTCGAATGTTCCTTCAAGTTGATATTCGGTTGTGGGGTACGAAAAGCCAACATAACTTCGATGCGCGTTTTTCTTGACAGAAACTAAGCAGAGAACGTCGTTTTCAGGTAATCGAGTATCCGGAATTATTTCTGATTCACAAGAAATGTCTGGGGTGTAGAAGGCCTTCTTCCAAAACAAAGAGACGTTCGTTACATTTCCGTTGACAATTAATTCACCTTCCACCTGAATAAGAGAACCTGGCATTGTTTGCGGTAAATCGTCAATCGTCACCACTTTCGCTCCAAAACCAGTAAACTCGCTGTCTAAAGTTTGCTCGGAAATGGTGCCATCTAAGGACACTGTCGCGGTTGTAATGTTGGTGAAAGTCCAGTCGAGAGGTTCTCCAGTATGCGGCATTAAGACTCGAATCTGAACTTGCGGGTCATCACCAATATCAAGAATTTGTGCGGTTTCAAAAGCAAGTATTGTTGGTTGAGTCGTAACCTCGAGAGAACGCTCAGCATACGCAATACCGTTAGCTCCCATCAGCAAAATCCGATATTGACCTTCCTTCATACTGTCAGGGAGAGTCACTGATTGTGTCGTATTGGTGTTGTTTGAAACAAAAACAGATTCCAATTGTTCGTTAAATATTTCAACATTCAAGTCAGAACCAGATGATGAAGAATAACTTGTAATGAAAGTGGAGGATTCAGTAACTATTGATGGTGCATTAAAGGAAATACTTGGACAAATTCCGGAAGTGCGGTCCACTTCAAGCGAGTAGGTGCCGCCACCTTCAATCAAGTAGACGGGAACTTGACTGGATTCAAGGTTGCAGTACAGTTGTGAAATCGTATTCGATGATGAAAACGTGCCAATCTTTGCTTTCAAATCATTAGACAATGACGTCATTCGGACACTTGCATGCTCATTATTTCCAGGAAGTAGGCCATCGAGAGAAGTATTGAAGGTGAAGGTGTCAACTCGGTCCCAGCCTTCATCATAACTTGCCCCGAGCGCCCCGTTCATGAATGAAAAGAGTTCGGAATTTTCCTTGGTGTACCGTGAAATTGGTTGTTCAGTGTAGGTTACCGTAAGAGCCGAGCCATCCAGTCCGTACAAACCCAGTTGATTCCATTGAACTCTTGAGGTGCCAAAATCGATATGTTGACCAATTACAACAGTATTCTCTTCTGATGGGTGCGAATCAGTTCCAGATAATCCAAGGTAAACTGGCTGATTGGACGCCTGATTGGCTTGGATATATCCATCGCTTGTTGCTGGGATATCCAAAGGAACAAACAAACGGTGGTTATCGAATACTGTGTTTGCCGGAACATAACTAGAGAAGTCATTAATGATGAAACCAGAAGTGGACATACGTCCAGTGTAAGGAATGGTGTAGGGTGCTACATTTTCAACTGAAACCGGTGAAGTTTGAATTCGATATTCGCATATATCTTTCAATTCCACATCCGTCACAACATTAGAAGAGGATGAGATTCGTACGATTGGAACATCAAATGCTTCAGCGCCGTCGGGTAAAACCGTACGTAGGTAAGAACCGGTATCGCCATGTGAAAGGGTCACTGTTTGGATGTAGGATTCCTTATTGATGTTCATGTTCGCTTCTAGTAACTTAGCACAATTGCTGCGTAAGTCAATTTGAACGGATTGGTCTGGCGATAGGAGTATTTTGTAAGTATCTGTTTGATCAGACCAATGAACAAACGTTCCGTTGCTGGAATCCGTCAGATTAAGTGATGGTATTTCTCCTCTCATTGGAGCATCAACGAGTCCTTTTTCGAGTGGGAGAACATCCAATCGATCCGAGTTATTTCTAGAAATTTGAACGGTGCTGAACTCAAAGGTATATGACGGATAAGTATTGAGTAAAGCCATATACGAACTCGAACCCACGCTATGTTGAACCGTGAAAATAATTTCATCTGCTATCAATTTAGTTTCACAAACAAATTGGGTCGAACCACCATTTCCGACATTGTAAGGAGTTGTAACTCCCGTTTCTCCATCCCTGCCGCATTCACCTAATGGAAACGTAATGGTCGCATT
This sequence comes from Candidatus Poseidoniaceae archaeon, assembly GCA_036846305.1. GTDB lineage: Archaea > Thermoplasmatota > Poseidoniia > Poseidoniales > Poseidoniaceae > MGIIa-L1. The sequence continues at coordinate 4,410 of DAIUCF010000067.1, read as the reverse complement.
TTGCTCAACCTCCAAATCAATAACCTGAACGGTTCCATGCGTAACAGGAATTGAGTATCGATCTGCGTCTCCCATAAAATTGAATCTGCCGCTGAACTCTGAACTCGGGTCGAGTACAACGACCTTTGTCGGGTCTGAATCTCCACGAACCGGGTCCTCGAATGGAAGTAATTGCTCAAATCGATAAGTAAAACTCCAAGTAACTGGAGTTGAAACACTCGAATAAGAACTCAAGGATAATGAGATTCCAAAGGAATCTACACTCGTGCCCGAATACGCCAGGGTTGGGTTGTTGATGAAGCAGTCAAAATATTTCTCAAAAACCTGACCAGCGGGTGCTGCATCCATGGCATAAATTCCGTAGGTTGTAGCAAAGTAAAGCGTAGTACCCATTTCAATCATGGAAGAAGGGTTACTATTGTACGAACCACTGGTGACATCTTTGGCTAATTTCGTACCGGCTTCAGTGCCGTCAGTCATCCACAACTCACTTCCGGAAATTCCATCGTTCGCACGGAAATAAAGCATCCCGCCTGCTACGGCAAAGTTCGACGGAGAACCGCTTGAATATCCATTGTATATGTCTTTCAACATCACAGTACCTGAAAAAGTTCCATCGGTCTTCCATAATTCAGAACCGTTCGTTCCATTGTCCGCAGAGAAATAAATATCACCATTAAATTCTACAAAGTTGCTAGGCGAACTATCGCTAAATGTATTGATATCTCGGACCATCAAGGTGCCTGAAAAAGTACCATCGCTTATCCAAAGTTCTCGATTCGAATAATCATTTTGAGCTTGAAACACAACGGATTGCCCGAAGGAAGTTATACCGGTGGGATAGCCTGAGTTGTATCCACTCCAAATATCCTTCACCATCATCGTACCTGAATCGGTCCCGTTACTCATCCACAATTCTTGGCCATTACTACCATCGTTCGCACGGAAATAGAGTGTACTGCCCGCTACTGTAAGTTCATTGGGGTTACCATTGTTGTATGAAGGGTTGATGTCCTTGACCATCACCGTGCCCGAGGCAGTTCCGTCGCTCTTCCACAGTTCACTACCATAATTGGCGTCCTCTGCCCGGAAAAACAACACATCACCCAATACTGCAAAATTACTTGGCGAACTACTGCCGCTACCACTACGAATATCGTTCACCATCATGGTTCCTAATTCAGTACCATCTGTCTTCCACAATTCCACTCCATTGGACTGGTCGTAGGCTGAAAAATAAACCGTACTACCAACTGCCGTAAGAGAAGAAACATAACTGGTCCCCCCACCAATGTTGATGTCTTTAAGCAGAATTGTGCCGGAGATGGTTCCATCGGTTCTCCATAATTCTCTACCGTTGTCGCCGTTATCGGCTGTAAAATAAAGGGTATTTCCTATTGCGATAAAATCCGCCGGTGAACTGGAGCCACTACCACTACGGATGTCCGTGAATATCGACGTGCCACTTAACGTGCCATCGCTCTTCCACAGTTCTCGACCATACTCTCCGTCATACGCAGAGAAATAGAAACTTGAACCAACTGGCGTCAATTCACTTGGAGTATTTAAGAAACTAGCAACACTTCGAAAGCCAGTATTATCCGAAACTTCACAGCCAAGCGAACCCGTTGCTTGGCCGGAGCCCCAATAATCATTCGGATGCCAATCATCAGAAAAAATTAGGTCTTGATTGGTGGTAATGTTCAACATGTGTGTAGATTTGAGTGAGGTGTTAAACAGAACAAAATCTTGGTCTGACGAATCCTCAAAAATACCGTTCACGGTCTTCGTTGGTTGGCCGTTTACCAGGTCAACAGAAGGAAAGATGTTACCCGTTGAATCCGCATTTATATCTCCGTCTGGATACGGATATTGCGCGATAGGGGGGGGTACAACCTCCATTTTGTCAGCAACTGAAACGGTTAGGGTAAAATTACCCTGCAAAATATTGCTCGTCAGGGATGGAGAAAAGTCATTCGAAGCAAAATCAATCGAAAACAAAATTGTAGGATCTTCTGTTGGATTATCACATACCGCACTTAGACCCTGAGATGGGTAAAAAGCGCCCGTATAACATCGGTCAAAGGCAGTATATGCGGTTAAACCGCCATAAATCCAATAATTCGAACCCGATGAGGTGTTTGCAGAGACGTTTATGTATAGGCTATTTGCTGTGCTTTCGGTTGAAAACCATCGGTACGGAACTGATTCATTATCAAAGGTAATGTTTACTTCATCAACGATCACTATCGGCGAAGACGAATGGAAGCCATTCATCCCGTTGGCTTTCATAGATACAGGCTCTTTGTCCTCTGTTGGGAACTCATTGGAATAATCTTGCAGCGGTATTATAGAGGTGAACAAAATGAAAACAAGAGTGATTGCACTACAAAACTTGAGATTCTTAGTCATGAATCCCCCATACGACCTTGTGATTTATACTTATACCCGTTGAGAAAATTCAATTCTGGTGGATTGGGAATCAATCATTGCTTTATTGAATGGATCTGTTTCCCTTCTTCAGAGGAAATAAGTTTCATATCAGTTTTGTTTGTATGGAATTGTTTTTTGGTTTCACAGCGGCATTGATTCTCCACAACATTCCTACTGCGTCCCACATTGATTGCTCAATATATACCTCTAATGTATCCATTCCAATCCTTTCGTTTTGAGTCTGGTGAACCACCAATCCACCATCGGGCACATCATCGGCAACGGCGATGTTCTTTCGAAGGGCATTACCAACTTCTTCAACGGTATTGGTGTTGTTATACTCACACATCGAGGAAACTCTTTCCTCCATCCATGCTGGAAAAAGGCCACCTTCATCGGTGTGGAGCGAAGCATACCTATCTTCTTCATCGCTTTGAACAAGATGAACCTTGATGCCGTTATCGTGCAGCATTCGGGCTACTGATGACGCAATGATGTCCGTTCCAATGACGTAATAGGGGCCTTCACTACGGTCTGAAGGGCGATTGACGTGCTTTTCATAGGTAACGACATCAAGACGAGAAGCATGTGTGAGAATGTCTCGCTTACGCACTACGCCCATCACAGGCATTGAGGGAAAGAAGGGTCGGTCGAACAGACCATGGCACCATTGAATACCAACCACCGATGACGGGTCACGACCATCTAGAGCATACTTGTCATTGAGAGACTGCCCAATATACAGTGAATGTTCCAACGATTCGGTCCACAATGGAACTGCCTTACCCCATGTCATTCGCAAATTGTTGTGTAACTCCCCGTGGCGAAGAAGTGAGCGTTGGCACAGATTCCATAACTCCATGGGCGATTCACCGTATTCCATTTCATGGTCCTTGAGCAGGACTACCCGCGGGTCATCCGAGGTGTCACGCCATGACTGAAGAGCCCATTCTGGTAAATTTGAGGAGTCATATGGGTCGCTGACTGCATAGATATGGTGCCAGGGATGTTCGCGAAAGATAAGCAATTCATCGAGGTATTTCTCTGCCGATTTCGTACCGATGGCTGCTGCTTCTCGAGCAACTCGCATTGGAGAAAGAAAACCATAGTGGAAGGCGGCAGAAAGCCGTGAAACTCCATTTGAGTCTGCGGCATTATTCCGACGTCGAGCATAACCGTTCAAGCCCTTATCGTAGAACTGCTGCCACTTGCTCAATGCTGCTTGTTCACCACCGCGTTCATGCCATACGGGAAGCACCGAGGGGTCAATGGAGCACGTTTGAAGCAACTCAAATCGCTTGTTCATATCCTTGACTTGTTCAACCACATTGATTGGCTCGAAAGGCAGAGGGCCCGAGTAGGCTTGAGGCACAATATCTGTCACTGGCCATGAGGCCTGCAACCTTTTTTTTCTCATCTTTTTGGTTGCATCTCGAAACTTGTACGGTCGGTCAACCGACTTACCAAACAAAGGCATTGGTATAACGCAGTGACAATCGACATCGTACACTGGACATGCGGCACTTTTAGCAATGGTTTGAACCCAATCGGTCCACGGTGGAAGTGGGAACAAGTCAGTGATGACGCAACTTGCCGACTGACCAAACGACTTCATCGCAGAATGGCGGTGTCCCTCTCTTGCAATATGCAGAACATATCGAAGTCCGGCTTTTCTACAACCGTGATCCATGTCGACCGCCGCATCAAGCAACATGTTGTGATGACGTAAGGATGCATGAGGATAGCGCTCATCAATAGCGTGGTAAATGAGGAGAGGTAGGTCGTGCTTCGCTGCAAAGTATTTGCCAACATCGATGGCTGGATTTTCATGCAGTCGAAATGACGATTTCAGCCAAACCACAACTGGTCCTGAACCGTGCGGTTCACCGATATTGTTGCGATGGCGTGTTCGCTCAATCAAGTGGTTCGGGAGTGCATCCAGCATGCATGTAGGTATATTGATTTGGCTATATACCA
>DAIUCF010000066.1:7038-9125 GCA_036846305.1 Candidatus Poseidoniaceae archaeon | reverse complement strand
ACCGAGGTCGGAGGAACCAGAATCCTCCATGATGGACCGCTACACTAAGGGACTAACGGCCATCCGAAAGTCAATCACTTCTTCAACTCAACGGTAGGTTTCCAAGAATAGTTTTGGGAGGAGGAATCATACAGTTTTATAAACCACTATATGAGGGACACAATCATGAATGGTTTAAAATCACTCAAAATGAAGCCTGCTGCAGCGATATTTATGGCCTTGGCACTAATCACAACCACTTTTGCAGGTGTGTCGTATGCAGACCCGTCCGAGGATTTCTCAAACTCACCGAATACCTATGTCGGATTTGATTCGATCGATTTGGATCTCATCGTAGAGTTTGAAGGCAACCAAAGTACCGGAAATCTAACAACAATCCTCTACATTTTTGACGTCGATGATGAAGATAATTTCAACATGTCATACGGTCCGATAACAATGGTAAACAACACCGACACGAGCGAAACTTTTACCCATTGGGCTTGGCAAAACATGACGACATTCTTTGAAGGGAACGACACAATTGGACCCATTGCTACAGAAGGAGTTTGGTATGGAGTTATGACCTCAATCTACGAATCTGGAAGTTCTCCAGTTGGAGTCTATTACACGGAGATCTGTATGGAGGATGGAGTTGACTGTGAAGATGACGGCTCAAATGAGGTATCAGTTAGCATGGACTACGACGAACTTGACATCGATATCGAGTATACTGCCAGTCAGGGTGCAACGAATCTCACTACTTACCTGTATATTTTCGACTCATCCTGGGACTTTGATATTACGGACGAAGACAATTATACTGTATATGGCCCAATTACGATGATAAACAATACCGATTCCAGTGAATCTTACACGCACTGGGCGTGGCAAAACATGACTCACTTCTTTGAAGGAGGCGAGACAGTTGACCCAATTGCAATCGACGGACAATGGTATGGTGTCCAAACATATGTTTACGATGATAGTAATTATGTTGGCGATTATTACCTCGAAATCTGTATGGAGGAAGGAAATGAGTGTCATGATGATACGAGTAATCAACTTCAATCGGTGTTTTCCAATATGGATTCAAACGACGATGGTGCGGTGAATGCATCTGAAATGATTGCATTCATCAACGATGACAATGGCTACGAAATGAACTCCACTGAAGAGATGGAAGTCATCCAAGAATTAGCCGATTATGACATCGGATTCAATGACGGAATGGGTAGCATTGAATATGCGAACGACAGTATGCTGGAAATTAATGAATTTACAAACTGGTTCTACAACGTATGGATGATTACCGGTGCTGACGCCTATCTCTCTGAAGACGGAGAATTACTTGTCGAATTCCATGATGATTTTGATATAATTTCCACCATACAACTGACCGTTAACGACATGAATGGAAACACGTTGATCAACATGACCATCAACGAAGACGAAGATGGTTCGTTTAATCAATACACCAACTCCACATGTTGCACTGACAATGGACTTTACATTGTGACCGTTGTCATGTTTAACGAAGATGGCGATCCATCTTTTATGTCAACATACCAACTCGGTGAAATGCCAACCTTTGGGGAAATTATGATGCAAATGTATGACCAAAATGGAGATAATTTCGCATCGGTTTCTGAGATTGTCAACCAGACGAACACTCTAAGCCAACAAGATGGAAACCCTCCAATGGACGAACGAGACATCCACATGGTCACATATTTCGTCATAACGTCGGATAAAAACAACGATTCTTTGCTAGACGTTGATGAATTGGTTATCTACTACAACACCATGCAAGAGATGAACAACAACAGTGATGGAAACAACTACCAGATGATGCTGATTATGTCAGACATGAATTTCGATGGCTACCTCAATATGTCAGAAATACTCGATACTCTCAATCCAGCAACAGACCAAACTCCCGATGCTCAAATGAACACATATTGGACAAACCTGTTTAACGAGAACGACGGTGATGGAAACAGCCTACTTGATGCTGAAGAATTCCAAGATTTGATGGAAAAACACGCCGAAATAGCTGGCGATGATTGCTATCCTGTCTCGGTTGGCGATGTGATTCTAGGCAACGG
>DAIUCF010000066.1:0-7028 GCA_036846305.1 Candidatus Poseidoniaceae archaeon | reverse complement strand
GACGCAAACGGTGACCGAAACGCCAGTTTGTCTGAAATTGTCGCTTGGATGGGCATCAACGCATCTGACGCAAACCATCTTCAGATGATTGGATGGATGTTTGATACTTACGATAAAAACAATGATGCAATGTTGAATCCAAACGAGTTTGGAGACTTTGTAATGTGGATGAACAGCGACCAAGAATATATCCCTACCACTGAACAAATCATGAGTATGTGGGATTTGAATCAGGACGGGTCAGTCACTCTAACTGAAATCATTGAACACCTTAACACGATGAATATGGAAGAAGGAGAAGCAAACTTGTCTGATATCGAGATTGAATATTTCGGGATTCTATTCAAGATGAGCGATTCAAATAGTAATCAGTTGCTTAATGTAGACGAGTTTGCCAAATTCTACGAGCAACTCAACGATAGAAACCAAGATGATGATAACCACATGGGTCAGGAAGATGACCGCAACGGAACGGACCATCATCACGGTCACGGAGATCATGATGACCGAGATGACGGGGATTTTTCGTTTGAATTTAGCCACATAGATGTTTGGTTTGAACAATGGAACAATCAACAAATGGAATTGGTTGTCGTCGAATTAGCGGTCTTTGACAGTCCAGAGGAAATCGGCAGATTAGTTCGGATGGCTGATTCTATGTACGGAAACAACGATTCAGTTGTCGATGCTGCAGAGGCCGATATGCTCATGGGCATGTTTGCACTTTCAATGAACCCTCAGGAGATGGCTGAAGGTTTGACACTTGACAATGCAAATGGAACCGCAGTAGATTTCTGGGTGGAGATTGATGGATTGATAGAAGGTGATGACATCGTGTTCATTCGAACCGGTACAGTCATAGCTTTCCCAACTACACCTTATGCAAATTCAACAACACACACCTTCGTCGTAGAAAACGGCCGTGACCAAGACCGTACTGACCACGGCAATGCCTCTGAAGAGATGCGATCCTCTGCCCGAAGCGACGACAACTGTGACGAACGCTCAATATGGATTCACAACTCCAATACTTGGAACGTCGCTTCTGCAACTGGGTTCTCATACGAAGAAACAAACAATGCTTGGTATGCTGAAGACTGTGACCTAGTCGATATTAATCCTGTAACCTTCACTTTGTCAAAGGTGGAGAACGGCACTCTTCCTGCCCCTGAGTCTGATGACTGGACTTGGGAAGATGAAGAAATGAACTTGCTCCCAGTCTGCAAGTGGCACTACACTGTGACCTTTGCAAACGGTACCATGATTGAAGATAATTGGATGGGTGACGCCCCAACCAGCGGAGATTACATGATTATGCTCGTAGATGATGCAGCATACCAGATTTTCGTCTCCTGCTGGGACCCTGAAGGCGGTATGATGACCGTTGATGTTAGCAGTGAACTTGGAAACAGTTCGAACACAAGCATTGGTGAAGCAATGGGCTTTGTCTCATTCAAACTCCCTCCTGGAACTGGAGGTAACTTCACGTTTGATGTTTCATGGACTGATGGATACTACACTGAGGATTCAACCCTAACCGTTGTCGCTGCTGGCGTAGGAACTATCGACCTCTCTGAGGTTGAAGTTGATGAAGTTGAAGCGGAAGGTCTGCTACCAGGATTCACTGTTGGACTTGGAGTGGTCTCAATGCTCGGTGCAGCAATGTTAGCCGGACGCAGAGAACAAGCTTGATTCCGACGGCTGTGGAGAACCACGGACAGTTTCGTCAAATCTTGACGAAGCGGAAGAGCACCTTAGATACGGCGCTTAGCATGAGCACGACCATGAACGAGCCAAGAGCCCATCGAGCCCAAGGCCGTTCCGGTTTTTCAGGAGGCCAGGGGTCTATCCCCAGTTCCTCTGCTTCTCGAACAAGTGCTGCAAGTTCTTGCAGTTCCTCTTCAACAGATTGTGCCGCCATGCTCTATGGCAACATACGGCGCTACATGATATTCACGCTTCACCAGCGATAGACAAACAAAGCCTTGAAACCCAAGGCGCACAGCGAATTACATGAGTGAAGTTCCCGAGGGCATATCTTTCGGTTCATTCGAGCGTCGACAACCTCGGCCTACTGCAACCATGACCATGACTCGAGACGGGCCTAACGGCGTCGAAGTTCTTCTCGGGCTTCGCTCTAAGACCATGGCTGCGTTTCCTGGCTACTGGGCTTTTCCTGGCGGAGGATTGTCCAGAGTGGATACAGTTGCAGTTGAAACTTTTGAAGAATTTGAAGTCCCTGAAGCGAAGGCTATCGCCTGCATTCTGCGTGAAATGAGTGAAGAGCTTGGATTGGCACCATCCGCAAGTGGCCTCGTTCAAATACCGCTTGAGGCACGCAAAGCCATTATCGCTGATAAAAGCAAATACTTACCATTGGCATTGGAAGGTGCATTCCCCCATGACATTTCCCAAATGCGAGTGCTAAGTCACCGCATTACACCTCCCTTTGGACCGATTCAGTTTGACAATGCATTCATACATCTTCACGCTGGAGAAATCAACGATGTTCCGATTATCGACCTTGAGCCTCAAACTGAATTTACAGAAATTATGTGGGACACACCAATGAAAATCCTCAGTCGTTGGTCAAATCACGAAATCAAAGTCGCACCACCTGTTGTCACGCTGTTGATGGAGATTGAGCGAACGTTGGAACGCAAAAACCGGAATATGAATGACGCAGCCCATGACATAAGTGAACGTAAGCCTGGTCGACGGTCAATCCTGTTTGCGCACGGTGTTGAAGTGGTCCCCGTAAAGACCGCAACATTACCGCCTGCCGACCACACGAACTGCTATCTTGTTGGAGACCCAAATGATGATTTTATCCTCGTTGACCCAGCATCTCACTTGCGAGAGGGTATGGAAGATCTTGCTCGAGCGGTAGACCGCCATAAAGGCGAACTCAAAGCAATGATGTTTACGCATTCACATGGGGACCATGTTGGTGATATCGGACTGCTTAGGGAAGCCTTTGATGTACCTATTTGGGGAAGCGAATACACGGCTCGAACTGTACCGTGTGACCGTATTTTGCAGGATGGAGAATTGCTAAAACTCGGCAATCAATCCTGGAAGGTTCTTATTACGCCAGGCCATCATCCTGGCCACATTTGTCTCCTCGGAGATGCTGGGCTTATCGCTGGAGATATGGTCGCAGGGATTGGAACCATTCTCGTCCCCCCACATACCGGTGATATGAACGAATACATCCACCAACTGGAGCGACTCAAAGAACTGGCCCCTCACCTCCTATTTCCAAGTCATGGGCCAGTTATTGCTCTACCCGAGCAAAAATTTAACCATTATATTCAACACAGAAGATCACGTCATCAATCCGTATACGATGCTGTTCAAACAGGGATGCATACCCTGGAAGACATTGCTAAACATGCCTATGCAGACACTCCGTCAGCCCATCCAGAATTAGCAAAAGATCAGACGCTTTCTCACCTCATAGCACACCAGCGTGCTGGACTATTAACCGAAGATTCCTCAATGTGGAAGATTACTGGAGCAAAACCTTAGAACAGTTCCGAAGGACGTGATAACATGCCAAGGAAAGTCGAATTTACCAAAGCGGGGCAACCCAGCACGATTCGAGTTGTCGACATGGTGATGCCTGAACCAAAAACTGGCCAAGTCCGAGTGAAAGTAGCCTTCGCTGGTATCAATTTTGCAGACCTTTTGATGAGGCTTGGTTTCTACCAACCGCGCCCGCCTTATCCATTTACTCCTGGTTATGAAATAAGTGGAGTCATCGATGCAGTCGCCGATGAAACCTCGAAATTTAGTATTGGACAGCGCGTAGTTGCTGCGATGTCCACCGGAGGTCAGGCAAGTCATATCGTCGTTGAGGAACACCGCGTATTAGCGCTTCCCGACGAGATTGAATTGGATGTTGCTGCTGCAATCCCAGTTACTTACCTCACTGCACACCATATGTTGCATCATCTTGGACATCTTAATGAAAACGAGTCTGTGTTAATTCATGGAGGTGCTGGTGGAGTTGGGACTGCAGCATTACAACTGTGTCAATGGGCTGGAGTCACGCAGGTTTGGGCTACTGCTTCAGGATCAAAATCAAGTACAATTGAATCCTATGGTGGAAGAGCAATCGACAGGCATAACGAAGACTTTGTCTCAATCATCAAAAAGGAAACAAAGAGTAAGGGTGTAGATCATATTCTTGACCCAATCGGAGGAGAGAATTTGGCTCGTTCTCTTTCGGTACTGAACGAAGGAGGTAAACTGTACACTTACGGAATGTCTGCTGTTGCTCCAACCTCTAAGCGATCATTACTGCGAAGTTATCTGGCTTGGAGAAAAACCCCGGCGTTCGACCCCCTACGACTGATGACTCGAAACCGTGGGGTGTTTGGTGTTCACATGGGTACCTGGAAAAACGAGGCTGTCATGCATCAACAGTTGCAACGAATCATGCGAGGTGTGATGGATGGTTCACTGAAACCGGTGATCGACTCGGTATTTGATGTCGAGGATATAGCAAAGGCTCACCAGTACCTCCACGACGGGAAGAACATTGGAAAGGTTCTGCTTCGTTTCGAGTGAGATTTCAAGAAGCGTCGAGGATAGGTTTGTACGGGGGCAAATAAATGAAGGCGACAATGTCCAGTTTTGATTTACGTGCGGTGGCACGTGAATTGAATGCTTTCGCTGGCGCATATGTCAAAAAAGCATACATGCCCCACTACGAACAAATCGTTCTGAGAATAAATCCAAAGGAAATCGACCAATTTGACCTCGTATTGGTTCGAGGCGCTCGCATCTACTCTTCAAATCGTGACAGGCCGATGCCGATGACCCCTCCTCCGTTTGCGATGGTCTTGAGAAAACATCTCAAAAACGCACGTATGATTGGTGTACGTCAACTTGGATTTGATCGAGTTCTGTGTTTTAATTTTGATACTAAGTTCGGTCAATATCATCTATACGTCGAAGTATTTCGAGATGGGAACATCATCCTAACCGATGAGCATGACACAATCATTCAACCACTGACTCATGCCGCTTATGCAGGACGCACACTGAAAAAAGGAGTCACTTACTTGCCTCCTCCCGCTGCCATGGACCCTCATTCAATAAATCAAGAAGATTTAGAAAAATTATTCCAGTCATCGGATAGAGACCTCGTCTCCACATTGGGAGGCAAAGTCAATCTAGGAGGGACACACGCTAACGCAGTCTGTTCTTTAGCTGGTATCGAGCCAAACATCGATACGCAGGAAGTGAATTCTGAGAAAGTTCACGGTGCACTTCAAACACTGCTCCATGACTTAGCGCAAAGCGATGTTGGTTATCTTATGCTCAAACCAAACAATGAACACTCTGTCTCAGAACTTGAAAAAATTTCAAAATCGCATTCTCCGAACGGAGAAAGGGACCGATTTTATGAGGAATTCGCATGTGAGGCTACACCAACTCTCTTGCCAAATCATGACGGTTTAGGAAAGGCTCCCTTTTCTTCTCTTTGTCAGGCAGTTGATGCTTGGAAAGGAGCTCATGATGCTATGGCTCTTGCACGAAGAGAGGCTGAAAAACTGGACATTGCAGCACCCGGAAGGGGACATTCAACCGATGTCGAACGACTTGAACGGCGAAAAATACAACAGGAAAAGGCATTGAAAGGCTTTTCAGAAAAAATTGACAAGCAACAAATGTTAGGTCACACCATCCAAAACAACTGGGCCCACATTGAAAGTTTGCTCACTCAAATGACACTAGCAATCGAGCAAAAAGGTTGGTCACAAGTGAAAAAAGACTCAAAAGAAATTCCTTGGATTGTCTCGTTGAATCCTGCCCAGCGTTCGTTCGTCACCGTCCTCCCTGGAGATGACGGGAAACCGAATGGGCCTCAAGCAACGCTATCCCTAGATGAAACAGTGCACCAGAACGCTCAACGCCACTTTGAGGCCGCACGCAAACAAAAGGACAAGACATCCGGTGCTGTACAAGCTCTCGAAGAGACTATGCTTCAACTCCAACGTGCCAAGAAAAAAGAAGCAAAACAACACGCAAGTGGAAAACTCAACAAAGTGAAACGCAGTAAACGCCTATGGTTTGAGAATCACCGTTGGAGTATGCTCACCGGTGGCCATTTACTGGTTGGGGGCAAAGATGCGAAAGGAAACGATGCCGTAGTAAAGAAACATCTTTCCGGTGCCGACATGTATCTTCACGCCGATTTACACGGAGCACCAAGTTGCAGTCTAAGAGCGACGCAAGGTTTTGCAATCGATGAGCACAAACCGGCACACATTCCTAGTGATGTTCCCGCTTTCCGACTTGTTGACAAACTCGGTGATGAACGCATTACCCCTGAAAAACTGGAAGAAGCTGCCACCCTTGCACTCTGTTGGAGCCGGGCTTGGGCTGGTGGAGGGGCTCACGGTACTGTCTACTCAGTAAAGCCAGCACAAGTTTCGAAAACTGCACAAACAGGAGAATTTGTTGGTAAAGGCTCATTCATCGTTCGTGGTCAACGTCAATGGTTCAAGGATTTAGATGTTGAATTAGGAATCGGCATCGTCGCCATCAACGGCGTACCTTTGCTCATGGGAGGATTGCCAGATACAATACGATCGCTGTGTCAAAGATTTGCTATTCTTCGCCCCGGTTTAGTCAAAAAGGAACAACTCGCCAATCGTATTTACAAAAATACTGGGTTGATGACCGATGATGTTCTAGCCGTGCTTCCAGGAGCTGCTGATATCATTGAAGATTATGGAATCTTTAGTCCGGTGAAGTCAAGTAGCACTGAAGAAGAATGATTCAGTTTCTCTTGCCGCCGCTATTGTTGCCACGCTTATTGTAACCGCCAGAACTTTTCTTACCGCCCTGGTAGCCTTTTTTTGCCTTTTTCGAAGGTTGATAGTTTTGACCTCGTGACTCACCACGGTAAGACTCTTGCTTGCCGTTGCGGTTGTTGCCCGAATCGTTTCCGCGTCCTCCGCCGCCGCGACCGCCGCCGCGACCTTTGACGTATAAACCGCCCGTCTTGCCGC
>DAIUCF010000065.1:4536-9318 GCA_036846305.1 Candidatus Poseidoniaceae archaeon | reverse complement strand
GCTGCGACTGGTCCAGCAGCCTGTCCAACCTGCGCATCAATAACCAGCCAACGCTCACTTGCTCTGGTGATGGATGATATCTGTTCAAGTTCATCCACCAACTCTTGATCAAGTTGGTGACGACCGGCTGTATCGACAATAACAAGATCAGCAGAAGCACAGGCGGCAAGTCCGTTTCGAACAATGGTAGGAGCATCTTTTGTCTCCGGCTCACCGTAAACTTGAACCGTAGAATCTTCGAGCAACTGAGACAACTGCGCGTATGCCCCAGGTCGATGTACGTCAGCCTCTATTACCGCAACACGAAGACCATGCTTTCTCCTGTACCATTCAGCTAATTTTGCAGTCGTTGTGGTTTTACCTTGACCGTAAAGACCAACCAGCAAAAGTGTTGCCCCATGAGGTTGAAATTGGTGAGCAGGTCCCAAAAGGCGAACCAACTCAGTGTAGAGAATATTCATTGCATGAGTCTGAAGAGTAAGCCCTGGTCGAGGCTTTTCGTCTAAAAGACGTGCCTCTAGCTTTTCAACCAAATCCTTAGTTTGTCGTACGTTAAAATCTGCTTCTTGGAGTGCTCGCCGAAGACTACGGGTCATCTCTCGTAGTTCCTCTTCATCGATTTTACGCTTATTCTTCAACAAACCTATGGAACGAAAAATTCCTCGAGAGAGTCCTTCAAGTGCCATGTAACTCCGTATCGGCTTTCACATTTCAACCCACCCATGCTTCAGGCAGGGCATCAATAATTCAAAGCGGGATGTCAAGACGGAGAACATCATCCTCGAGTTTGGCCGATACCAGACTCGCCTTTGTAGGCACACTGGTTTGTATTTCACGTTCTCGACCATTCAAGCCAACGTAAAGGATTCCATCATCACTACGAAGTGACAGTTCGTCGCGCTTGATGCCGGGATAGTGAAGATATATTCGTTCAAATTCGTCATGCATTTCTCTCTTCATCCCCCGATGAATCGAGTGCTTTAGGGCACTTCCAACATCATGTGGACCAAGAGTATCGTCCAGTTCATTGACTTCGCCGTACAGTCGAACACCAACTGCACGAAGTTGTTCTATGCCAACGACCTCGTCGTCGAGCAGTTCCATTGTAGCAATTTCAACATCTTCAAGTTCGGTACTTAATTCTTCAATGCGGGAAAGTTCGGCGATACGGCGATTCATCAAAAACGGATGGTCAAATTCAGGGGTAACCCGGTTCACTAAACAATTCGGGACAGGAAGTTCGTATTCACAAAGCGAAGTATGAGCTCTTAAGGTCTCGTTAATTCCCATTCGTTCGGGAATTGTCACCAGAGTGAATGATGTGATATCCTTGTTCGAGAGTACTCGACGAACATGAAGAACACGGCGACGGAAGCGTTCTAATTCTTCTTTCATAGATTCACTTTCTTTACGGCCAAAAAGCATTGAACGCAAACCGCCTGAAACTCTCATCATTCGAATAATCCTGTCAGACCATGATTCGATTAATTCCGGCAATGAGAGAAACCGCAGAGTGTGACCTGTAGGGGCAGTATCAAAGACGATAACATCCCATGTAGGGTCTTCGACATGACGAAGTAATTCATCAAAGGCCAAGGCTTCATCAAGTCCAGGGATCACCATTTCAGATGTTTTAACTTCTGAACGCATCTCATCGATTTCTTGTTTGGCATTGGGGTCCAACATCATACTCAGAGTACCAAGTCCACCCATGCCACCGCCAGAACCCATGCTGTTCATCATGTCTCCAAGTTTGGGAAGTACGGAAGATATCTTTGACTCAGGGTCCATTTCAAGACCGAACAAACCATCTACACCCTCAATGGGAGTAGGCACTGAACCGATTTCCACCCCCAACGAATCTGAGGTTGAATGAGCAGGGTCACTTGAGACCAACAGCACACGCAATCCGGAATCTGCCAACCAAACAGCGGTGGATGCTGATGTCGTCGTTTTACCGACACCACCCTTGCCACCAAACAACAAAAGACGAGCCATAGGTTCTCCACAGTGAGGTAGTCTTTGAATACAGCGCCTACACCTTCAATGAAACAACGACTTGATGAAGGTAAACACTACCCACACATCATGGCCTCGGACTTTATGTTGTTTCAGGTCGCTAGTGTCTCAGCGCTGGTGGGGATGACCCTCGGTTGGAGAGGCGTTATGACCAAATACTCTGGATTCTATGACTTACCCACTGCATGGAGTAACGTTTTTTGGGGAATTCTTATCGGGGGATTCTACGGTTCACTTACCCATAATTTCATTGTAGTACCATACATTGAGCAACTTCTCATCGACCCAGAGGCTGCGGTTGTTAACCCGGTTAATCTTCTGCTCTTGTGCCTCTTAGCATCGGTCGCAGTTCACCTCTTATTACGCAGAGATCGGGTGAGAAAAGGAAGTTCTCAAACCACAAGTGGTTGGGCACTCGGACTTGCAATGGGTGGAATGATGTCCATGGTATTCATACTAATGATTCTTGAATCGTTCGAAATTTCACCAAGCATGATCATTACCATTCTTTGCATATCTATTTTCGGTCCACGATGCGAAGCGCTTATTTCTTCATTCCAAGGACACTTAATGCTCCAAGGAAAACGATGGGGAGCAGTTCTCCGAGGAACCTTTTGGAGATGTGCATATGTGGTCATGTTCGCCTTTTCTATTGTCAATATTTCAGCTTGGGTGTTCATCATTCCTGCAGCGCTCATATTCAATGGCTCCTCCAAAAATTGGATTTGGGAATCTATCCCCAAAGAAGGAAAGAAGAGATTGCGTAAAATTTGGGCACGTAATGCTCGAGAGTTTCAGAAGTCAAAAACGCAAGGTTCTCGCATTGAGATTCACCCAACCGCAGAAAATTCCGCAGAAGAGTAAAACAAGTTGTTGCTTACTTAATAGCAGCACCCCTTTAATGGGTCCAAAAGTATCGTCTTAACAAATAAGCATTTATCGGGTCCTCCGCACGCAACCGTTATACAACGCCTACCTAACCAACGGGTATGGGTTCTTGCCCCTACTGCCAGAGTGTGACCCAGCCGGGTGACACAATTTGCTACACATGTGGGAGGATTCTGGCTACAATTCGTTCTGAAAATTTTGCTATGGAACAACAATTTCACAAAGGAAGTCTAGACACTACCTACAAAATGACCCGCAAACCATCCCGTGGAGGAGTTGTTCAATCACACTCGGGTCGCAACATTGACTTAATGAAAAATCGTAGAAACAAAACAAGACATTTGGTCCTGCTGTTTTTGGTTGCGTTCATCATGCTAGCACCTCAAGTTCGTGAAAATCTGTTTGAAAAATGGGCCCCCGGTTTACAAGAATATATCATGCTGATTCCAGCAGAATACCACATATACCCAAACGAAGCAACCTACACACTTGACCGAACAGTGGTCATAATGAATTCGAATAGGCAAGGATGGGCATACGAAGATATCGTTATTCCAACGGATGTAACTTCACTCACCGGAAAGGACTCTGACTTCAAGTATACCAACGGTGATGAACCAAGTCCAACTTCGCAAATACAAGAAATTTTGGAAATCAACCTCCTGATAAAATCAGAGAACCAAGCTGTTGATGATTTCATCCAAATACCGACAAACGGTTCAACAATAGAATACGACGAACGTTACATTTCAACGAAAGGACATTCAATTTGGTGGCCCGAATATGATGGCAATGACAATAGATCGTGCAAAGTGTCCAAATGCGTAAAAATGGAATTTTTCCTGGGCCCTGGTGAAACCGTGATTTTTTCGTTCCAAGTTAAGATTACGAGCACATCGTATTCTTGGTGGGATGCTTCACGAGTAGATTCAATAATCAACGGAACCAACGGTGGAATTAATATTGACAACAGTGGGACTTTCGAAGACCTCATGAATCGAGGTGGAGGTGAAAAGTCTCGTGACTTTACCGACATGACATGGTACAACAGAGGTCTTGATACCAACGGAGTTAATCACGGATATGCGATAAATGCCCAGCACGAATTGGTCAACCAAACAGCAGAAATGATCAGTGCAGGGATACCTGAAGATAGAAAGGACAACGCCTATGCATTTGCTCGTGCTGCATTTGACTACCTCCACGCACACATCACCTACGATAAAAACGCTCCAATTACTGCTCGCAGTGGCCCCGTGTGCCTTGAAGACAAGACAGGAGACTGTGATGAACAAACAAATGCTTTCCTCTCGCTTCTACGAATCAAGAATATTCCCGGATGGTATGTTTTTGGAGCTTTGGCAGATATGGACTACGTCACATGGGAAGGACATGGATGGGGATACATCCAACTACCAATGAGTGAATCATGGTGTAATGACAGGGACATTGAATTGGACACCTGCTTTGTTGATGCGTCAGTCGATGTAGTCAACAATAAATGGCTCCTCCACACACCTAACGCCTACATTTCGTGGATTGAAGAGCCGGACAGTACCGGCACACTTCTCAACAATTATTATTCTCCAGGCAAGTATTCTAAGAGCCTCGGCACTGAACGAATCCGTCCAGTGTACTCCACTCTTGGAGATGTTGATACTGGCGGCGGTAAATATCAGGTCAAGATACTCCCTGAAAACATACGGTGATTTCAATGCTCGTTATTATTGGTGGTGCGGGGAGAGTTGGCACTGACATGGCTAAAGCCCTTCGCGCTGAAGACATGGATGTCGTCCTCGTTGACTCAGATTCTCGAGCAGTTAAAAATGCTCAAAACCTCGATGTACTCGTGATTCATGGTGATTTGACGACTCG
>DAIUCF010000065.1:233-4436 GCA_036846305.1 Candidatus Poseidoniaceae archaeon | reverse complement strand
ATTGAAGAAGTCATTCCGTTCGGCCATGACGCCTTTATTATTGAACTGGATGTGACAAGTAATGCTACACAGGTTGTGTTCCAAAAACTCAGAGATGTAAATTCAAAGATTGAGGGTGGTATGCCACTCATTGTTGGTCTTAAGAGAGATAGCGAGAAGAGCCTTGTCCCCGATGGAGATTTCATGTTAATGCCAAATGATCGAGTCGCTATTGCGACAACCGGTCTATCCAGCTTCAATAGAATTTTGAACATCTTTGGACATGAAGCAACTGACTTCCCAGCAGAGCCTCGTATTGCGGTCATTGGAGCAAATAGAATTGGACAGAGAATTGCTGATGATTGGTTGCAATCTGGAGCCTCTGTTACTGTAATAGAGCGTGACTTGCAAGTAGCTAACTCACTCTCCGGCGCTGAAATTGGTTCTCATCCAAAATTAGAGGTAATTCATGGAGATCACCTCGATAGAGATATTTTAACTGAAATCGGAATCTCAGAACACCACATTGCGATTGCTGCACTCGAAGATGATTTGGCAAGTATCGCTGCAGCGCTTCTTGCCAGCGATATGGGAGTGACAAGAACTGGACTCCTGCTTTATGACGCAGATTTGGTTAAAGTTACGCAGAGAATGGGGATTACATTTGCAGTTGACCGCAAACGTGTAGCCGTAGACAATATGCTTGCTCAAATTCACACCAAAACCGCCGGTGGATATGCAATTCTCTCGAATATTCCAAACATTATCGGCGTAAGTATGCTGGTTACAGAATCTTCGAAATTGCCCGGTAAAAGAGTGATTGAAGCATCGTTCCCTGACTGGATGCGTATAGCATTTATTCAACGTCAAAACACCTACGGGACCTGGGAGTCTTTACGACCTTCGCCCGATAAAACGTTGCTCGAGGATGACCGACTCATCATCTTCTGCAGTCCTGAGCGCGTCGCAGACTTAGAAAAGCGTTTCAAGGTGTGATCATGCGAACAGATGTTCTAAACTTGATACTCGGATGGACGCTGATTGCGTTAACCGTCCCGCTCTTTCTGTGTGGTATTATCACTATTTGGCTCGATGACTTCCAATTGGCATTGTACTCATTCGCCATCCCTGCCATGTTCTCTTCAGCCATAGGTTTCTTGATGCTGAGTATCGGGACACGTACCGACACCAGTGAACGCTTACGTGACCGTGAAGCATTTGCGGCCGTCGCATTAGTCTGGCCGATTGCAGTGTTCATCGGTTCCTTGCCTTATTGGTTTGGCGGGGTCTTTATCGGACCGTTTACGGCCGATGCTGCACTCACCGACATCTTACGCGGCGCAGTCAATTCCTGGTTTGAATCAATGTCCGGTTTTACAACAACTGGAGCAACTGTTATCTCGCACAATATGAGCCCCAATTGCATACCAGGAAGCACACCAGACTGTATTTATTCACAACCTCGAGGACTACTCATTTGGAGATCATTAACCCAATGGCTCGGTGGAATGGGGATAATTATGCTTGGAATGATGATTCTCTCTAGAGTGATTGGTGGAGGGATGGCTCTTGCCAGAGCAGAGCTTACAGGCCCATCCCTTTCTCGTCTACGACCGAAATTGAAGCAAACAGCATTCGCTTTATGGGGATTGTACCTCTTTTTGACACTGCTCGAGTTCTCCCTCCTATTCTTCACTGGTTCCATGGACCTTTTTGATTCAGTGAATCACGCTTTAACAACAATGCCTTCGGGAGGATTCTCAACACATGACGCAAGTATCGGGTACTACGACTCTGTTCTGGTAGAAGCCATCATCATCATGTTCATGTTCCTAGCAGGCGTTAACTTCACACTTCTTTGGTTCATACGAGAAGGGGATTTCAAGAAAGCATTTGGAGATGAAGAATTTCGAAATTATGTGACCTATGTCGCAGTTGCTTTTTTAGCGATATTCATTGCACTCATTAGTTCAGGATTCACTGTCCAGAGGGGGTTTCGTGATGGTTTATTCCAAGTTGTTTCCTTCGCTACTTCAACCGGTTACACATCAGCAAATTACATGGACGAATCTTGGCCACTGGTTAGTCATCTCATCTTGTTCATTCTCATGGTCGTTGGAGCAAGTGCAGGTTCTACCAGTGGAGGTTTGAAACTCCTACGCGTCACCCTCGCTTTCAAAGTCGCAATGCGAGAGCTTGTTCGAATTGCTCAGCCGCGAAAAATTGAACAAATTCGGATGAATGGTGAAGTGGTTGAACAAAACCAAATCGGACTTATTATCGGAATGCTGTTCGTATGGGTTGGATTGTTTTTCATTTCAAGTTTAATTCTAGCTGTATTCATGCCCAATGATAGTTTTGAAAGCGTGACAATGGTTGTTGCATCATCTCTAGGAAATACGGGTCCAACACTCGGGGATTTTGGACCTGCAGAAACCTGGGAGAGTATGAATTCAGGAGCGTTAATCATTACTTCGATTCTAATGTGGTTCGGAAGGCTTGAGCTGTTAACAGCAGTCATCCTTATCCACCCTCGGACATGGAGAAGAGAAAAGCGAGTACATTCCGACCGTTCAGCCATTGCCTTGTTTAGGAGACTCATTGAAGAAAAGGATGAGCGGAAAAAGAACAAGTGATCAAAACAATTTCATTTGCCCAGGCGGCGTACCGGCTTCTTCATCCGAATCATCCAATTTTTCCTGAACTGCTTCAACAATTACTGGTTCTTCCTCGACCAATAATGGGCTAAATGATTTTTCACTGAGGTAAATCTCGTATGCTTCATCATACTGCTTCATCAGTTTTTTTGTAGCCACCCTTGTGAGGGGTAATCCGGCTAGAGAAGCATGCTCTTCACTTGAAAATCCAAACTTCATGGACAAGGCAAAATCAGTTGAATCTCCTAAGGTCGGAGAATCTTTGAGCATTGCAGAGATTAACGGCAATACCTCCTCTCGTAACGATGCAGAACTCATTCCCGTAAGATCAGCCAATCGCTGAATGATTGAAGGACGAGTACGTGTAGAATTACGTCGCAAAAAATGAGGATAACTTGGATAAATACGTCCACTAAAAGGTGTATGATTGGTCACTGAAGCAGAAAGACTTGCCAGTTGGCTACTCCAATACCAAGAACGGTGGGCGGTGCTTCGAAACTGGCCAGTATACATTTTTGAAGCAACCGAAAGGCTAACATTAGCTCGTTCAATAGATTCTTTGTTAGGGAACAAATTAGGGTTATTCCAATGAACCCAAAGAATCAAATCGGCGGGTGCCTTTTCTATAGAACGGCCGATTTTAACCGCTTCTGCCGCATTATTCGACTGATAAAGTTTCTCAAGCCCTGGAAAAACCCCCTCCGAAGTGTCTCGATGTCCGGCATAAGACTGTTCTTGGACCATCATACGTGAGATACGTCCATTTGCGGTAGTAGAAAGGACTTGTAAATCTCGAACCAATGCACGTAAATCTCCTGGATTTGATGCCACAAGTTCCTCAATCGCTTCTTCATCAAATTCAAGTTCTTCTTCACGAAGAACGCGACGAGCGATACGGCGTAAAGCCTCATCATTTGCTCGCTTAAAATTAATGGTAATCAAGTGCTTCGAAAAACGATCGCGTGTTGAACTCCAAGTAGAGCCACGGCCCCATAATCCCATGATATCATTACATGCAAGAATAACTGGTTGGCGAGTTTCTGAAAGTAGGCGCAGAAGTTCTGCCTTACCTCCTGAATCACCTTTCAAAGTGACTGATTTGCCTCTTGAATCTTCGCCTTGCATCGCGTCCTGTATTCGACTCTGGCTCAATTCACGCAAACCACCTGAAAGGTGGTCGACTTCCTCGAGAAGAACCAGCGTCCTTTGCTTTTTCGCATTAGGATTGTGGAAGAGTGAACGATGAGTCGAACCATGGGTTGCTACTTTGCGAATTGCAGCAGCATTTCTAGCATCAGAAGCATTGAGTTCAATAACATTCCAACCCATGTCTTTGGCAATTGCTCGAGCGACTGAAGTCTTTCCAACACCAGGGGGCCCGACTAAGATGAGTGCCTTTTTTCGAGGCAATCCATTGTTCCAGTCATCGAGCCATGCCCGTATCTCGCGTCTTTGGACCTCATTGCCTTCCAACTGACATTCCGAGGATGGACGGTGTCGTTCGGTCCAATCGCTCACTCCTGCCATGATACCAAATTGTTCCGAGGGTTCTTCCACATTGACCGTT
>DAIUCF010000065.1:0-223 GCA_036846305.1 Candidatus Poseidoniaceae archaeon | reverse complement strand
GTTACGAGGTTGACAAAATGAATTTCGTCAATATAGAGAATTAATGGGCACGCGCTCTTGATGACCTGTGTCTCGATCTCGGACAGTTACGGTTTCATCTTCGAGAGATTGGTGGTCAACAGTGATGCAACGAGGGACGCCAATTTCATCTGCACGTGCATATCGACGGCCAATAGAACCACTTGCATCGTACATGGAAACTACACCCTCTTGAGAGCAAAGA
>DAIUCF010000064.1:0-9355 GCA_036846305.1 Candidatus Poseidoniaceae archaeon | reverse complement strand
CGAGCTCGTGCCCAGTCTACAAGAAGTGCTCCTTGTTCTGCCAATTCTATGTTGCGGACGGTATACATCTCGGTTTTGTCCAAGTTATCCATGCCGTGGCCATATACTCATCCTTATTGAATCCCCCGTCAGAGCAAGTTGGTGAGCGTAAGATATCCTACAGCAGAACTCAAAGAGAACTGCCAGTACTGTTCCCAGTTGTGACGTTACCATCATTGTCGATGATAATTGGTGTACCTTCTTGCCATCCAGGGCAGTTGGATGAGACCCAGTTTCGAGTAGCCCATTCGCAAATGTCGTAACCGCCAGAAAGTATGCCGGAGCGCTTGATGTATCCTACTTTGACAATGTCCTTGTCCTTTGAAAGAACGTTACCGAGTTGTTGACTGGTCGTACCGTGTCGCATGGTACTGTTGATATGTTCCAAAATTTCAGCAGTGTTGCGTGGTCGATCTCCTAAGAATTTCTTGATTTTCTCTCTGATTCTGGTTGTTTTCATGTGTTCATTCCTCCTGTCATGAGGCCATTTCCCGTAGGGGGGTGGGGCCACTAAGACAGATGACCGAGGGTGCTCATATAACCCTTCTCCTTGAAATTGAATAATAGTTACATTTCATATGCAAATCGAGTGTTATTTTCACACCTTTGTTTCCGAATGTAAGTAAAAACCAACTATCTCCAGTGGAAATACGTAACTAATTGTAACTATATTGTTGTTTTAATTGTAACATTTATCAATGTAGCCTTGCAGCGTCACAACAAGGTGACATTGATGTCAGAAAAACGCATCCGTAGCAGTCACCAACGCCGAGTATTGAATTGGCTTCTTGATGGCAGTGGCACGGTTTCTGATATTGCCGAGGCTTTGAAGCTTAGAATGCCGCACGCATCCTTAGCCCTGCGGCAGTTACGAGAACGCAATGAAGTCAGCCGCGATGAACAGGGAAGTATTCGTGGAGCAAAACACAGGCTAAACGAGGCAGGTCGGGCTAGATTAATCGAAGACTCGCTTGCTCGTGCTCGACAACTCGTCACCTCAAGACCCGTAGGGGCTGAGGGGATTGTACTGAGTCAAGAGGGCCCTCACGTGCTGCTTGGTTATGTGAAACCACCATCATCAAAGTTACTTTCTCTACCTGATGAAGGCATTACACAGGAAGACCGAACATCCCGCATCTCCAATGGAAGAGGAGGGGGGCGTTGGGCAGTGCAAAGAACCGAAGATACCCGATGGTATACGCTTGATGGATTCGAGCCTACAGACGAGCCTCGTAACCTCCCTGTGCGAGGAACACTAACAGAATGGACCGAAGATGTTGATAGAATTGGGATTTTGAGAGCGACGTTACTCGATGGGAGTAATGAATGGCTTCTCAGCCCCGGCACATGGTTCAAGGAACCAAAGGAACAGGCGAAATTACCGCAAGCACTTAACCAAGGCATGTATGTTTTAGGAAACGCTACGGGAACGGATATTTTGATTTCTCCGCAATCAGGCGTTCACGGGCATTTGTCCGTGTCTGTCAATCGGACTATTGCGCTCAATTCTATGAGTAAAGGGGCATTGGTGTTTGAAGACCAACCTGCAAAACGTTCAACACGATTCCTTCCCTTGAATGCACTTCGGTTTTGGCTCAGAATCCGTCACCCAAGGCTTTCTTCAGATAAATTGACAGATAAGTTTGAGGATTTACAACTTCACATGCTAAACACCACCAAGCAAACATTGCCTGTGGCTGTTCAAAGACAGATAATCAGTGATTTTGGCAAAGCAGAATGGAGGAGTGGTGATGAAATTTCAAGCATTAACCTCTCGGGGATTTCGCAAAACGGGGCACGGGTCTTGCTTGAGTGGTACCTCCAAGAATCAAAGATGGAGTGTGCTGTAGAATGGCCTTATCCAATCGCTGGAAACAAAGAATTACTCAATCGCCTGTTGTCCTCAAAAAGATGCAGGATTCTTCTTTCATCCGAAGGTGAATACCATCAACTAAACAGCGCTACATCTGTCTTACGTACTGAAAAAACCCTTCGTCAAGCGGCAATACAACTTGGGAGAGGAAAAAAAATACCGCTGTCCTTGATTCGAACCACAAGTGAACGATCCTCACAAAACACCCATGAAGAAATTCCTTCCTCAGCATTTGAATTGCTCTCATCGTGGAGTTCAAGCGAGGGGTTTACTCGAACTGAATTCACTTCTAAAGCATCGGATATTACGCAGCAAAAGGCCGTCTGGTATGCATTGTCAATGTATCCGGATGGCGACGAAAATTGGGCGAATTTGAATGAAAGTACTTCCCCCATTGCAGCTTGGATTGCTACTCCAACTCAGCATCGCACCTCTCGGTGGATTCGACTACGCTCGATACTCCCCCCTGGGTGGGCTGACTTGTTACCCATTGAACTGTGTGAAACAGCCACACTCATATCTGCAATGCCAAAAGCATCCTTGCAATGGAGTGACGCAGCGCTTGACAAAACACGTCAGCGATTTATC
The DNA here is from genome assembly GCA_036846305.1 of Candidatus Poseidoniaceae archaeon. Lineage (GTDB taxonomy): Archaea > Thermoplasmatota > Poseidoniia > Poseidoniales > Poseidoniaceae > MGIIa-L1. Next base: position 6,855 of record DAIUCF010000064.1, on the reverse strand, counting down.
AACAATGTTGAATCCATTGTCAAATACGATCACTTTCTTCTTGACAATGAACTAGGCTCTTGGATGGCAACATCCGTCTTGCTTGCCTCAAATCAATTACCTGAGGAATTTAATTCTCTCTTGATACAGGCATGCAGTCGATGGTTGGATGCGCCTCATCAATCTCTCAAAGTGCTCGAGGCTCTGTTTCCAATAGGAACCCCGCTGTCAAACCAGATTGAAGAATGTCTGCTAAAATGTAAGATGGCCGCTCGGCTTCATCCACATGATTCAACGCTTTACATTTGGAGCACATTGCTCCAAAGGCTCGAATCAAACGAACCGCTAACACCAGAATTTCTTCGCCAAGTGATGAGTGAACTTCCCTCTTCTTGGTGGAGGGCGTGGGCAAGTGAATGGTTACAAATTCAATTATCCTCAACATCCGGTCGACGGTGGTTGGCATCAATTCAGATTCCATGGGCTGCATTATTAGCTAGACCGGCAGGAGAGCGCGGGGGGATTCCTGCACTGCCAACCACCTATCCAGATGGAAGAGTCAGTTTAGAGGATGTCATGCACATTCTACTGCTCGAGGATGGAGTCGGAAAACCGGGATTACTCGATGTGCATGATATGCTTGCCACTGAAGAACGAGGAGAACCGGTGCACTTCGGCCGAACTCACCCGTTGGTTGGATGGCTTGCACGACCTCTTGATTCGTGGCCTGCGATGGGTCTCGAGGTTCTCCACCAAGGAGACGGAGAAATTGGAGCACTGCTCTATGCACGTTCATTTGCATCAAACTTGGAATAATTCGATGATTTGAAAAGGGGTCGGCAGGTGGATTACTTGCCGTACCCGCAACATCTGGCAGAGCTACTGTGAAATTGCTGTGAAGTCCGATACCAATGGTACGGTCCGCTATCGAAGACTGAAGTGACCCCTCGGGGAATGACCTTCGGTGCAAAGCGGTAAACCAACCGGTAGGTAATGGGTCCTCGTGCGACGACAGGATGAACACGAGACAACCAACCTTCTGGACAGCAAACCCTGACGCTGGGTCAGGCCCTCGAGCTTTGCGATGAAAAGGGCCGTTACGCGTCGGGGTACAGCTCCTGCTGAATTTACTACATTCCAAACTGCGTTGTTTTCCTCGTTTTGAGGCGATGCAATCAAAGAGCCGTTCGCTACACCACAGTTCATGCCCTCCACGCGGCGTTTTCGCTGTTGCCTCGTAGGTGGCACATTTGATCGGCTTCATGCCGGACATCACTTACTGCTCAATGCAGCAAGTAAAAACTCTGAAAAAATGGAAATACACATTACTTCTGATGAAATGGCGGACTCTAAATCTCACTTTGTTCAATCGTTTGAAGACCGCCGTAACGAGTTGCTCAATTGGGCGGATGGACGCACGGATTGCAAGATCACGGTGCACCAACTCAATGACAATTACGGACCAGCGCCAAAACACGCAACGGCTGACGCAATTGTTGCAACTCCTGAGACTCGCAACATGTGTCAATCCATCAATGAGCAACGAATTGACCACGGCTTACCCGCCTTGCACATTATCGAAGTCACTCATTTAGAAGGAATTGAGGGGGCAATCATCAGTTCATCCTCCATTCGTAACGGACACATGGATCAACAAGGTCATCCTTGGATGACATTCGAACAACGTCAATCCACACTCAAAATGGCATCAGCACTCGATAACGAACTCAAAACACCGATGGGCATTTTGTTTGAAGGGCCTGAAAACGACCCCGAAATTGGCATGGCAGCAGCATTGGATGGGTTGCCTACGCCACATGGAGCTATTATCACCGTTGGAGATGTAACCACAAAAACCATGCTTGACATGGGGCTTACTCCCGATATAGCTCTGATCGATGGACAGACAAAACGGACAGAATTGGAGGATGAACTCAAAGTTGAAACCTCGAGATTTCAAGTCCATTTGCATGCTGTGAATCCACCGGGTATTCTTACACCTTCGCTCAATAAAGCCGTAGCTGAAGCGCTTCGCGCCGAACAATCGGTAGTGTTGGAGGTTGACGGTGAAGAAGATTTAGCTCCTCTCGTGATTCATTGTTTGGCCCCGATAGGAACAGTTGTGATGTACGGCCAACCTAAAACCGGTGTTGTTGTACAATACACATCCATAGAGGTCAAAACAAGATGCAGGGACTTGATTTCATTGTTTGAGGTGGAATGATGTCGGGGGAACAACCGCTTATTAGCCTCACCGTATGTGTGCGAGATGGTGTTGATTGGGTCGACGGATGTATTGAATCCCTCAGAGCCCAAACCTATCGACCCATCGAAATCCTAGCGGTTGATGACGGTTCGTGTGATGGTTCAAAAGAAAAATTACTGGCTTGGCATGATGAACATTCCGATGTGCCAATACGGGTTCACACGCAAGGGCCAAAGGGGCTTTCTGCAGGTCGGCAGTGGGCTGTCGAACATTCAAACGGTGACTGGATTGCAATTACAGATATCGACGTTCGTCCTGAGCCAGATTGGATTTCGAATCTTGTGGAAATGAGTACGCCAATTGATGATCACGAAACTGTCGTTGCAGTAACTGGAAGAACAGTTTTCGAGCATGAAGGGGATATCGTCAGTAGAGTACGTTCAGTTGAAATTGCTACCAAGTATCGTTCACGACCGAGGAGCACAAGTCTTGCCAATGGACCATGTTCAATGTTTGAACGAGAACATCTGCTCGCCATTGGTGGTTTTAATCCACAATGGTATCACGCTGAAGATATGGAGGTGAGTCTGCGTTTAAACGCTGAAGGTGGCACCATTGTTTATGCACCAAATGCAGTGGTTCATCACGTTCCTGAAAGAGAAACTTCGAGATTTTTGGCCAAACGAAGACGAGATGCACGAGCCCACACTCGAATCATAAGGCATTTTCCCAAGCGAAGGCGCAGCGGTCCAGGGCTGGATTTCATTGGAAGTTCGACCGTAGTGCTGTCAGTATTTCCGCTGTGGATAATGGCATTAGTCTCTGGAATCCCATTCGCCTTTTCGTTCTTTACTGAAGCGGATTGGTCTTGGGATATTGCGAAAAATCGTTGGCAAACACAGATGCTGGTTCTTACTGGAGCAATGATGGTTGTTCACGAGTTTATCCTCTGGCGTGGACCATTGGGTGTGGTTAATCGCGGCGCTCTCAAAGCCGGCCAATCTTCAATCTTAGAAATTTATAAAATCCGAAAACTCACAATGAAATGGAGTATCGCATTGTGGCAAGGATTGCTGCTAGGTGCAAAGGATGCTCTGCTAGGGCACAACGGTCATCGGCGATTATTCTCAAAGAAGCCAAAGTAGGCTCAGTCAAGGTTATCGTCGCCCTCTGGAGCATTGGCTGCCATGAGCAAACCAAGTCCGAAAGCGATGAAAGCAATGCTAACCGAGTACACGCCGATATCTATCCAACCAGTGTTCACAATACCGTAGTAAAGGTAAAACACAAAACCTAGCAAAAGAGACCATGCACCAAACAACTTGTTCCAGCCGCCCAAATCAGGGTCAACCAAACATGGCCATGTATCATTGATGATCAATCCTTTGAACCAACCGCCGATACCAAATTCATGGTTTCCGAAGGTTCGGAAAGCAATTGAAGTAAGAACTCCACAAAATCCGAGGAAGATTGCGTCAGATGGAACTATTTGGATTCCATCATCCAACTTTGGTTCAAAAGCACCGTTCGATGCTTCGAATGTCAGCAAGCCACCCCAAGATACGTGGTATGTTGGGTGGATTTGGCCGATGATGTTCAAAACACCAAGGAACAATCCGAGTATGCCAACAGTTGCATACCAATTTGCAGCAATGGGAGAAGGATTCAACAACATCGAAACAAAGGAGTTGCCAGTGTCGCTTTCTTCTGTGCTCATAATCCGCCCACCTACCTTTTGGATATAAGCACACCGAAACATTCACAACATTCGATTGTCAAAGATTATGCTCAAAGTCGGGACTGATGGCGGTACGGACGAATGAAGACTTCCTCCATCTCAGATTCCGATTCAATCATGATTTCTTGGGCATTCACGTTGTTGGGAATGCATGAATTAATTTGTTTGGAGCGCCCGTATCTTCCCTTACTAATTGTTCGAGCAGTGATAAGTCCGAGCATATCCAAATTGGAGATGAGTCCGGACACACGGCGCTGTGTAAGTGCGTTGTGACCAATGTATCGGCAAGCCTGCTGATACACATCGTAGACTTCTCCCGTCTGAATATTTCGCAACCCGTTCTTCTCATTCAGAAGAACTGAAGCAAGAACGAGTTTTTGTTGGCTGGGCAGAGATGAAATGACTGGAATCATTTGGTCTCGCTCAATTTGATGTTGCGCAGCGCGCACGTGACGCTGAGTAACGATATCATCGCCGCTCTGTTCAGCTTTTTCAGTTGAAACGCGAAGCAAGTCAAGGGCACATCGAGCATCGCCGTGTTCTTGGGCTGCAAGAGCAGCACACAGTGCAATAACACCGTCATCAAGAATCTCATCTTTGAGTGAACCTTCGGAACGTTGTCGTAGAATGTCTTGGAGTTGGCCTGCATCATAGGGATTGAAAACAATGTCGAGTTGTCCAAGCCTTGAGCGAACTCGAGGGTCAAGGAAATCGGTAAACTTGAGGTCGTTGGAAATTCCAATAACACAGGTTCGAGCAGACTTCAAAGAAGCGTTGAGGCTCGTAAGGTTGTACAGAAGGTCGTCACCTGCTTTACGAACAAGGTGGTCGATCTCGTCTAGAACGATGATGTAAACCCCGCCGTTGAGGTCCATGCGACGAACAAGTTCACCAAATACACGGTCAGTAGGCCAACCCGTGAACGGAATCTCGTCAATTTCATGCTCCTCGCGAAGAGAATTACCTAGGTGGCTTAGAACTCGATATTGAGTGTCAATCTGTCGGCAGTTCACCATGATTGAACGAACAGATCGGTTCTTTTCCCGACCTTTGGCCTCCAATTGATTGCAGACAAATTTAGTGACGGCCGTCTTTCCAGCACCAGTCACGCCGTAAAGAGTCATGTTGGACGGAATTTGTCCATTCAACGCTTCAACCAAATTGAAGGCAATCGATTCAATTTCGCTGTCTCTGTGAGGGAGAACTTGAGGAAGATGGTCGTGCCGCAAAATTTCCTTGTTGAGGAAAAGGGTTTTTCTTGAGAGGAAATCATCGAAGATATTTTTGTTCATTCAATGACCTCCTTTAGATACAGACTCGAGCAGAACCCTAAGGCCATGCGCGATAATGTGCGTTAGTCCGAGTCCCCCTCATAAGTATGTCCGTTGATGAAGAATGGTGAAGTAGTTTTGATTCGTAAATCGATAATAAAGTTAGATTATAAAGGGTCCCGGTTTATATGCTCTTTAGGCAAAAAATAACATGGAAAAGTACCGATTTCCGGACAAGATGAAATATTTTTTCGGGCCCCCGAAATTACTGTGGAAGTTTCCAACTTCCTCCAAGGTTTTGAATCAAAAGACCGTCTTCAGCATGATGCACATTAGGTGGATGTTGTGGATATTGATCGGTTACCGTGGGAATAGTGTGTAAGCCAGGTTGATCAATGTAGGTATGAGTGACAACCAATTGCACATCCGACGCACGTTCTGCCAATGATTGAATGTCTGAAGGTTTGTGATGATGGTCCGAATCGACCCATTCAGGATGGCCCATCTCAATCACGGCCATGCTGGCGGAACAAATTTCATCATGAAGGGTTTGGCAAGGACCTGAATCGCCGCTGTGCACAAAACTGTCAGCGTCTCCAGAATTGAAATGATACCCATACGGGTCAACTGACTCGTCGTGATGTACACGGAAACGTTTCCACGTCATTCCAGAATCAAGTTGCCCTTCAACTTCTGACCTCCAAGTAATGGTCGAGAATATTTCTTCTAAACTTCCTGGATAAGCCATTTCGCACAAATTCCAGAGATGTTCTTTCACACCTTCTGAAGCCACAATTGTCAGCGGCACACTCATTGTCCTGTCAGAGATATAGCGACGTTCAAGCAGAAAGAATGGGATGCCAAAGACGTGGTCGCCATGAATATGGGTGATGAAAATCGTCTCAATATCACTGAGGGGTATTCGCTCGCGACGAAGACTTGCCATGGCTGTTGGAGGGCAGTCGACAATGTGCTTCCCATCGATAAGGGCAAACGAATGAAACCGCCCATATGGCATGAAGGCATTTCCAGTACCAAGCATCCTCACCTCTTTCGCCATGCAGTGACCAAACAGAACGACTTCTTTTCACCATCGGTAACATATTCTGGAATTCAAACCATCTCATGGAGGCCCGAGGTGGTGAAATCCTAGACCGAAAACCAAGGTGAAGAATCACAGCTCCCGTCGTGATAAATTATACCATCATCATAGCCTGCTGAGAATCTGATTTCTTCACAACCCGAATCACAAAAGCCTTCTGGGCTCGTGAACGTCAGTAGGCTGGACCATGAATCGCCACTGCTCGCATCTCCAGCTACTGTCCATGAATGACCCGTATCCTCGCCGCTGTAAGAAGTGGTTGTGCCGTTATGTTTTACATGCAAAGTTACCCAAATAGTTTGAGATTGCTCCAATGCTTCAACTTCCCGAATGAAACCTGATGCTCCATCTTCATTTTTGACCACGACGGTGAGTTGTTGAGAAGAGGAGGTAACATCAATTGATGAAATTGAGTAATCCCCAGCGTGCATTTCCTCGTAAGCTTCACCGCAACCTGTTGAAAGACCACCAAGACAGCCAACAAGAAAAGCCAGACAAATGAACAATGGCGCCATTCGCAGCATAAACTTTCCATGGCCGACACACAAAAGAATCAATC
>DAIUCF010000063.1:0-9651 GCA_036846305.1 Candidatus Poseidoniaceae archaeon | reverse complement strand
GTCTGATATCTCTAAATCACTAGAAACCAACGATTGAATGATTTTCCCCAAATCCCTCAAATACATAGAATGCGTGTGGCTCTTTGAGCACGATGAAGAAATACGGCGCCTTACTTTTGGTAATGCTGCTCCTAGGGGGCCTTTTACCATCGATGGACAATCGGGTGCTGAGTGAAACCGACTCATTTTCAGTACTTGGCCGCGCGACTGGAGTTGACGTGAGTGTGTCGAGTATTGCATTCAGTTACACAACTTCATCAAATGCTGAAAAATATCAGATGTTTTCTTCAAACTCCCCCATACCTGGATTTGATCGCCCAGAGATGCTTTACGCAGTAGATGCTGTAATTGATGTTCCAATCCAAGTAGATATTACGGTTGAAAATACCGGTACTGCACCATCCGGCAATATTGATGTCGAAATTCTCGTTTTGCATAACGAATATTCTCAATTTGAACTCGTGAACCAATCCGTTATGATGTCATCATTGAACGGAGGAAATTCATTCACAGTTTCAGATACGTTCACCCCTACATATTCGGGAAATCACACCCTCGTAATCACGGCAACATCTGCAGTATTGGACGACAATTCTCAAAACGATCAATATAATCGAGCGTTTACTGTAGCAAACTGGTATTTTAATTGCGATAACCTAGCTGGATGGACTGCAGGAGTGCAATGGGGATTGAATGCCGATACAGGCCTATCAATGGCTAGCAGTTGCCATGTTGGCAATGGTCAGTATTCAAGTTACACGAACAACTTGGCAACTGGGCTTGTCACTCCAGTTATGGATATGTCTGATGCAGTTGAAAGTCCAACCAGAACCAACGGCCTGAGTTTCTTCTACACGGGTAGTTCTCAAAACAATGACGTCCTCAAGATTCAAGTAAAAACTGCTTTTGGTGGTTGGTTTGATTTGGGAAGTGTCACCGGTACAATCGACCAAGATTTTAGTGATGGAAGAAGCTTTCAGACTTTTTCAATCAGTAATGCTGGTGCTGCGTCACCTCTCATCCCCGTACCGCAAGAGCACTTCCACTCACAAACACAATTTAGATTCTTTTTTGAGACCGATGCATCGGAAACAGATATCGGATTCTTCTTGGACGAAATAGTCTTCGTCTACGACCAAAAGGTAAGAGCAGAAGAGTTCGCATTGAGTTCATCAGGGATATCCACCACGGGTTCAATACCCGGTCAATGGGGTAGTGTTCGAGTCGAACTGACAAATGATGGTAACATCTCGGATTACTTCCTACCGTCAGTCATTGGCCTGCCAGCCAATTGGAATGTGTATTACGCTAATCCTAACGGAGTTTCAATCAACTCGAATACAGGAATTCTCCTGACACCTGGCGAATCAAGGTTCATTGATATTCGAGTTCAACCAGAACAGAATGCTACAATAGGGTTTCATCAAATGACCTTCTTAGCCACATCAAGCCAGCATACAACGATTAACTCCTCGCTACCGATGCAATTCCAAGTGGTTCCCAATCGAGAACCCTTTGTTGTCAAGCCGAATATACTTCCACTTTGCCCACCTGGAAGTTCATGCCCGTTCAATGTGGAGATTCAAAATATAGGTGGCGCAACTGATGTGTTTGATTTGCAAGTTAATACCCAATCTCTTCCGAGTGGATGGGATGTAAATTTTGCTTGGACACAAGATTCGAAGATCTTGGTTCGCCCAAACTCGCCTGAGATGGTCGAATTGGTTATGACTGTCCCGGGTGATGCCGCCCCTGACTCAAAATTCTCATTTGAGTTAACTGCATCGTCAGAGAACATGTCCTCTCGCAGCCATACCGAGCAGATAGAAATTTCAGCATCCATGGTAAGTGATGCTGAAATCGGTATGAGTTTGGAAACATCAGAAAGTAGTTGGCTTGTGAATGCCGGCGAAACAATTTCGGTTGAATTTACGATATGGAATAATGCCACTCGCCAAGATATTTTCACAATATCTCTTGACAGTTCAGAATTTGGTCTGTGGGACGTTGAAGGGATACCAAGCATCAATGCTGTAATTAACAGCCAATCATCGAGCACCTTTACCCTTGACGTTACTGCTCCGGCAACTGCACAGGCCGGCGATAAAGGGCCAGAACTAGCACCCCAGATTCTATCAATACGCAGCGGAATGGAGTTCCACTCTAAGGTCTTTGATGAATTGCTGGTAAGTACTGTTAGCGATCTTGAGTTGAGATTGGTTGATTCTCCGAGTAAACTGTATCCAGGTATCCCCTCTCTGGTACTTCTTCAACTAGAAAACAACGGCAATGGGCCGGTCATAGCTGATGTGCTCAGCCAAACTATACCTCAAACATGGAATTGGTGGATGGCAGTTAATGATGTAAATGTGACAGCTCCATTTTCCTTGTCGGCATCGTACGATGCTTTAGACATCGTAGAAATTCAAATCTGGATATTGTTACCAAGTTCAGAGCGTTCAGGTGAAGTACACTCATTATCATTCACGACGGTGAACAGTCAGGGACTCGAAGATATCAACCCGAGTGATAATCAAATTAATTTTGACACGATTACCGGTTCTGTTAGAATTCCACAAATCATTCCAAACATCAGCGAAACATCTGCTTCAGTTGGAGGGACACAATCTGTCAATGTCACCGTGAAAAACATTGGCAACGCAGCGGATAATTCCTTCAAAGTCATGGCTACGATATCGGTTACACCTCCAAATCCGGAATTAATTGCTTTCATGAGTGTAGGTAATTCAGGTTCTTCAATCGAACTTGGTGTGGAACATCTTTTCGTCATGGAGGCTGGACAGGAGATGCCAGTCTTAGTTGATGTGATTATTCCTGAATCTACACCAATCAACACCAGAATTGTTGTCCATTTTGAGATTTTGGCAGGCATCGATGAATTAATGCGACCCTACGAATTGTCACATGAAATATTGATCCTCGTTGACGAAAGGCGCGCTATGGATGCTGTATTGAGTGAAAACCAAAACATTGCGCATGAAACGGGTAATGCTGCACCATTTTGGATAAATTTAACCAGTTCCTCGAGTGCCCCTGAGACTTTACTGGTAACTTTAGATAAACCCGAACGATGGCAAACAGTATGCCAAGGTGTTCTCACAAATTCATCCGCACAACAAATCAAATTTGATGTGGGGCATATTTCGGAACAAAACAACGATATCTTCTGTGAGCTACACAGGCTTGGTGGGCCATTAGACGGTATACTTACTGTACATGTTGAATCAAGCGATGGGTTGTTATCTTGGTCCGATGAGCGGACATTCACATTCACAGAACGCGATACTGATGAATTTTCTATGAATGTTGAAATTATTGCATCATCATTTGCAGCTGTATTATTTTTAGCCATTTTACTCACACTTGGACTGATGAAAAGGAGGCGTAGCGGAATAGAGGAATTCACCGAAGACGATGAGAATACAACAGTTTCAGGCCCGCCGGTTCAAGTTTCAGGACCACCCATAACAACCTCGCCGGCCCAAACACCTAGGCAAGATATCATCACACAGGTGAACACAGGAGTCGTTCAAGGACCACCAGAAATACCACACGAAGGTTTACCGCCGGGGTGGACAATCGAACAATGGAACTACTACGGCCAGCAATATCTTGAATCGAAACAGTAACAATCTCGTTCTTCTAGGCCTTGTTATGCAATCACAGTCTTATCCAGATGCATGGTATCTGCTTTGGATGGTGATTGCCCTGTGTGGGGTAGGAACATGGTTTCTCCGAAACTTTACTGAAAGAAGGGAGGCAACTAGATTAGTTGCATTTGCGGGAGTGGCAGCAATGCTGGTCATGGTGGTATGGACTTTTACAGAATTTTGAGGGTTAAAGATGGATCTAGCAAACACCGATGAACATCGATATTCAAGTACATATCCATGCAGATTGCCAGTATGGTGGGCGCGAACTGGCCAGACAGGTCCACATGGTGATGCTGAGGGTGTTTCAGGTAAGAGAATTATTCTGCGTATTGAAAAAAAATTCACCCGTTTTGAGCGTTTTCTTGCTCGATTTTTGAGGGCCCCAAAAGAAGTAAGAAGGCCACTTGATACAATGAACAGTATGCTCTGGGAATTGTGTGATGGTTCACGTGACTTCCAATCTGTTTGTGCAGCAATGGATGAATGCTTCAACGAAGATATAGCTCCTGTTGTTGAACGGACTGCCGCAGGCATTGATGCTATGAAATCGCGGAATTTGATGACTGTACTTTCGCAGCCGTATTCAAAGAAATGGAACATAGGTCCTGGTATTGTTCCTATACATCAACACCTATCTGAATACGATGCCGAATCCGGTTACGATGTTGAAGTAAGAACAGAATTTGAACGGCCTATCGAAGATATCGAGAAAGATGTTCAACCGGACGACCAATAACAGTCTCATTACCAGAATCATACCATGGCCTTTCCATCAATTCTCCGTTGTTTGACAAGAAAAAAGCGATCGAGGAAATGTCGTCAAAATCAAGTTCAGATGAGTCTACCAACTTGAATTTTTTATCGTTAACACGTACGGATGTTCGTACATCTCCGTCGAATCTTTCAAGCAGTGAGTACAAAGTATTGTATGAGAGTGAATGTTTCAAGTAAAGATGAACATCGACATCAACGCTTGATTCGTCACACAAGAGCAAAGCGTGCCGAGATTTGGAGCACCTGGGGTTATGGTAGAGTACTGGCATGAATAGATGACAGCGTTGAAAGTTAAAGGGGTTGCCAAACAAGCCGTAGACCTATTCCGTCACTCCTATTCTGCCGCATTGAAGAACCACGTGAAGAACATCGGGTGGAATCTGATTCGGTGAACCAAGAACCGCCTCGGTGAACTCGGCGCTCGGTATCACATTTGTGTGCAGACGGTCGGTTTCCATGATTGACATAATTCGGTGAAAAACAGTCCTGACACCATTCTGAAACTTGACCGTGGAGGTCAAGAAAGCCCCATGGATTGGACTTTTTTTGACCTACCTCACGAGTGCTAGCACCTGAATTTCCGGCGTGCCAGCCATGATCGTTGAGGTCTCCATCTCTGTCGCCGAATGACCAACGTGTTTGGGTTCCAGCTCTTGCTACAAATTCCCATTCTGCCTCTGTTGGCAAACGCCAGATTCCACGAAACCCTAAACGCTCTGATTCAGAATCTATATTGTTTAAGCGAGTTAAAAATTCTCCCGCATCGTCCCAAGATACTTGCTCCACGGGACGAAGACCTGCAGCCCACCCATCAGTAAATCTAGCAGGGTTATGCTCCATAATTGCTTGCCAATGTGCTTGCGTGACTGGACGTTCGCCACAAAAAAAAGGTTCTGTAATTTCAACAGTATGTGGTGGCTGCTCAGCACGAGTGCCTTTTCCGTCTCCCATGATGAAAGAACCAGGCTCAATCAGAATATACCTGCCTCCATATTCATCGTCGAAATATGGACGGGACGAACTCATACAATCACTCATTCGTACTACGAAGTAACTCTGCAGCATTCATCACTGAGTCAACCAGCCCATGTAAACGAAGAACAGAATCAGAATCGACAAGATTTCCATTTTCATCAAATGCGTCTTTAACGTGACCCACAGATAATTGTTCAGGGACCGGCCAAGCGTGGAGCCAACGTAACATTATTCTCATGTGATTGAGAGTATTGGCATTTTGAATACCTCCAAGAGTACTCATGAGTCCGAATGGTTTACCACCGATGTGTTTGTCATAAAGCCAGTCAAATGTATTTTTCATTACTCCCGACATTGTCCCGTGATATTCTGGAGAGCACACGAGAAAGGCATCGCAAGAACTTGCTAGTGTTTGAAATTCTTTGACATTTTCATTCTCCCAACATCCATCCTCACCAACAAATGGCAAAGGTTTCTCATTACAATCCCAAAAGAAAATTTCTGCACCTTGATCCTTTGAATACTCCAGTGCAAGAGTAACCATCATCCCGCTCTTCGATGACATTCGGTATTCCCCTAGTAGGCCAAGAACTCGTAACGGCGGCTGAGTCATGATTGTAACTCCGGTAGGAGGCTTTTGAATATACTGTTCAAATTATGAGTACAACGAGAAGTAATCCTTATGCTAGTCGGTTGGCCGCTTGTACTTGGTGACACCATGGACGGAACCGATGAAAATCCTGCCAATTCAAATGCAGTCTCGAATGCTGTAGAAGAGTCCATGGCCGCAGCCCTTCGTTCTGCTGGCCTAGGGGACGTCGAAGTAAAGCCAATGGGATATTCAGAAAGAGTCTTTGAGCGTATTGTTGAGAAGCATGGGATTACTGACCGTGAAGGTTTCTTAGCCTTCGCACATAGCGCAGATGAAGACGGAAATAACTATCTTCGTGAAGACGAACTCACAAACGCTGCCATAAGCTGGATTAAGCGTCCTAAAGCCGAGCAAGAGGATTCTGTTGAATTTTTGTTGCAACTAGGTGAAGAATGTTCACGGAAAAACGATTCCAAAGGAGCATTAAGTGCCTTCAACAAAGCGATTGCACTTGACCCATCATGCGATATGGCATGGTTCAATCGAGGTGTATTACTCGAGGCTGAGCAAGATGCACGCGGAGCTCGCCAAGCATTCCAAATATGCCTTGATATCAACCCCAATAATGCTCCAGCAACGGCTAATATTGCAACCCTACTGGAGCGGATTGGTGACGATGCTGCTGCATATGAAATGGCTGTCAAAGCTCTCGAATTTTTCCCAGGACATCCAATGCTCATCGATGTGAAAAACCGTTGTGCGGAAAGTGGAAGCAAGATGCCAATGGACTCAATGCCAGTTCAAGCACCTACACAGTCCTATGATGAGACGGAAGTTCAAGAAGTCATGAAGGAGGTTGGGGTCGAGGACAAAGATGCACTCCTAGCCGAAGCAACTTACCACGACGCAGACTCTAATGAACACCTCGAATACGAAGAGTTGAAATCTGCTGCTGAAATGGTATTTGCCACACAAGAAATTCAACATGTCATCGAAAATGTGGATGTCCCTGAACCGGTGATAGCTTTGGAACCTGCTGGGGCAGAAGCGACTTCAACACTCGACCAAATTCCTACAGTTCAATCTCCGCAACCCGTAGAGGCGGTAATAGAACCACCTCAAATACAAGAAATTGATATTGATGCACTCGTCGAACAGGCTACTGCAATGATTCGTAGTGGCGAGCCGAAAAGTGCTCTTGAATTGCTAAGTCCACATCTCAAAACAATTGCTGCGGAACATGCAGGTGCGTGGAGAATTGCGGGTGGTGCCATGGCCCGTCTAGAACTTGATTCCCACGCAATTTCAGCTCTAGAGCACGCCCAATCAATCGATCCTGAGCAAGGTTCAGGTTGGTTTAATTTAGGTTCTATACATCAACGTCAAGGAAATGCCACAATGGCAGTTGAATGCTACATAAAAGCCATGAATGCACAAACAGATTACCTGAAGGCAGCACAAAAATGCAGCCAATTATGCTACGAAACTGGCGATATTGAGAATTATATTGCATCAACTCGAACAGTGCTCCGAATCGAACCAAGCAATCCAGCGCGCAATGAATTCATTCGAATTCTCATTGAATTGGCTGAAGGTGAAGCAAATGTTCTCGACTCCGTCCAGGGAATCCCACCCACTCTGCCAGAGGGGCCTCATCTAGCAAAAGAGGCGCTTGATTTACTCGGCGAGGGCGAAACTGAGTTGCATGCACGCGCATACACTGCAGCAAAAGATGATGTTCAGGCAGTAACTATTTGGAAATCAATGATCAAAATAGACGGGACAAATCCTACGATTTGGCGTGGCCTGGCTCGTTCATTGGAATCAGCAGGTGACCTAGCCACTGCTGAAAAGTGCCACCGCAAGGCGGATGCTTTGAGTGGAGTCGAAAATCCTGTGCTTGCACAACCTGAGGTGCAAAGTGTTCCCGCTGAACCACTACCTGTCTTGCAACCCCTCGTCCAGGAGACTCCTCCTGCACCCGTGGACCCCCAAGAACGACAGGCTGATTTCTACATGAATGCTCTAGGTTTACAAAACAGACCAAATGAAGAAACTGCATCGCCGATACCGGCTGTCGGAAATTCACAACTCTTGATGGAGTCAGCATCTCTGCTTAATCAAGCCCCGAGTGAGGTGCAACAACCAGAACCATCGCCTCAGGCCTTTGATTTGACAAAAGCCGCTGCTGATGCTCAACAACTTGTAGCGAGCTATACGAACACTGAAGTTGATTCGAGTTCTGTTGCGAATCAAGACATTGCGTGGTATAATCAGGGAGTTGGCCTCATAGGGGACGGCAAATTTAGAGAAGCTCTGTCTTGCTTTGATCGAGCACTTCCATCTTTTACGGGAGACGAAGAGATGCTCATACGGATTTTAAACGGTCGAGGAAATGCATACTATTACCTTGAAGAATATCCCAAATGTGTTGAGTCATATCACCAAGCAATGCTCATCCGACCCGCTGAAGTTCAAGGTAAAACATTGTATAACATGGGTAGCGCATATGCTGAAATGGAACGCTACCATGATGCCATCAAATGTTTCGAACAATCGATTCCTAGGGGCCTAGGTGACGAAGAAGTCAAAAGAGCAAAGGAACAGATACGACGTTGCGGCATTCTCCAAAAAGAGATGAACCGTAAAAAGAAGCGGAGATAATCCTCTGCGAGTTGTTTTAGAGAACAGGTTCATAGAGCAGTGGTGTGTGCGATTATCATGGACTGCGGTACATGCGAGACAGCCGGACCAGTACAAGTAATGACCCCTGAGGTTGTGGATGTCAATTTAAGCATCTCAAGCAAAGCCCAGGAGATGCTCTCAGACGCTTTCGGAGATGATCGCTCTATGGCGCTCCTGGTTGGAGTTTTGTCCGGAGGATGTTCTGGCTACATGTATGACTTACAAATTGTTGAAGAAACCGATCAAAGTTGCCAAGAAATCAAAGTCGATGGATTCAGAGTCTTGGTTCCGAACTCGTCAAGTCACTTACTCGACGGAATTGAGATTGACTATGTTGACCGACTTATGGGTGGCGGATTCAAAATTAACAATCCAAACGCTGAATCATCCTGTGGTTGCGGCGAATCATTTTCTTGAGGGTGTTTAATGCCTCGTGTGGCTTACAACGATGCTGCTCTTACAATTTGGACTGGTGGCGACTCGCTCAAATTAATTGAGGGTCTTTCAACTAACAAAATGACTGACTTAGCTAAAGGTGAAGTTCGGCAAACTATTTTTACAACTACTTCTGCCAAAATCATTGACATCGCCACCGTTTATCACATGGGAGATTTCCTAGCAGTGCAAACTCACAAGTCATGTTTAGAGCAGTTGTTGAGTCAAGTGTTGCCGAAAATATTAGATCAGGATGTAAATATTCGCGACGTAACGGACATGAATTCATTTTTGATTGAATATCAGCTAGAATATGAGAACGTTGGGCATTTCACATCGAATTCTGGTACCACTCAAGCCTTCATAGCACATGGTTTGTCATTTATTGTTTCAACCTTGGATGTCGTACATCAAATCGATGGAAGCGTTGAAGAATTCAATGAATGGAGAATTCAAAATCTGATACCATGGATTCACCATGAAATTTCGAGTAAGAACCATCCGTTGGCCGTCGGC
>DAIUCF010000062.1:3670-10121 GCA_036846305.1 Candidatus Poseidoniaceae archaeon | reverse complement strand
GATGTGAATGAATGTTGTTGGCGATTTCATCCATTCCGTCTTTCTCAAACAACGGGAAAACACAATAATCCACTGGAGCGACTTGTTCACTCAAGCGAAGAGTTGTGTACTTCTCACCGTTTTTTTCCGATTCATCAAAAGCATGGTCAAGTATATGCCAAATAATTCGATCTATTCCAAAGGCGGGTTCAACAACATGAGGTATGTACCATTCGCCAGTTTGGGTTTCAGTACGTTGATCCCGTTTCACATGTTCTTGTTCTACAACTACGAACTCACCATTTTCTAATTCAAGTTGATGAGGAAAATGGGTATTGGAGTCTAAGCATTCGACAGCGGATTTTACCATTCCGGCAAGACTGCGAAATGCTGGCCCAGCCTTTGCACCATCTGTGGTCCAACCGTCGATTTCATGCACTCTTGGTTGTTCAAATTCTCGTCGTGCCCGGAGAGTTTTTCCAGTTGCTTTCTCGTGGGCTTCTAGATCGTAACATCCACGATGAGCGATTCCAACACACTCAATCCACCCATAGGAACCGAGGATTTCTGCGTCCCAGCAATCCGAAGCATAATGAGCCATTTCGTCGGACTCATGTTGACGGAATCGCAAACGTTCAACATCGATTCCGATGTTGCGTAGAAAATCATAGGTTTTACCCATAAAGAAACCAACCGTTGGATGACGTATGATGTTCTTTTCAATTGCTTGTCCGAATGTCATCTCGAGTTCTCCGTGACCTTCTGCAATCAAGTTGACCGGTTTATCGTTCCAAGTTGAAAAATCATGTTGTTGAGCCTCATGGGGATTGATAAAATATTCAAGTTCAGCCATGTTAAATTCCCGTAGTCGAATCATTCCTTGACGTGGGGAAATCTCATTTCTGTATCCTTTACCGACTTGGACTGCCCCAAATGGCAATCGTTCACGATTATGTCGGTAGAGTGCAGGAAATGATGTGAACATACCTTGAGCTGTCTCCGGCCGTAAAAAACCCGGACGGCCAGAACTTCCAGCACCGATTATCGTGTTAAACATGAGGTTTTCAGCAGTCACAGGGGACCATTCACTTGCTCCACATGATGGGCATATCGGCCCCACAGAATTCAGCAACGATTGAAGGTCATCCTTTGAAAGAGAATCAGGATTTGGGTGGTGTGATTCGAGTAGAGTATCTGCACGGCTTGCTTCGTCACATGCAGAACATACAGTCATGAAATCCGAGAATTCACCGACGTGACCTGAGGCCTCCAGTACTTGGTAAGGGGTAATTGTCGGACATGAGAGTTCCACGATATTTCCAAGCGAAAGCCAATGATTGAGCCAGTTTTGATTCACTCGATTACGGATGCGACCCCCAACAGGACCAAAATCGTACAGGCCTTTTGCACCTCCATGTATTTCAAACGCTGGAAGGAGAATACCCCTTCGCTTGAGAACACCAGACAAGCGTTCTAATCGTTGTGATACTTCATCAGACATGGTCACGCACAATTGCCGCTGGGGGGTTTGGCCTTTCAACCTCACCGTTCATTCCGACAAAATAGTTCGATGTGTTAGGTTCACTGTGAACGCAAGGTGGTCGTGAGTTCTCGACATCAATCTCAATTTGGGTGGAAGTAAGCGTGTTTTAAATTGATTCTTAGATATTCTTCAATCCGTTACCTTGATGTACTCGTTGCATACAACTCCACCCACTGGGACCGCGTGGAAAAAAAATGGCAGATATACAGTACTTGAATAATCCCTTGGAAACAGAGGAACTTCTCGACATGTTGTGTGCACCTGTTCGAAACTGGTTCAAAGATAAGTTTCCGGACTTCACCGAACCTCAAAAGTTAGCGATTCCAGCGATTATGGAGCAGGAGCATCTGTTGCTTTGTTCTCCAACAGGTTCAGGAAAAACGCTAACTGCTTTTCTTTCAATAATTGACCAACTTGTACGTCGGGCTCTTGACAATAAACTTGACAAAAAAGTGTACTGCGTTTACATCTCACCGATTAAAGCACTCGCCAACGATATTCAAAGAAACCTCATAGGTCCTCTCACTGAAATTTCCGAATCCTATTTGCCGAGTCGAGCTCAAGAAATTCGTGTTGGATTGCGTACTGGAGATACACCCCAGTCCGAACGCCAAAAAATGCTTCGTAACCCACCTCACATCCTTATCACAACACCAGAGAGTTTGGCAATTGCAATTACTTCACCACGGTTCCAACCAATTGTAAGCGAAGTCGAATACATGATAGTTGACGAACTTCACTCCCTGGTACCCACAAAAAGAGGGGTTCATCTTGCCCTAACATTATCTTATCTCGATACATTGCTTACTCGACCAGTCCAGCGTATAGGAATTTCAGCAACCATGGAGCCTCTCGAAACCGTTGCTGAATATCTTGTTTCAAGTGATGACAAAGAAAGTCGTGGAGACAATACACGAGTATGCATTGCTAAAATTTCGGGTTCGCGTGAGTTAGATTTAGATATACTGATTACCGATCCAAAATTTAGTGACCTCTCTGTAATGAAAATTTTCGATAAAAATGTTGAAGCGATTGCCGACCTAATAGCGGCACATACAACAACGCTCGTCTTTGCCAATACTCGAAAAATGACTGAGAACATTGTCCTTAAACTACGCCCTTATCTCCGAGATTTGGTCGCAGGACATCATGGCTCAATGGACAAAAAAATCCGGTTGGATGTTGAACGACAACTGAAGCATGGCCAATTGCGAGCCGTCGTAACTTCGTCTTCACTCGAAATGGGTATTGACATAGGTTCGGTTGACCTAGTGCTTCAAATTGGTAGTCCGGGTGATATCGCTACCGCATTACAGAGAATCGGTCGTGCAGGTCACCATGTTGGCGGGATCCCAAGAGCTCGCTTCTTACCATCAAGTGTTGACGATTTGATAGAACTTGCAGCATTACAGGCCGCTATACAAACCGGTGACATGGACCGCCTCGATTTTCCAGAGAATTGCCTTGATGTAGTGGCCCAATTTATGATTGGTTTAGTCATCATTAACGATATCGATATCGATGAAGCTTATGAGGTCATTATCAATGCATGGTCGTATCGAAATTTTGAGTATGATGACTTTATTGAAGTTCTTGATATGCTGGAGGATGAACGTAGAGTATGGGTCGATTGGGAAGAAAATCTGTACGGTAAACGAGGATACTCCAGAATGATTTACTATACCAACATCGGCACAATTGCACCGGATAATTCGTACTTAGTGTTCAACGCTGAGGGCTCGATTCTTGGACAACTCTCCGGCTCCTTCGTATCCAACCTACGTGGTGGAGATGTCATTCTCTTGGGTGGTTCAACTTACCGGGTAACCAACATCCAAGGAACCCGTGTCAATGTTGCCTCTGTAACTGGACACAGGCCAACTGTTCCGTCATGGTCTGGTGAAGCTCGCTCTCGTTCGAGGGAATTATCCAATGCACTACTCAGCCTCATTGGGCACTGCATTGTAGCGCTAAGGCGAGAGCAAGACCCGAGAATCCTGTTGCGCGATGCATACGGACTTTCAAGCGATGTTGCAAATGCTATTGCACGACATCTTGAAGAACATTCAATCGATTCCTTCCAAGTGCCAGACCCAAATCGAATTTTGGTAGAGCAAGTTATTTCTGGCGGCCATCCAACATACATGATTACGACATGTAGAGGACGAGGTTTCAATACTGCGCTCGGTTATTTTATGGCAGGATTAGCCGAGAGCAACAATATCTCAGTGATTGAGCTTTCATTTGACGAGAATGGACTGCTAATTCGCACATCAGAGGAAGTCGACCCAGGTCAAATGTATCAAGCGTTTAGGGACAATAACCATACTGAAGTAATTGAGCGTTACATAGTCAACACCCAAATTTTTGCTAAACGTTTCCGTGAGGTATCGGGAAGGTCAATGATTATTCCAAAACGAATTGGCGCTGATGAAATTAGCCCTCAACAATTTCAACAACGTGCCGATGCTCTGCTCAATAAACACAGAACCATCGATGACAGTCTACTGATGCGTGAAGCCAAGAATGAGATTCTCTTTGGCGACATTGACATGAAAAGTTTGCAGCAATTTTTGAACCTGTGTGTAAAAGGAGATGCTCGAATAGTTCACAACAAAGTTACAGTCCCATCACGCTTGGGAATGTCCCTCTTTATGTCGGCATTTGAAGACCTAATGGCCATGAAAACTCGAGCATTCCTCGTCAAAGACATCGACCCTGCTGTTCTTCAAAGGTTGCTTGGAACACGTAGTTTAGCTACTGAACTGAGTTCTGAACAATTGAACAAGTTTTACTTGGACAAAGCACCTATACCGAACAATGCCTCCGAATTATTCACATTAATGTCTCACGGAGGAGGATTAGACCCCTCATTCCAGAATCCTTTGTACAATGATAAACTCAAAGATGTACAACTCGATTTAATTCGAGGTTGGGTTGAAGAATTATGTCAAGAAGGAAAAATTACGAAACTTGATGGTTCAGGTGCAGAGGAACTTGATGGGAAATGGTTCAGTACATTCATGGCAGAAATCCATGGGACTCTTGGATGCCTGTCAGTGAACGGAGGTCGTGAAGTTGACGATCTGCGTGAACTTCATACACGGGGATTATCGTACAAAATTGCCACGGAATTTGATGGTCGAACTCCGATTAAATGGGAGCAAAAAGAGTTGGGTGACCCCCATGAAGCATTACGGGTGAAGATTATCGAAATGCTTGGCAGTGAAGGGCCACAAACAGGAGACATTCTGTGCAAGCGACTGCCTTTCCCGCAAAAAATGGTTGAAAGAATTCTCTTAGAACTCGAAACACGAAATGTACTCTCCGTTGGATTTTACAAACAAACTGATGATGCCGAGTATATCTTGAAAATTGATGAACATCGACTGGTCGATGGTTCAGAGGATGTTGTGGAATATCGTTGGGTACAAAATCTTGTATTGGATAAGACATTCAAACAGTATGATGACGGATTCACCGCTTTTGACTCACATGTATTGTTCCAAAAACAGCAAGAACTACTGTACAGGGTGAAAGATTTCAGATTCAAAGACTGGCAAGATATGCAACTTGACTCTGACGTCATCATGGGTCGGCTTTTACACAACAGAATGGGTTACACCACAAAGGACACCATTCCAATGCTGCTTGGACTCAAACCCGAACCATGGATTGGACCGATGGAAGAGGAGTTGCTAAAGAGGATTCCAGTTGGAGAAAATGTTACTCGGCAAGAAATTCTCGCCGACTTCCCCAAGGGCGATGAGCATAGGGCTTTGCAGCGGGACATAAAGTACGCATTGTCAAACCTCGAACGCCAAATGCTGGTGGTCAAACAATTCGAAGATGTTGTTGGCCGCAGGAGAAGACTGTCTTTGTTCCACCGAGTCCATGATGTATACGATACATTGGATTTTGAAACCGCTCTGGTTGACCTCATACGGCGCATGGGACCTGTCAAAGGCAATACGCTAAGATTCTATGTGTCTCGTTCATTTGAGGACTTGACCATTGCTCTCATGAACTTGGAAAAATCAGGTAGAATCTCCAAAGTGATGGCTCTCGTGCCGGATCCCGAGGCATTTTATTGCATGCCTGAAGAAGTTCAATTGCTACAACGGCCGCGGCGTGAAGACCGTGAGATGAGAATACTTACCCAATCAGACCCCTATGTTTCTCGCTTCATTTGGGAGGTTCGTAGCGTCCTCGATAGAGGATGGTACTTGCCCGTATTCAAGGGAATTGACCCGATTGGGAAAGTGTTGATGTTCAAGGTCAATGATTACTTGGTCATTAAAGACCTGCATGTGCCAACAGCCTACTTGGATGAATTCTGCTCTGCCTTTGAGTTGCTGTTAGAAAATCATGCAGACCAGCTTGTAGATGTTGCTGTAATGTCAAATTTTAACAGCGAACCGGTCACAAACCTTGACGATACAACCCGCAACGCACTGGAGTCTATAGGATTCAAGATGGCTGGTGAGCGAATGATTCGAGGTGGGGTCGTCGATCCTCAGCCTCGGGAAATTGCAGAAAGAGCTCTTTTCTACCAACATCATTTGCATCAGAAGACACGGCATGAACATGAAAGTGCAGCCGTGAAGCAAGTGGATGAGGTGCGTGACGACTTCGCCCTTAGAGGGCGATGTGAATTATACCGAGTTGATTTGAAAAGTATGGCAAGCGCAAACAGACTGCATCAAGGAGTCAACCTCCGAGGGCATCAAGTTTGGGCTACTTACGAACACTTCCAAAATCTTCTGGCGATTCGTGGAGAACCTCCTGAAGAAGAATTGTGGGATATTATTGAGTTCTTTAGTACCAATTCAGATCCTAATTTGTTCAAGGAACGTCATGCATTGACGCAATCAGAATTTAGAAAACTCATACAACCGCTAATTCGTTCTGGACATATTGTTCAAGATT
>DAIUCF010000062.1:0-3660 GCA_036846305.1 Candidatus Poseidoniaceae archaeon | reverse complement strand
CTGTACGCTTGGAGAAAAATATCGACCGAGTAGAAATGCGTCGTGAATACCTTCGTAACTTGGTCAAAGAATATCCAGTTATCACTCTGAAGCAAATACTTCGTCTAGCAGGAACACCGTTCAAACCCGAGGAAATAAAGTCCGTACTTACTTCGTTTGAAGAAGACGAAACATTGGTCAAAGGATTCCTAATAGAAGATTTAGACCAAGTGTGTTGGGGCAGAAAGAACCTGTTAGAAGAAGCACAAGACATACCCCCTATCAGAGACTTCGTTCTGCCACCTAGTGACCCTATTGCACCGTATTTCTCCGATATTCTGAAGGAGCGTTTTGGCTTTGGTTCGGCTTATCTCGTGTTTAAAAATGCAGAACCTGTTGCAGCATTCAAGGCTAATACGCGTAATAATGTGATTGATATCAAGGATTATGAAGGTTCAGAAAAAGCCTGGCGTATTGTCAAAGAATTCGCGTGGGAACACCAAATGCCGCTCAAGACTGAACTTCGTATAGGTGGCAAACGTCTGAAGTGAGCATATTCGGACAAGCACCAGTTACCAATTGATTGATAAGGAACTGTAAGATGCTTATGCCATGAAAGGTCGTGTCCTTTTCGTACTGTCTGTTTTCTTGGCAAGCCTTTTGTCACCCGCTTTACTGAGTGTTCATGGTGAGAATTCCACAGGAATTGAAATTCTCCACACCTCTGTCAATCCGTCGAATAACCACACCTACCACCTTCTTTCTGCAAGTTCATGGGAAGATGCGGCTGAAGCGGCTCGAGGACTCAATGGCTTTCTAACCACAATCAATGATGCATCCGAGAACCAATGGGTGTTTGATACGTTTTCTCAATTTGATAATCAATCACGCCACCTATGGGTTGGATTGTCAGATGTACAGGATGATGGTTTCTATCGATGGCATGACGGGGCACCCTTTTACTACAATTCATGGGGTGACTCACAGCCTTCTGAAGGTAGTGATGAAGACTATGTTCACATCGCAGGAACCAACATCGGAAACATCATGCCAGGAATGTGGAATGATCTCAACAATAATCCAGAACTTGTCCCGGTGTACGGAATTGTCGAAGTTGGAGAAGGTGCCGACTTCTCCATGAGATTCAATGGAGATGGAGACCACATTGAAATCCCACATGATGACGATTTGAATATCTCAGACAGCCTCAGTATTTCGGCAATGGTATACCCCTTTTCCACGGACGGAATTCAGTTCGTTACCATGAAGGGAGACTACGGTTGGGGTATGTACATCAAGGATGGACAAATCGGCTATGCATCGGATTACAGTCTTGCTAAACACCCACTCTCAAACATCACCATCACGGAGAATAATTGGACTCATATTGAAATAGATTTGATTGAAAACCTCGGAGGAGAGTTCCGTATTAACGGCATGCTTGCCGGGAACATAACTGCCCAACAGGCAATGATTCCGCAAGGCGACTTTGGCTCAAATGACTGCTTTACATCTGGCGATGCATGCGATGAATTGTACATTGGTAGCATGGGTGCAGGGTGTGACTGCAATTATTTTGAGGGCATCATGGACAATGTATCTATTGGGACAAATGCGTCAAATTCATCCGAAACCATATGGGTATCCAACTGGACATTTGCCGAAGGCGAAGGCAATTTCACCCTTGACCAAAACTCTCGTGAAGGGCACATTTTCGGCGCAGACTGGGTTATGCCAGATGGAACGATAGTTACCCAAGCTGTTGAACTTTCCAATGAAGAGATGTTTGAAATTGATTCGGCAAATTCTGGAGACCAGTTGCTGTTTTATGTCGATGTTGACCATATGACCAAGGAGTTGTACTTTTTGTTGAGCGGCAACTGGTTTTCAGAAAAACAACTAATAGGCGTTGATGTCTATTTCGGACATGAATATATCCCGAGTTCGTGGGAACATGATTACCATTATTATGCTGAGTATTCGTACATGTTTGAAGAATGGTCTTGGCCTGATTCAGGTGTATGGTGGATAGTAGTTGTTCCTCAAGAAGATGTTGAGGATTTACAATTGACGGTCACATGGAATGTCGCAGACCCGCCTCCAGCTTTGGACGACATGACAGAATTATTGAACGCCATTCCCGTTACAAGCCAATCTATTGATGTAGGGCGTCAGGCACCGATTGAAGACAGAACCCTGTATTATTACGTCAATGTTACAGAACAACTCGGAAGTCTTTCAGTCGAGACCTATGGGGGTACTGGGAATGTTAATGTTGGAATTTCTTGGGGTACAGTCCCCGACCCATTTGACCAGTGGTTCGACATTTTTGATGAAGAAGATATTGATTCACCAAATACAAATTTAGCAGAGAAAATTGCATGGGATAATGGACCCGGTAACGATCATACAGTCACGCTTTACGATGTCGAGCCGGGAATGTATTACATTACGGCTTATTCGTTTCAAAGAACACTTGATTTCACCATCAAGGCAAGTTTCACCTATGTTCCCGATAACATCGAGCCTGAAGACGCCATTGAATTGACACCTGGTGTCGCTCATGGCCCGATTAGCGGCTACAGCGGTCTGCTTCAATACTTCAAAATCGATGTCCCCACCGGGACAGAAAGAATCGAAGTAGACCTATCAGAGGGCTACGGCGAGGCTACAGTGTTCATGAAGTATCTTGAAGCCCCTGATGTTGCCAACTACGACCATCTGTCTGCAACTCCTGGTGCAGGTGACATGATTGGATTCAATGACCCAACTCCGGGAATGTGGTATATTTTGACCTACACTGAGGAAATTTTTGCCAATGTGATGATTACCGCAACCTTTGAAGACCGATATGTCTGGAGTTATGACGGAACACCAATCCAGCTCTTCAACGGTGAAGAGGTCAATGGTATCGATGCTCCCGCCAATGAAGAATTGAATTTCTTTGTTGAACTTGACGAGCCAGGAGTTTATCTTGAGGTATCCACATTTGGCAGTGAGGGAAGTCTCTACCTTGAAGGAGAAGGATATCGACTGGTTTTTGACTGGGATGAAGGGCAGAACTCGCGACCAAATGGACGACAAGCAGGTATGCCCAATATGGATTTCATTGCTGAGGACATCTATATTGAGTCGGAAGGTAAAGGAGCGGAACAATCGTTCTATGTATCAATGCCTGCAAATGGAAGATTCGATATAACGCTAATTACCAAGGAGGCGATTTCCGATATTGGAATTGTTGCTAATTGGGAGTACTCCGACATTCCACCAATCGACATTATCGAAGATGATGAGGAAAGAGGGCAAGTCATGCAATGCGATGAATTAGCGGAAGAGATTCTTTTGAATTGGGACTCGAACAAGGATGGGGTACTATCAGTGCAAGAATTTGAACAGATTGATGATGACTCAATCAGCTTTACCGAAATTGATCTGAATGCTGATGACGAAATTGAATTTAGAGAAATCTTGCAAAAAACCTGCTCATGTGGTGACGAACTCACCCTGACTTTCGAGGAGTTAGAAGAATTTGACATGGTACCGATCAACGACATGATCGAACAAACATATCAAAATGATTACGACTTTATGAAAATGGACTCAAACAAAGATAAGCGAATTACCTCTGATGAAATTGAAATTTGG
Organism: Candidatus Poseidoniaceae archaeon; assembly: GCA_036846305.1. Lineage (GTDB taxonomy): Archaea > Thermoplasmatota > Poseidoniia > Poseidoniales > Poseidoniaceae > MGIIa-L1. The sequence continues at coordinate 36 of DAIUCF010000062.1, read as the reverse complement.
CTAGTAGAGTGCAAATCAACTTTCGATGCTTTTGAC
>DAIUCF010000061.1:0-10321 GCA_036846305.1 Candidatus Poseidoniaceae archaeon | reverse complement strand
TGGTAGAAGGCCTTCGTCTTCAGCCAACTCTTCAGCGGTAGGAGGTGTTGGGTTGTCCTCGCCAGCAGTTTGATTGCTGGCCGGGGTAGTTTGAGGCAATGTCAGATTTGAAATATCAATTCCTGCTTCTTCTAGGTCGGCAGCAATATCGTCGAGGTTGTGATTTTCAACTTCAACGATATCGTCAATGGTCGTTGCGGCCGCCATACCGTTGGTTTGTGCATTTGCAGCTACTCCGGTGAGGTATCGGATGCTCGTCTTGACGGGTGCCTCATCCGAGTATCCTTGGGTTTGTGGCCCTGTTAACGTATAGGCTCCGTTGTTATCATCCGTGACATATACGCCCACACCAACCATTGCGGCGTGCTCATTGCTCCAGAGAGGCGCCCACATGATGTCGTCGTACGGGAATTCTTCGAAGGGTTCGATAGTTTCCAAACGGTCTTCGAGATTTTCACCAAATGATTCCATTACGGACCTTAATCCCGAATCGGCCAATGCGCCAAACACCGCTTCAACACGATCGCTTGCGCGGTCATTTGACTGTTCAATTGAAGTGCAATCAACTTCTTCGGTAAATGCAGGTAACCCGTTTGCAGTCATTGAAACTGTGAGGCAGTATTGGCCTTCTTCAAGTACCGAAACTGTACCGTTTGCGCCGTTGTCACCGGGTTCAAGACCTGTAGTGGTCTGCGAATATACAACATTGTTGCTTGCGTCGGTGACACTCATGTCAAGTACAACATCTGTATATCCGTCATCATGACCGTCGTATGAATACTCCCAATAAAGCGCCATATCGCCTGCCTCCGCTTCTGCGTTGCGTGCAACAATTTGATTCAACTCTGGGCCTGCCCGATAGTCAACACAATGCCTTCGTTGTTCCATTATTGGAGATAATTCGCCGGTCTCCCAAATAGACCCGTCCGTACACATTGTATTGATGCCGTATGTTGAAGGGGTTGCCATACCAGTGTCAGCATTCCAATTTCTCATAGAGGTGTGATAGTCGCATCCAATATTACAAATCGTCTTTTCAACCGAAGATATGGGCACGTAGTCAGTATCGAATAGATTTAATTGGATTGTGTAATGATGAGCGACGCCCTCATCTTCACTTAGTGAACAATCGGCTTGGTAATTGTTAATCTGGCTCCAGTTAATTGTGGTGCCATCTTCACAAGAAAACGTCTTACTCGAGCCGTCGGTTGGTGCTTCATCAGACGCATCTGCGCAATCGGCTGTACCGTCATTGACGGAGCCCCATTCGATTAGAACTCCATCGTCACAAGTGAATTTCATATCGTCTTCAACGAACGGCGCGTCACTACCGTAGAGTTTAGCCCAATGAGTGATGTTACCGGCATCATTGAAATGCAAACTTGATTGCAGTATTCCGTTTGAATCCGCAGGGCTGTGGCCTTGAACATTAGGATACAAAGTTTGTAATGTTCTGTAGTTACTCATATCCATTATCGTTATCATGACTGAACAAGTTTCATTGGCTGCGCACAGATCGAAATCGTCAACGATATGGAATCCAGAACCGACCGTTAAGGTAGAGTCGTCGCCCCATGAATCAATGCTGCATCGATCGTATGTGTCGTATGTGTTAGGATTGCTGCAAATTCCACTATATTCACCATTAATCGAAACTTGAACTCGAACGTTATCCCAATTCAAATCTTGGCCTTGCTGAAAAGTTACTGTTGCAAGGTGATTGTCCGATTGAGATTCTTCTGCACTGAAATAGTATGTTTGAAGCGGCTCAGCATTTTCTCCTGAAGACCCAAAGAAATCTTCGAAGGCTTCGGTAATACCATCGCCAAGGTCGTCTGCAATCTGTTCTGCAAAAGCCTCTCCTGAACCAACCAAAACATGTCCCATCATAAGGAACATGAGTGGATTGCCAGGTGGACAATCTTGACAGGGATGAACTTGAGTCGCAAGACCGTCTCCATCACCAAGGTCGACAGTCATTGAATCTCCTTTTCCAAAGTTGAATTCTCCTTCTGCATCCAAGTCGAAGGTCCCCGATTCAGTAAGAGAGTCGGATACTTCAAGGTCGAATTCTCCAGCATCAAGACCAAAGTCTTCTGTTGGAATTCCAGAGACTGAGAAACTGTAGTCTACCGCGCCAGTATAGTCGCCATCGATGGAGCCACAGTCTTCACATTCCCAATCGAAGTTATCGTTGGATGAAACCTCAGCATATACAGGGTCCGGGGAACCTAAACGCCATTCCGAAGACGAATCTGTAATGGAGTAACCCAGGGTCAGTTCAGAATCAAAATCGACTGGGAACTCTTCATCATCTCCTTCGAACATAGCATCGATGTTCAAGCCAATAGCTGCAGACATATCCATACTGAATTCCATGTCGGCACCAACGAGGCTTGAATTGTCATCAAGATACTCGGTATAGGTGATATCGACGGTCAGGACTTGTTCGAGGCTCTGAACAATATCAATATCAAAACCTGTAGTGGGGGTAGCGAACACTGTTTCAGACCAATCGGTTTGCAGGATTGAGTCGGCTAGGATGCCGTGTCGCAAAGTCACTTGGTCGGTTCGGCTCCAAACAGATACTGGATTGTTTGAGTTGTCCATTATTGTCTGGGCTGAGATATCTTCGGTATGATGGACATATACATTTGAGGAACCGGTTTGAAGTTGCCCAATAATGAGATTGAAGCCAGCATCATCTGCTGCACCCATTACTTCGCCAAGAATTTCAGGGACATCAAGGCCGGTAAAATTTTCAAGGTCGGTATCGATGCTGCTCCAGTCGTATTCAACCCCATAATAGAATTCTGATGCTTCAGCAGGGGCTGCGGAAACGCCACCTAGAGGGAAAATTGCTGCGAGCAAAAGTGCGGTCATCATAAGGCTGGACAAAGAACGGCGAGTGTTCATGTTACATCCACAGTGAACAGGAGATATCAAGGTATTCCCTACAGAAATTTAGCACAACGCAGGAATTGAGGTTAATTTCTAGTTTTCCGGCAGATTTCAACAAAATTTTCAAACATTTCTTTGCCGAATTCGGAATCGTTTACTTCAGGGTGAAATTGGAGGCCAAATCTATCGCCTTCTTCATTCTCCATACCTTGTACTTTACAGGATGGGCTACTCGCGGTGACAAAAAACCCTTCGGGGACTACATGAACCTCGTCGTTGTGTGACTCCCACACGGTTTGAGAAGGTGCAGTGTTCTCAAAAATTTGTCCCCCGCCGTTTTGTAATTCAATCTGCATTGCTCCAAATTCAGGTTCAGGGGATTCTCGAGCGTCGCCACCGTAAAATCGGGCCATAAACTGATGTCCCGCACAAATCCCAAGAATCGGAACACTAAGTTCAAGATAAGCTCCGCAATTTCCTAACTCACCAGTCAAACCCACACGTGCCGCACCGCCAGAAAGGATGATTCCATCGACTTCTCGTAATTCCTCAACCGGCGTGGTGTTGGCGATGATCTGCGTATCGACTTTCAAGTAGCGCAACATTCGCCATTCTCGATGAGTCCATTGTCCTCCGTTGTCGACAACATCGATGATGAGGGGTTTGTCATTCATATTGACACCTGTAAATGGAACTGAACAGTCGAATAAACTTGAACATGCCGCATAAACCAGACGAAGAATGATTTGATGGGGCAGAACTGTTCGGGGACTCATGGCGCGTGTACTGGTAATCGGGGCTGGACTAGCAGGTCTTGCGTGCGCACTGGAGGCTACGACTGCTGGACATCATGTTGTGGTGCTTGAACGGTCTTCTCGTATCGGAGGCCGCGGCACCTCACAAAATATCGACGGTTTGCCAATCGGATTTGGCCCCCACCTTTTCTTGAAAAAAGGCCCTCTTCATGACCTTTCGCGGAAGTTAAGCGGAATCAAAATGAAAGCCTCTCCAATCCAGCTCCACAAGGTAGAAATCGTTGGAAGTGGTATTGTACGACCTTCCAACGATACAGGATTGTCTTTGGAACGCAAAAGATTGCTTCGAAGTTCGATGAATGAAGACCCAATCGTCAAAGGATGTCAATTTATCTCAAATTGGAGTTTCGGGAAATCTGAAAAACGATATATTGCTCTACAAAAAAATAAACTCTTGGTCTCGAACGAAGGTTGGTCAGGAATGGTTGGAAGATTGGCTGCTGCGCTAGATGAAGTTGGCGTTTTCATCGAATGTGGATTGGAAGTAGTTCAAATCGACAGAGAAAAAGCAACTCTTTCTGATGGGAGAGAAATTGAAGCGGATGTGTTCGTTTTGGCTTGTGGGCCGGCTGCCTCACGTAAACTCGTCCAGCCCCTAAACGCTGAACAATGCGACAGGGTCTTTTCGCAATTGAAAAGAACAACTGCGAGTTTTATTGAAGCCGGGCTCGACTCGAAACCATTACTTGAAAAACAAGCTGTTGTTGATGTTGAACAGCAACTTGCTGTTTTGGACTATCGGGCCATTCAACCCCGGCTCGGACTCGAAGGAAGTCACCTTTCTGCTGTTGCGGTAGGTGGATTGTCTACCGACCCGGGCCCAACGTTGTATTCTTCGCCAAAACACCGACTTGAATCGCTGAATTTGTTTTTGAATCAGCGGGCGGCGGGATGGCATCAACACATTGTTCATCATTCTGAGCAAGAAAAAATTACCATTTTAGATTCAGGGCAATATAAAATTCCACAACTGGCCTTTGCCAAACATGGAGTGCTTTTTGCTGGCGCCTGGGTTGAAAGTGAGCATGAACTTTCAGATGCAGCAGTGTTTACCGGAAGAACGGCCGGACGGGTTATTTCATCTCTCTTGGGTTGAATGCTTATCCGTTGTCCGCGTCTAGGAGTGCCATGCGATTCGTGTCATGGAATGTAAACGGCATCCGAGCAGCCATTCGTAAAGGAATCGATGAGTATTTTGAATCAATGGATGCTGATGTGGTCATGTTGCAAGAGGTGCGAGCGCTTCCGGAGCAATTACCGAAAGGATGGTCGTGGCCCGATGGTTACGAGGTGCATTTGCACTGCGCTGAAAAAAAAGGTTACTCTGGAGTTGCAACTCTTTCTCGAAATGGTTTTGAAAACATTAGCGTAGGCAAAGGCGGTAAAATAGACCCAATGGATTGTGAAGGCCGAGTGATTACCACAGAGCACAAAAGTTTCACATGCATCAATACGTACTTACCCAGTGGATCAAACAAAGTTGAGCGTCAAGAGTTCAAAGAAGCATGGATGAAGGAATGGAGGGACTATCTCAAGCCATACCTAGAAAGTGATATTCCCGTAATTGTTTGTGGAGATTTAAATATTGCACACACAGAAGACGATATCTGGAACCCGAAAGGAAATACAAAATCGAGTGGATTTTTACCTCAAGAACGAGAATGGTTTACCGAATTGCTTAGCGATGGGTGGCATGATGCTTTCCGCGAACATGTCGGCGAGGGTGAGAAAATCTACTCTTGGTGGTCAAACAGGGGACAAGCTAGAACATTAGATCGGGGTTGGAGAATTGACTATTTCCTACTCAATTCTGTTGCTGCAGCACAGATAAAGGACATTCACATCATTAGACAGGGCGGTATCGATGTCTCGGACCATGCGCCAGTAGTGTTAGATTTGAATCTCTAATTTCCCTCTTCAATGTCTGCAAAACGGATTAAAAGTTCGTCCACGATATCCCTTAATTCTTGCAAATTTGAGTGCTGTACGGTAACCGAGACGAATACTTCACCGCTTTCTTCTTGAGTAAACGATTCACAGTGAGGTCTGTTTGAGGCTTGAAGAATCTGGTCAGCGAGTTGTGAGGCCCCGCTCCATTGAATGGTCGCTTCGTGAACTTCGTCCATAGGCATATCCAAGAGGTGGGCTATTATGAGGATAGCGAGTGGGTGGTACATGGCGAAGGCCGGTGATGACCCCTTTGTTCTCGCTGGCACAGGTGGCGTGGTTCTTGGAGAAGCTCGAACAAATCATGAAGGGCGTAAGGCCATTCTTTTGGTTCGAGGTGAAGAGGATACGCGTGAATTCGTCGCATTAGTTGCAACGATGGGGATTTCTATTGTTGAGACAATGCATCAGCCGGGAACGATAGATCCGCGGGGTTACTTCGGAAAAGGCCGGCTTCAAGATGTGGCTGACGAACTTTCCAGTCGAGTGAAAGGGCACCCATGGCAAGATGTTGACTTGCTTCTCATGCACACCAATGCTTCGCCAAGACAGTTGGTAGGGGTAAGTTCCGCTGTTGAAGTTGAAGTATGGGACAGGGTTCGGTTGTTGCTGTCTTTATTCACCTCTCATGCATCCTCTTTAGAGGCTAGATTGCAAGTTCGAATCGCAAGAATGCTCAGTGATAGAACCGTCTTGAGAGAATTGGCAAACCAACAAACAACTGGGGAAAGAGCAGGATATGGTGGTGGAGGGATTACCGCTTTACAAGCGACGATTGCAAACATCAACAGAGAATTGGTACACCTTCGGAAACGGCAAAAAAAACATGCTGTGGCTCAATCAGAACGGCGGAAACAACGTTCGAAAAGTGGTGCGGTGACTGTCGGATTGGCAGGATACACCAATGCAGGCAAATCGAGTTTATTCCTGGCTTTGTCGGGTAAAGATGTCCTGGTCAAAGACAAATTATTTTCGACATTGGAGACCACAATCGGCCGAATGCAGGACAGTCCTCGCGTATTACTTGCAGATACAATTGGTTTCATTGACCACCTTCCAAGTTCTACACTGGATGCTTTTCGGGCGACTTTGTCTGAAGCTCTCGAGTGTGATTTGTTGCTCATTTTATCGGATGTCAGTGATGAGCCGGAAGAATTAGAACGCAAGTTGTTTACATCTCGTAACGAGATATTTACGCGCTTCTATGGCGAAGATATCGAAGACGACTTTCCATGGAAGTCCGATGATTCATCCGTTGTTCAACAGGTCCTCACCGTTCTAACAAAAAAAGACCAAGCAACAGAAGCCCAAATTGATGAAGCAATTGCAACGGTGGCCGCACTGGGTCTTCCCGAACCGCTGATTATTTCTTCCCATACTGGGGAAGGTATGCAGTTGCTCAAAGAAGCCATATTGATGAAAATATACGGCCCTCAAACAAACTTGTTACTCCTTCCCGTACCTGCTGAAGGAGGCAGGGCAGTCGAAGGTTTAGTTGCTGATGTATATGAAGCAGGACTCGTATCCAACAGAAGTGAATGCGAAAATGGTGGTGTTGAAATGAGGGTTTGGATTGATGAACAATCGCTTTCACGGCTTTTAGCCCATTCCAAAAATCGCATTGAAGTGAAGTAGGTCGAAGGCTTAGGACGGTCATGGCCGGAGCAGAAGAACCTGTTTCTGCTGACGAAGAAGAAATGCCGAATTATGTTGACGAACTCACCGGTTTGGTGGAACCGAAGCAAGACATGATGTTCTCAACCTCAACGACCATCCTAACCAAACCCGACCCGACAATGCACCCTATGGGCCAAGCGATTGGCATCTTTTTGTTGTTTATTTGTCTACTTGGTTTCTTGAATGGCGTGGATTATGCTTCACCACATTCAGGATTGGTACGGCCTGCTGATTTTGTGCACCAGCTCTCTCAGACGGCACCCGATGAAACTGCAACATTCCGCGGAAATGTGTATGACCACGAGAACGAACCTATGGCTAATGTAACCGTCTACATTTCTTGGGATGACAATGGTATTTGGAATTCATCTGAAGTTCTCACCGATGAAAATGGGTACTATAACATTGAAAAATTGGACCCTGGCCTAGTTCGTGTCGATATCATTGCCGAAAGAGACGGTTTTCGAGATGTTTTTTCCAACCGCGTGCTTCTCTCGCCCCCTGCACTGATTGAACCAATAGGATTCACGACCATCAATTTTGTTGTTCCTTCTCAGACTGTTTTTGACAGCCAACCCTGCTCAAATGGAGAAGAGGAATGTGAAATTCGTTACGTCGACTTGACTGCTGAACAAACGGTTGACCCACTAATGGATTCAGGTGCTGAAAGCGTCTACATCTCGATTGGATTTGGTTTTATGGGATTGTCACTTATTGCGACTGGATTTACTGTTTGGGCCATGAAAAATGGTTCAATCGTGGTCTTGCGAACCGCAGCAGGACTGTCTTTTTTTACCGTGGGACACTATTACACCGCCTGCTGCTTTGGAATTATGGCCTTTGTCCTTACCTTTGCTGTCCCAAAAAGATATATCCCCATGAAAGAACGATTTCAATGATGTATCAAATCATGATGCGAACACCCCGTTGACTTAAGGGGGCTTGGCCCAACAGACCTCCATGGACCTCGTTTCCGCAGCATGGATGACGAGGTCGCTCGGTGAATCCGTCTCTGCAATCCATCTTGACCATGATGAAAACTTGTATGCAGGAGGTTGGAACGGCAGCCTCAGACATTGGAATTCTGATGGAGATTTACTTTGGTCTTCTCAATTGAACGACAGAATAACGATAATTTCTCGTGAAGGAGAATATGTGTTCGCCACTGCTGGACTACACATCACCTGCTTGCTTGCAACTAGCGGTGAAATTGTTTGGAGTGTTGCTCTTGAAGGAAGTGCTGATTCTCTTGTCGTGTTTCAACAATCACTGTATGCCATTTCTTCTGTCTATGATATAGAACACAATGATTTCTTAGAATCGGCGATTTGGAATTTTTCTTTTGACGGTGAACTCCATTGGGTACAAAAAATGGATGAACGTCCTTGGGTTGCTCTCGAATTTGAAAATCAGTTATGGTTCGGGCTAGGGCGTCCAAAATGCGGACTCATCCAACTCATCGATAGTGAAGAACAGCATCATATCACTACAAGTGCTGATTCTCCTGTTACCTGCGGTTCAACAGCATCATCACAAATATTGTTCGGCCATTCAGACGGTTCTGTGTCCGATTCTAGAGGAAAAATTATCAGCACCGAAGAATCCTCAATCGATCTCCTTTTGGCTCTTGAGAAGGGTTATATCGCTGCTTTAGAAAATGGAAACATGGTTCGAAGAGTTGGCAATGAGACGATGTGGTCGTCGAAGGGTGAAAGCGTCACCGTTCAAGCGAAAGGATTCGCCCTGGATGGTATTGCGACACACTGGACTGGAAGATGGTCCGGCTCAGAGGGAGTACTGCAAGTTCGTAATTGTGAAAGCGGGAAGGTTCTTGCAAGCGCCTCATGTTCCCGTTGTGAATCGATTACCGCCACATTGAACCGTGTCGCAGTGGGGTATGATAACGGAGACATTCGGGTTTGGGAGGCTGAAATGTTCTCAAGAAGATTGGATAATCAAAACGAAAAGGAGGCCCCCACCAAACGGAACTCCGCACTTCAAGACAAGCTTCGTGCACTACGAGACCGCTAGTCGCTGTCCCAAACGCTTGAGGTTGTGTCTGCAGCACTGACTGGCGTATCAGCAACACTACTCGAGTCAATCCCTTGCCCAACCACGTACTGTTGTGGTTGTTGCGGCATTTGTCCTTGAATTGGCATCATACCTTGCTGTGACATCATACCTTGCTGCGGCATCACACCTTGCTGCGGCATGTATCCGACCATAGGCTTCGGTGCTCCGCCAGTCAAGGCTCCAACAAGGAGGAAAATAAATCCAAAGCCGCAGCAACAGGTGCCAACCGTACTTAGAAGCCCACTGCCAACAATTCCCAAAACTCCATCCACATATTCGAGATCATGAGAATCTTTGTCAAAGACATACAGTTGACTGTCGCTTGTTATCGTATATTCTTCTCCGACAGTGCAGGTGTAAGTCACCTCTTCTGAAGAATCAATTGTGGCGCAGACATAACCAAACACGATGCGCCCATCATCTTCAATAGGGTCAGCCCACTCGTCCCTCCAATCATTCGAATCAGCACAAATTACATGTCCTGCCTCGCCCGTCACATCATTTCGATCGTTGTCGGTGATTGTGAACGTTACATTTTCGCAAGCATCGGTTCTGTCATTTCTATCCGCATCGCCATATTCACCGTCCATCATGACATACCAGCCGCTTGAACCTAGATCGTCATCATCAGTATAGGTGTAAGTGAACGATGTACTTGGGCCTTGAATATAATCCTCAATTTCAACATTTTCAATATCTTCAATTCCTTGTGAACCTGCTGACCATGCGAGTCCGAAGGATGCTAGGGCGAGTAAAACACATATTCCGCCAACGATTAAAACGGGCTTGTTTGCCATGATTGAACCAAGCCATGAAAGTATTTAATGCAATAGGGGGATATTTATCCGATATATTTATGATATCACGCCGATACCATTGACCAGTGAGTACCATGCAAGCCATGCCCC
>DAIUCF010000060.1:0-10338 GCA_036846305.1 Candidatus Poseidoniaceae archaeon | reverse complement strand
AATCTCCTCCATTGGAATCACTTGAGAGTGACCGCCACCTGCAGCGCCCCCCTTTATTCCAAACACCGGCCCCATTGATGGTTCTCGGATTACGCATGTCGCACTTTGTCCAATAGCACACAGAGCCTGTGTGAGGCCAATAGTGGTGACTGTCTTTCCTTCACCAAACGGAGTGGGATTCACTGATGTCACGAGGACAAGACTACCTTGAGGTTTGGAGAACCGCTGACTGAGCGCTTCCCAAGTGATTTTTGCCATACCTTTCCCCATCGGCATAAGTTCATGCGATGAGATGCCAAGTTTCCAAGCGATGGACTCTATCGGTTCTAGAGATGCTGCACGTGCGATGTCCAAATCTGTGGCCATGAGCATGTAGCGTAATATTGTGGTTTTGAAACCCTCGGGTCACCACAGGTGAAAAGGGCAGTTTCTAGACCCTTCTTCAGAAAGCCGAATCATTCATCCTTCATTGCGCCAAGGTACTCAGGTAGTTCAACACCTGCCATCTTTGCAACATCATGGACAGGAGGTAGACTTTGCATGAGTGAAGAGATGAAGTTTGAAGTTGATCCTCCTTCACCGTTCTTACCACCGTTGCCAGAATCCCACACAGTAATCTTGTCAATCTTGAGGTTGGATATCGCTTCAGTTTGGCGAGAGACCAATTCTTCAATCTTCTCAACCATCAGCAATGTTGCAGCAGCTTTTGTATCGCCGCCTGCACTTTCAACAAGTGAACGGTAACCGGTTGCTTTGGCCTCAAGAACCGCTTTCTGTCCTTCTGCCTCAGCCATGTATCGTGCAAGGATTGCGTCCGCTTGACCTTGGGCTATGCGGCGTTGTCGCTCTGCCTCAGCATCTGCAGAAATTTCGACTTGCTCTTTAGCAACTTGCTCACGAGCAATGTCTGCTGCACGTAGACGTTCGCTCTCTAGAGAATATTGTGCTTTTTCAATTTCTTCTTGAGCACGGCGTTGAGCCACTTCGGACCTTTGTCGGGCTTCTGCTTCTTTTTCAGCAAGTGTTGCGTTTGAAATTGCAATTGCTGCCCTGCTCAGGTTTTCACCCTCAATTGCCAGCTTCTCTTGCTCTTGAACGAAAACTCTCTCAAGACTGATTGCCGATGCTTTACCTTGTGCTGTAGCGGATTTTGCTTCTTGCACAGCGATTTCTTCAGCTTTGATAGCATCTGCTTGTCCAGTTTTAGTTTCAGACTGCTTCTTTTGAACTTCAATGATACGGTTCTTGTCTGCTTCTGCGACACGGATTTGACCCATTTCCAAAGCCTTAGCACGGTCACCTTCTGCGGAAGCGATTGCTTCTGCGGCTGCCTTTGCACCAATAGAGTTGATATATTCAGCCTCGTCAGTAATATCGGTAATGTTCACATTGAGCAACACAAGACCGAGTTTGTGCAACTCTGAATCGACGTTGTTTGATACCATCCTCAAGAAAGCATCACGATCTTGATTGATTTGTTCGATAGTTAGTGTTGCGACAGTCAGACGAAGTTGTCCAAAGATAATCTCACGAGCCATTTCTTCAATTTGTGGGTTCGAAAGTCCAAGGAGACGTTCAGCAGCATTTTGCATAATCATAGGGGATGTGGAGATACCTATGACAAACGTTGAAGGAACGTTGATACGAATATTCTGTTGTGACAATGCGTGTTCGAGTTGAATCGGTATCGTCATTGGTTTCAAATCGAGATAAGCGTAGTGTTGGATAAGTGGCCAAACAATCTTACCACCACCGTGGTAGCACTTTGCAGCGCCAGCGTCTTTCACGTTACCATAAACAACGAGAATTTTATCAGATGGAGCGAGTTTATATCTGCTTGTTGCAACATAAATTGTTCCGAAAACTGCAAGGGTAAACAAAAACAGTCCGATTACTGCGATAGATGTTCCAGCGTCTGCCATGATGAATCATACGAGGCGTCCTTTATCAGTGTTGACCCGAACAAAGAAGGGGGCATCAAAGGTTATTCTTCTTCATTCATTGCAGAATTAATGCTAATTGGCTTTACAATCAGCGTCTCACCAATGGCATTGACAACTTCGATAAATTTGCCCGTTTTCAAACTCGCTTTTTCGTCCTCTAGAACTGCATCGCAGGTGCGCATTGCGCTCTGAAATTCAACTTGGACTTGGCCGGTTTCGCCGGCTCGGATTTCCATGTACACCTTGCCTTGAGCACCAACGGCAAGAGAATGTTTGACGGTGCCGTCGACCTCGAGTGATTTCATCACCTGGAATACCTTTCCAATGATCCACATCGAGAAGAAACCTGAAACTGCTGCAACAAATATTGCAAAGAGGTCCGCACCTCCACTTTGAGTGACTGCTAGTCCGGCAATACCAAACATCATAATAAAACTTAGAATTCCTTGTATTGTTAGCATGTGGAATATGCCTTCTGCACCCATGTCAAAATCGGTTTCAAAACCAGCAAATTCAAGCGCTCCATCAGCCACTCCGCCAATTAAGATAAGAATGAAGTAAATGAGAAACAAAAATGTCCCTATAATTGCCATTACTGCGAAGAGAACATCAACGCCTGTAATTGAGCCAAGCCCCACAAAATCAAGAATATTCGAAATCAAAGACATGATATCACAGGTTATACTGGCGGCTTCTGTTCTTCAAGTTTCGCCTGTTGCAATCGCTGAATTGGGCGTATGTAAATGAAGTAGTAATGGCCAAAAACGATTGGACCAAGTGAAAGGCCGAACATAAGCCCAACACCCCATGATGGAAGATTGAGTGCCAAACCAATGCCGACCACAATAAGCAGGCAGAACAAAATGGAGGCCTTTTCAAGGATGATAAGGATTGGAGTTGAACCTTCATTCACCCTGTCTTTCATGGCAAAGACATCGCGGAGTCCAGACATGTTTGTTCCTCACGAGAGGAGGTCAGACCATGAAATCTCGCTCAAAATAACGATTGCTAAATACAGTGCACCGATCAATATAGCGGGATTACGACCTTTTTCGACCATCGCATCAACTTGCATGAGCCTCCCTTCCTGGTCTCGCACGATTGCTGTTGATTCTGAGGTGATGTAATTTCCACCTTCGGTAAATTCTTTTTCGTTTTTACTGCTTTGGTAGATTAGAAACACGAGCGTACCTATGATGACGCCAATACTTGGCCCAAACAATGAGCCAAGGGCTGAATTAAACTCAGCCCACATAGCAGCGGTGAGATAAATACCGAGTCCCGCAGTCAACAAAGAGATAAGCCCCTTGCCTTTTTTCTGGTCCGACATATTGAATCCGTCCATGATACTACTAGGCAGTCGTCCTTTTTCAATTCTGCCCCGTTTCAAGTCTTACAAACATGATGTTGAAGAACTACGGCTCTATGCATCTACATGGCACAGGTTCGGTATGCTATCGCAGGCTATCCTGTGGCGCATTCTTTGTCTCCTTTGTTGTTCGGATTGGTTGTCGCCAATCTTGAAAAATTCAAGAACAGGGTTGACCTTAAATTTAATTCGACCTCTCTTCATTTGGTTGAAACTCCGTCTATTGAAGATGCCTTAGGTTGGGGCTATTCTGCCGCTACTCCACGGATTTCAAAGTGGGACTTTACCGGTACTCCTTTCGGTAAATTCCGTACCGAGACCCTCGTTAAGAAAGCGGTTACCCTTGCACAAACGATTGAGGATTGCGATGCATCACTCGTCTCAGAATTCGACTCCTCAGTCGAATATCCATCGGGTGGGCTGAATGCCTACACACAACAAGCTGTTAAACACAATCTGCCAACAAATGTGCTTGAAAAAGAGGTTTTGCTTAGCCTAACATCTCCACTCAAACACCAGCTTTCGAGTGATGCTGTAACAGCTGTAGATGATTCGATGATTATACAGTCTGTCAACTCGTTACGTTGGGACGGACGCTCATGGTGGTGCGCTGGGGTTGATGGGTTAGGAATTGTCTCACTAGCAAGCCATTTTGGTATTTTGGCTGAGAAAGGTGCCCTTTTGGGATTGTGTGGAGGCGGTGGCGCTGCACGGTCCACTGCCCATGCTTGGATACGTGCTGGTGGTAAAGTTCGGTTATTTTCAGGTCGAAGAAAGCTCGAATTACCTTTTGATGTTAAGTTTGATACATCGAGTGCCCCCCTCGACCTCGTGATAAATTTCGATGACAAACCATGTGATACGAGTGAATTCTCCAAGTGCTCATTTGAAATTAACCCTTCATATTCCTCCCTCGATGGAGATATAAATTTTCGAATCGAGTCCTTACTGTCAAAGCCTTTGGACGGTCGCTGGATGTTGGTCGCTCAACACCTTGAGGCCTGGAAGCATTTGTGGGCTCCACAATACGCCGAACTCCTTCCCTCACTTGGGCTCTTACTCACTCAACTCATTCATGCCGAAAATCTACTGTCATCGTACACTTAACGACAAAAGCGCTTAGAATGAGAATGCGCACCAAGGTATGATTGAAGTGGCGTGGAGGGAACGATTGTCTTGCTTTTTGGTAATCGGATGCCTTCTTTTGCCTTGCAGTGCCCTTTCTTCATCTGCTGAGCATCCACCTGAAGATCAAAATTTCTCTGAACCTCATGTTGGAACCGACTTTCCAGTCGGTTGGGCCGACTTGAGTTCCGATAGTTCTCCCCCCATCGATTATCGAATTCTTTATCCGGCTATGAATCCAGGTTCGGGCAAGGATATGGCCGGCAACGGACCATTTCCACATGTGCAATTTTTCATTGATTCAGGAGAATCGTCATCATCCTACATGGACTTGGTTTCAAGATTTGTCGGGAAAGGGTACATTGTTGCTGTACATGACGAAGTTATGGAGTCTACAGACTTTGACGAAATCTTGAGTGCTACGGTCGCAGTACATCATTCTCTCCAACAACTCAACAACACCTCATCCGCTCCGTTCAGTGGTACATTTGGACAATTTGACTTGAATCACTGGGGTCTTGGAGGCCATGGAGTTGGTGCAGCAGCAGCTTATGGGGCCATCCCGTATTGGATGAATTCTTCTTCAGATAATTTTACTCAACCCCCGCGCGCGCTGTTCGGGGTCGGTAGTGACTTTGACCAGTGGGGAGATGATCATCGTGCCGAACTTGCTCCTCTTGGATGGGTTCAATCATCGGCTTCACCATCTGCAGGACTCTTTTTGACGGGTTCAGCTGATAGCATCGCTCCCGCCTCAGAGGTTGAAACTACCCTTGCTAACGGGGACGGCATGGCTTGGCACCTGATGGAAGTTGTCGGGGCAAATCACTACCAGTTCCAAGATTCATCCAACATTTTGGAAGATTTTCAAGACGGCGACTCTACTATCACGCAAGATGAGCAGAACTCAATTGCTTCGCAACATATTGTGGCCTACTTGGACCTTACATTACGTGGTTCACATGAACATTTCAGAACCGCTTTTAACCGACCATTAGGCCCTTATGTGGTCAGTGATACTGATGCATACATTGTTGAAGATATGTCAGATGGTGATTTTCTTTTAATTCATGAGACACGTACTGCTCCGAACGGAACTGATGTTTTTGGTCCACAAATCACCGTCAATCTGTTTGCCGATTGGAGTTTGCGCGACGGCACCGTTTACTCTGAATTACCCAATGAATGGGAACTCGAAATTGAATGTAGGGTCGATGGCATGAATATTACCTCTGGCTCTTTTGATCTCAATGGGACCGCTCGCTGTGTGTTTCCAATGCAAGAGGTCGCTCCGGGAGAACATACTGCTTACATGAAAGTGTTTGTTGAAGGAGCCTCATCGAGGATTGATATTTCCTTCACTCGTACAGATGCACCTCTCATACTTGCCGAACCAGTACCAGATGTTGCAGTCTACCAACGCGGTAGTGTTCAGTTGAATGCTTCTGATTACGCCTATGACCCTGATGGCCAAGAAGTATTTTTCCAAAACGCACAATTGATGGGAAACTTTTCAGATGACTTTTCTTTTCTTATAGGCCAAGACAAGCGTACAATGACCGTTATTCATAATGTAAATGGAGAGCAACTGGACGGCGCAATAATTAATTTGACACTCCGAGCTGGCGGTTCAGGTATCATCGATGAAGCGTCAGTCAATTCTTCAATTAGCGTCATTCCGGTTGACGACCCAGTGTTGAAGATTGATGATGTTCCTATGCAAAACCTTGTTGAGGACGGCAGTCCGGTGACCGTTAATTTATCTCAGTACGTGACTGACCCTGAAGGTGCAACTCTCTTAGGTTCACTAGGTGGAGGTTCAGAAGGAAGTTTTGGGCCTGTAGGATTTTCCATTGCTGATGGCGTTTTGACATTGACTCCCCTAATGAATCAAAATGGTGCTTCAATCATGCATCTTTTGGTTGGTGACGGTACGACCTCACCGATTGAATTGGATGTTCCATTGTATGTCGAACCTGTGAATGACGAAATTGTTGTGAATCATTCGGTATGGAATATTTCGATGTTAGAGGACGAAACAGCCATAATCAACCTCACTGAAATGGCTTGGGACCTCGATGGGGATAATTTGTTTTGGTCCGTTGAAACATCGTCAAATGATGTATCAGTCGTTCGTTCTTCAGGACAGTTAATTGTGACGCCGACCTTCGATTATTCAGGTTTTGATGCACGAACAATAATTAACGTCACTGACGGAACACTCCAAGTAAGTAAGGTGCTCAATATCACGGTGCAACCTTTACCCGACGCTCCGATTTTAACACTTCAGGAACTGAATCTTATTGATGCTTCAGCAGGAAGTTTACAGTGGTGGGTCTACGATGCTGATGGCGTTTCTCCAAACAACATCACCGTTGAAGTCAATGGTATGATCATAGAAAATCTAACGCATTCTTGCGTTTATGATTCCAATGATTTGACGAACCGTTGCCTTTCGATGCTGCCGCTCCCCGTGAACCACAACGGGACAATTGATGTGAGAGTTGGAGTATTCGACGAGGAACTTGCGGCAGAAACAGTTGCCTTCATCTCCGTTAATATGACCCCAAAGGTCACGGACAACCCCAGCAATACGGGCTCTGAAGACTTGGAATCTTCAAATTTGGAAATAGTCGGTGGAATCGGGATTGCCGTCATTTTGTTGCTTGTAGTTCTTGTTGCAATGTATGTGCGTGGTTCGCGTTCAACCCCGAAGAATGATTCAGAAATTGACGAAAGTTCACTGCGCACGGAATCGACTCCCGAACGTTCGGTTGGGTTGCTCGCTCGAGCAAAGGATAAGATGTAGTCACAACGGGATATTTCCGTGTTTTTTTGGAGGACTCCACTCACGCTTTGATTGAAGAATATTCAATGCTCTGCAAAGGCGCAATCTGCTTTCATTGGGTTCAATAACATCATCCAGCCAGCCGTTTCGTGCTGCTACATATGGGTCACCAAATTTGGCCTTATATTCTGCAATCAATTGCTGTCGAATTTGTTCACGTTCTTGCTCTGGAGCTTTGCCAATCTCGGTTCGATGGATGACATTGACTGCACCTTCAGCACCCATGACTGCGAGTTCCGCCGTGGGCCATGCAATGTTGTAATCGCTTTGCAGATGCTTGCATGACATAGCAAGATACGCACCACCATACGCTTTTCTAGTGACGAGGGTTAATTTGGGAACGGTTGCTTCAGCGTAAGCAAACAGAAGTTTTGCACCATGACGTATGATTCCACCCCACTCTTGGACGACCCCTGGCAAAAATCCTGGAACATCTTCAAACGTTACCAGAGGGATATTGAATGAGTCACAGGTGCGGATGAAGCGCGCTGCTTTGATGGATGCATCGATATCGAGGCAGCCAGCAAGAACTTTCGGCTGGTTACCAACAACCCCAATTGTCTTGCCTTCAAGGCGTGCAAAACCGATAATGATGTTATCGGCATAGGATTCAAAAAGTTCCATGAAGATACCATCATCGACAATTTCTTCAACCACTTTGACCATATCATATGGCTTGTTTGGATTTTCAGGGACAAATGATTCCAACTCCGGATTTAATCGACTTGCGGGGTCTGCAGTCTCTTCAAGAGGAGCACTTGCCATGTTATGGTCCGGTAGGTATGAGAGGATTTCTGTGGCTAGTGTACATGCGTCTTCTTCATCATCGGCAATTAGGCATGCGATACCTGAGCGAGATGCGTGCAATGAAGCACCCCCAAGCCCAGCTGCATCGATTTCACCGCTAATGACCTCAGGCGTTTCTAAGGGTGATGAAAGGAATAATTGACCATGTTCTTCGCCTAAAATCGTAAAATCAGCGAGGCTCGCACCCAAAGCAGAAACACCAACAACCGGTCCAAGAACCAAACTAATTATTGGAATTCTTCCGCTGCATTGAACCAGTCGGTCCAATAATTCTCCAGTACCTCCAAGTGCAGCAACACCGTCATGAGCCCGCTGCCCTCCGCCATCCCACATGCATATGATCGGTGCTTTTGCTCGTTCGGCCATCTCAATTATTTTGGAGATTTTCTTCGCATGCATTTCACCCATGCTGCCTCCGTGAACACTGAAGTCTTGAGCAAAACAGTAGATTCGTCGTCCGTTAACCGTGCCGTGCCCTGCAACAACACCATCTCCTAATGTGTGGTGAAGAAACATTCCATTGTCGGTCGTGCGGTGTGTCACAAATGCATCGATTTCAACAAAAGACTGTTCATCCAGCAGCATCGCAATTCGGTCTCTGGCAGTTCCTCTTCCACTGCTCCGAATGGCTTCTTGGCGCTTTAAGCCTCCACCTAAACGTGCTTGCTCACGCTTGTATTGGAGTTCCTCGAGACGTTCACTCGAATTGCCTGCCATATTATCCCCACCTCATGTCGGTTTTTCATTCAAGCGGCTATGTTCTAAGGAGATTGTTGCCTTCTCCGCATAGATTTCGACTAATTGCATCAGAAATTCGGACATTGTTTGACAATGCCCAGTGTACTTTGACAACCACCGTTTCTGGGGCAGCAACACTACCGTGACCCAAGATTCCCATTTCTATTTGTTTTCGCCCTTTTGAATAGACATTCATGTCAACAGGTCCGTTAATACACTGATTGGTGACAACGATGGGGATCTCACGGTTAACACACCGTGTTAGAGCCCTCCACACCTTTGTATTTTCAGGAGCATCCTTTCCAGGGTCATCAATTGGCAGGTGGCCTAAGCCAGTACCTTGGATGACGATTGCTTGCACACCGGTTTGGACAATAGCTTCTATTTCCTCTGAATGAAGCCAAGGCCCTGCAACGAATTGTGCGATTCGTGTTCCAGTTTCATATCGAGTGGGCTGTTGTGCCACGGTTCGCTTTTCTGCGGTTGAACAAATGGATTGATAGTATTCTGTCAACCGATGGTTGAATTTGCCGCTCTCAACAGTAATTTTTGCAATCGCCTCACAGTTGACAGGTTGAAATGCATCGCGACGTGAAGAGTGCATTTTTCGAACACCAGTTCCGGGATATACAGCGCATTCCCCGTCGTTACTGGAACTGTGCATGACCACCACAACACCATCCCCCGCATCTCCACAAACATCTGGGCCGTGTGCAGCCCAATATACGGCAGAAAGTAGATTTTCAGCAGCATCTGATGAACCTCTGTCAGATGAGCGTTGTGAACCAACAAAGGCAATTCTACCCGGTGGCATTCCGCCTTTTCCACCCCAAGCAAAACTCATGGCAGCAGATGAAATGTGTAAAGTGTCAGTCCCGTGTGTCACCACAACTCCATCACAACCATCCTCAAATGCTTGTTGAGAGGCTTTAATCATCAAATTCCAATGTTGGGGTCGGATGTCGTCACTGAACATGTTCCCTAATTTCACTGCCTCAATATTTGCGATTCCAGCAAGTTCTGGCAAACTTGCAATCATCTCCTCTGGTTCAAATCGAGCGACAACAGCTCCGGTAGAGTAGTCTACTTTCGATGCGATAGTGCCACCTGTATGCAGAATTCGAATTCGTGGAAGTGCATCATTGGATGGAATTTGTTCGGCAGGTGGCAAATTATTCTGTTCGAGATGTCCAATGATTTCGATTGATATTACATCATTGACAGGGTAACTTGTGTTGTATCCATTGACAAGTTTTACAGTGACATGATTCTTTGCAGATGGGTGTAGCAATATCCCCTCAATTCTGGTTGTTCCATTGTGGGTTTTAACGTCGAGAGATACCCGTTTGCCTGCATCTGGGATTTCAACCATGAACCTGCTGTTGGAGGGGAGCACATCAACAGTTCGCCGGATTGAGGGTAAACCTCGTTACTTTCAGTCTATCTATCTTGAATGGTGCCGGGAGCGGGGCTTGAACCCGCGACCTTCGGATGTCTCAGACACCACA
>DAIUCF010000059.1:0-11105 GCA_036846305.1 Candidatus Poseidoniaceae archaeon | reverse complement strand
CCGCAGCAGGTTTACTTGCTGTAACTCGGTGCTTCAGTTCCCTGACTGGAAAAGGAACTGAGCAACAATACCAAAGAATCGCTCACAGAATCGAGCGAAAACATGGTTCTGGATTAGGAGATGTCCTAGGCATGTCAAAACGAGGTGTTGAACTTCGATTTGAGCCCGGTGCGCCCGGCTCCGGAGGCATAGTGGAACATTTTACAACTGTACAACCCGTTCTTGTTGTTTGGCAACACGACGAAAGTAGGCACACTTCGAAATATATCGATGATGATAGATGGCAACGTGCTATTTCACAAGCAGGAGAACGGTCAGTATCTCGATTAAAACTCAAAGAGTGGGATTTTGAACGCTGGCCAGACTTGATGCTTGAATCACGAAACTTTGCTCAAGAGTCGGGGCTTCAAGAGGAACCTGCTCGAAAGAAACTGCTTTCAATTGTACGAAAAGAAATATTGCGATTAGATTTACAAGCACGGGTTAATGTTCGTCTGTGCATGCTTGGAATCTCTGCAACCATTCTTCCTCGTAGGCTGGATAGCCCACTGACTGAGTCCGAACTTGGAAATATTTCAGAGGCTTTACAAAATACTGGAATTGGCGTGGTCGAAACTAGAATTCACTGATTATTCACCAGAACCTAACCTGCCAAGATCCAAAACATTCGCATCGAGTAATAGGCAACCGGGCATGAATAGGTTTGCCGAAAAGCCATGTCGATAAACAACAGCCCCGCTGCCCCATTCTTCGATGTAACGAGCCATTTGTTTGGCCATTTTTTTACGTTGAAAGTCAACATCAGCACCATAGAAATGTTTTGCGTCAATCCATGCTACAGGTTTTCCATTGATTTCTACGTGATCAAGGAATAGGATGTCAGGTGTCCTTACCGGTCTGCCCAAGTCTTGTTTTTGCTCCTTTACCATCTCGGGCTGACGCCGAAGGCGCACACCCTGTTCTTCGAACCAATCTGCAAGTATATCTTCAAACAAATCTGCACGCTCCTGAGATTCTCCTTGATCAACATTCGACACTCGATCGGCAGCTTCAGCTGCCTCAAATTCCGCTCTTTCTCGCTCACTAAGACGGCTTGGTTGGCGTAGATGTTCCTTTATTTTTGACTTCGACCAGCGCATCTCTGCTAAAATAATACGGAAAATATTCATCGGAGGGAAATCGAACCTTTTTGATAAATCAACAACACTTACGCCTTCCTTGTACAAGCGAAGCATATTCTTCGATTGCGAACGTAATCTTCCGTGTCCGTATACTGTCTTTTGTTGCAACAATGCAGAACGTAGAGAAAGCGCTTGTTCTAAGGTCATATCAAAACCCTTAGCAATTTCTGCAATCTCATCAACTCGGGCGTCGTCCAGCCACCCAAACTCACCTTTTTTCATAACTTTTCCAGCCATAGATTCCTCGTCTTTCAAAGGAACTGGGGCTGTTGTCCATTCAAATGAGAATGTCTTTGGTTCCGATAATTCAGGCGGGAATGCCATTGGAGCAGGTATTCTGTTGAAACGCTCCATGGCAGTTTCATCCATTGCTTTCATTTCATCTGCATGGCGCTCCACAAGAGTCGATTTTGGTTTCCCACCGTATCGTCGTTTACGATTGCCCCCTCGGCGATTCTTCTTCGAAGAACCTCTGTTACTGTCACGGGATGAATCTCTTTGATTCCGACGATTGGGTTCGCTCATCAGTCATCCTCGTCGCCGACCGTCTTTGAATCCTCGCCTTGTAATTCCACTGTCTGTAGGTGCTGAGATTCCCCAATAAATTGTACCCCATTCTTCGTCAAATCATCCAACCACTGCTGTGCGAAGGCCTTAGCCTGAGAGGCAACTCGCCGTTTAAAAAATCGAAACCATCCCGAGACTTCCCACCATGCGGCGATTTCTATGCCGCCCTCATGCTCACACAATACTGTGACCGTCATTTGAAGAGATTTTAGAGCGGTGGCTACAGGATTGCCGTTGCGTTGCTGCCCCAACCATTCAAATTCAATCTCGATGAAAGATGGATTATGTCCTTGTCGTAAACCGACTACTTTCCATAATTCTTCAATCAAACGTTGTCGTTCAACGCGATGTAAATCGAATCTTTGGCCAATTTTCAATTCCCCTTTTGACGAAGATAACACCCTTTGAGCAGAACTGTTCCAAAGCGGCCATGTGTCGAGATTGAGAATATTTGAAGCTACTTGTTTAGAAAAAGAGCGCTCGAGAGGGGAACGCCAAACCCAATTCGGCGCACTCATAATCCATCCAGTAAATTCATTCTCAAGAACTTGTGGGACAGTCTACACACGGTTTCAAATGCTCCAACCTATTCCAAGAACTATGCGCAGCATTCAAATTCCTCTATTAATGGTTATTTTGCTCGTACTTGCAAGCGTTTCAATCGGTTCTTCGAACTCTGGAAACCAACCACTTAATGACTCAATACATCCAAGTTCAAGTGAAAACAATTCTACCACTCTAGGATGGGTCACAACATTCAAAGGTCCATTTGATGAATATATTACGGATAGCGAAGTGTATTCAGATGGCAGAGTTGTTTCTGGAGGATGGTTTCAAGGTTACATAGAACTCGACGAAAACACCGATGGAGTAGGTTCAACTGCAGACGGTCAAGACCAAGACTTTCTCTTGACTTGGATGGACAACAACGGGACAATCCTCTCTGTTGTTGGGGGTGGTTCTGTTGGAGTGGACTTCATCAGCGCAGTATCAATAATGCCGAATGGTGATGTTGTTATTGCTGGAACATATTGTTTGGGGAGTTTCGATTCTGACTGTTCAATGCAACTCGGCGACCTTGACCCGCTGGAGAAAAGATTTCCTGCTGATGACGGGAATGCATTCATTGCACGAATCGACTCTTCAGGGAACTGGGTTTGGGCGACTCAAATTCAAAATTACAAAGAATTATTTGTCGTTGACTTGCTTGTTTCTGATTCAAACCAAATCCATGTTGCATTCACGTTCAGAGACGACATTAACCTCAATGGGGATACGGTGCCAGGTTCCCTAGATGCTTCACTGGCTATCGTTACGTTTGACGATAATGGCGTGATGCTGTCCCATATTGAAACTGATACTGGCGCAGGCGTAGAGCCCGATGGATCTCTTTGCTCTGATGGTAACGGTCAGATGTATGCAGTCATATCATTTACGGAATTCTTCGCAGTAGGTGAGGAATCTGCTGTCTCGCAAGGTGGGGCTGATTTGATTGTGGCAAGTTTCACCGCTGCCGGCTGGAACTGGATTCAAAGTGCCTCTGGGGCAGGAGATGTTCGCGCTTGGGACTGTGTCGGGAATGCAAACGCGGGCATCAAACTTGTCGGAGAGTTTTCGGGCAACTCTAGTTTTGGGGAATTCATCACTGGACCGTCCTCAAGTGTGGACTTCTTTGTAGCTGAAGTTTCTTCATCCGGGGACTGGATCAAAATCACTACTGGCGGAGGGCCGGGTATGGATAAAGCAACAGCCATCGTCATTCTAGATAGCGGTGCAATCATCATTTCAGGTTCAACGTCTGCTGGAATGACACTCGGTGAAGATGTCCTTGAGGACATTGACAATATCAACAATGAGTATCAAAATGATATTTTTGTAGCACAAATGAACCAGAATAATACATGGGAATGGGCGATAATCGCTGGAGGCTCTGGTAACGATGAAATCACAGCAATGACGCTGAGCAATGGTGGTTCACCAGTACTTTCCTTCCTCCACACAGATGATTTCAATACCCAAATTGCGGATAGTTGGGGTGGTACTGATGCTGGAATCTGGCTCTATCAAACCGATAGAGATGGAGATGGTTACCTTGATGGGGAAGATAATTGTCCCAAAATTTACAACAACGACCAACTCAACTACGACGAAGACATACAAGGAGATAGTTGTGATACTGATGATGATAATGACAATGTCATCGACACCAATGATGACTGTCAGTATGGAGACAAAGGTTGGTTTTCTGAACCATCTACCGATCACGACGGTGACGGATGCAAAGATTCTACCGAAGATTTTGATGATGACGAAGATACTATCTTTGACCAAAATGACCTCTGTCCGTTAGGCCCAGTCGGATGGATTTCAACGACTGAAAACGACGCAGAAAGCGATGGCTGCGAAGATATTGACACGGATGGCGACGGCATGGTAGATCAAATGGACAACTGCCCATCTGAAGTAAATTCAGCGCAAGCTGATTTAGATGTAGATGGTATTGGAGATGTATGTGATGTCGATGAGGACGGAGATAAAATTCTCAATGTTCATGATAACTGTCTTGAAGACACCCCTGTTTGGACTTCAAATTCTGTCAACGACCATGACCAAGACGGTTGTCATGATTCTCTTACTGACTTTGATGATGATGACGACGGAGTAGGTGATGCAGAAGATCTGTGCCCTCGAGGTGAAACGGGGTGGTCTGAAAACGCTCTAATCGATGACCACGATAGCGATGGGTGTCGAGACTTAAGTGAAGATGATGATGATGACAATGACGGTTTTTCTGATGTCATTGACAACTGTAAGACTGGATTTATCGGCATAGCTGCGGTTGGTCAAGACCTTGATCAAGACGGATGTATCGACAGTACCGAAGATTCCGATGATGACGAGGACGGAATTGACGATTCTAACGACTTGTGCCCACGCACTGTCGCAGGACAACAAGTAGGACTTACAGGCTGCAGCCAATATCAACTTGATGATGACTTGGATGGCGTTGCCAATGCAATTGA
Organism: Candidatus Poseidoniaceae archaeon; assembly: GCA_036846305.1. Lineage (GTDB taxonomy): Archaea > Thermoplasmatota > Poseidoniia > Poseidoniales > Poseidoniaceae > MGIIa-L1. The sequence goes on along the minus strand of DAIUCF010000059.1, from coordinate 6,334 downwards.
TTTGTGCCAAAATACGATTGCGGGAAAAATAGTCGACTTGGCTGGATGTCAATTGAACGTCGGTGAGGCTGCTGATGATGAGGCTTCTTCAGATAGTGACTCCAGTGTTTCGAAATGGTTGTACGCGTTTTCTGCAGTCCTAGTTTGTGCAGCAGTATTTGTTACCTTCTACACTTCACCGAATTCTAAGAAAACTCCGACTCATCTTGAAGAGAATAAAAATTTGTCAAAGAGTGATAGTTTAGCGATTTCCCTAGAAACAACTGAACAAGAATAGATGTCCTGGGAGGACAACATACAAAACCAAATAGCGAATGATTAAACCATGTCCCGATATTTAAGGTACAGTCTGGCGATTATTGTGCTCGCCATGCTAGTTAATATTCCGAGCATTGATGCGTACAATAGCGGCAAATCCGGCTCCACAACAAGTGGATGCACGTGCCATTCGGGCGGCTCTGGAGGAGTTACACCGTCCATGAGCGGACTACCAACAAGCTACACTCCTGGTCAAACTTATTCGCTAACTTGGACTGCTGGCTCACCTTCAACCGGCCAGGGTGGGTTCAATCTCGATGCGTCTTTAGGGACTTGGACTAATCTCGGAAACCGAGTAAAGACACTAAATGGTGAATTGACACATAGTTCAGATTTACAGCGCTCATGGGCCGCAGACTGGACGGCACCTTCGGCGGGAAGTGGCAATGTTGTATTCGACCTTGCCGTGCTCTATGCAAACAGCAACAGCGGCACTTCTGGGGATAATTGGGGGACGGGTTCATGGACTGTTCCTGAAACGGTGACCCAAAATACACCACCAACTGTATCAAACGTATACATTGGCTTCAGTACGACAAGTGGGGCGGTTACTCAGGTGTATTTCGATCAAGATATTTTTGCTTACTACGATTACAATGACGATGATAACGATGTTGAAACAAGCTCCCAAATTCGTTGGTCAAAGGACGGAAATAATGTTCCTCAGCGAAATGATTTCTCCAATGTTCCAAGTTCGTACACCTCCATCGGTGAAGTTTGGACCTTGAGCGTTACACCCAATGACGGAACGGATTTAGGAAACACGGAAAGCGCTTCAAACTCGGTTGAAATCATTGATTATGATTCGGATAATGACGGATATGGAGACCAAAATGATGCTTTTCCGAATGACCCCAACGAACATCTTGATTCTGATTCTGATGGTGTAGGAGATAACGCCGATGCGTTCCCAAATGACCCTGCTGAAACTGCAGATACAGACGGTGACACTGTAGGGGATAACGCCGATGCGTTCCCAAATGACCCTGCTGAAACTGCAGATACAGACGGTGACACTGTAGGGGATAACGCTGATGCGTTCCCAAATGACCCTGCTGAAACTACAGATACAGATAACGATGGAGTCGGCGATAACGCAGATTGGGCACCAAACGATGCAAGTGAAACTGCAGATTCCGACGGCGATAACGTAGGAGATAATGCTGATGCTTTCCCAAATGATCCTGCTGAAAGTGCAGATGCCGATGGTGACGGTGTCGGAGATAACGGTGACTGGGCACCGAATGATCCGAGTGAGACTACAGATTCAGACGGTGATAATGTTGGAGATAACGCCGATGCGTTCCCATCTAATGCCGACGAAACAGTTGATTCCGATGGCGATGGAGTTGGAGACAATGGAGATTGGGCACCAAACGATGCTAACGAGAATTCAGACACCGATGCCGATGGCGTTGGAGATAATGCTGATGTTTTCCCTCTTAACGGCAATGAGACGTCCGACTCTGATGGTGATGGAGTCGGCGATAACAGTGATTGGGCACCAAACGATGCCAACGAAACGGTCGATTCAGACGGTGACGGAGTTGGGGACAATGGGGATTGGGCGCCAAGCGATGCTAATGAAATTGCGGACACTGATGGCGATTCAGTAGGAGATAATGCCGATGCATTCCCTAATAATGCTGGCGAAACACTTGATTCTGATGGCGATGGATATGGTGACAACTCGGATGTATTCCCCAACAATGCCAGCGAGAGTTTTGACTCTGACTTAGATGGTATTGGAGATAATGCAGACGCATTCCCGAACAACGCAAATGAGACCCTTGATTCTGACGGCGACGGAGTTGGAGACAACGCTCAATTGATTGCAGAAAATCTAGCAGCAGAGCAGGCAGCAGAAGATGAGGCTCAACAACAGTTGATCGTGGTTATTGCTGTAGTGGCAGTTATTATCATTGCAAGCCTAGGTACTGTTCTGTTTCTCCGTAAGCGAAATTCTGAAGATAGCAACTCGAATGAAAAGAACTTCGAGACACTGACTTTACCTACTGACAATCAACCGATTCAGCAAACATTCCAACAACCGGTGACCCAGCCAGCTATGGTTCAACAACCGGTAGTTTCCGAACCCACGGTCTTGCGCCAATGGACCGATGAAGCAGGATACACCTGGAGAGCGATGGATGATGGCTCAAATTACTGGTGGACTGGCTCGGAATGGCAACGTAGCAACTAAGCGTAGACTATTGAAGGCGCAAGTGGCATGGAGCCCCCAGACCTTCCGGTTTGGTCCTGCTCAGATTCTCCTAAGACTACCTGAACCGAATGCAACCCCAGTTCGTATGCTATAAATGACGAACCGCTTGATATGGCTTCGACTTCATCCAGAGAGCTTCGCAAAAGAATACGAGAAGCATCATCCCATTTGAAAATTTGAGGTAACATCTTCTTGCCCCAATATGCAATCATCTCTCCTTTCCTATCACCCTGTGCGATGTCCATTTGTGAAAGGTGAGAAACAAATTTCTTCGGACTTTCACCACTTTCAATAAAGTCGAGTGCCTCAACAGCCATAGTTCGTTTCCAAGTTGGAGCAACAACAACCGTTGCTGATTGAGCCGGGCCGTCCAGATGACGTTCTGCAACTTCTTTGATTCGCCGAGCGGAGTCCAAAACACTACGCAATAGAGTTTCATTATCGAGGGATGATTGTTCCTCATCGGATAATGGTGAGAGCACTTGGAATTCCGTACCGCTGACAAGTCCCTCCATTCCAAGTGTCTGCCACCAAACCTCAGCCATATGAGGGGTCGAGACTGAAACTAAGTGGGTCCATGAAAGAAGAATATGATGTGCCAAATCTGAATTTTCGCCGCCACGACGATTGTACCAGTTGATGTCTTTGATTAAGTCGTAATGTGAAATTTCAACTGCACGTCGCAAATCAAACGTGTCCATTGCCTGCTGAAATTCAGTGCAACGTTGCTTTAATCGTGCAATCATCCAGGTATCCATCGTTGAGGCCCCTTTACTCCAACTCATCAGTCGCTCAGGCATTGACGCCATCTGCATCATTACTCGATGATTCGAGGCAATAGCTGAATCTGACCAATCCATTCCAGCCGTTGGGTTAGCTGAAAAGAGAATGAAAAGGCGCACTGTATCAGCACCGTACTGTTCGACCATTAATTCTGGAGATACTGTGTTACCCAGTGACTTACTCATTTTAGCAGAACGTTCAGAAAGTTCGTTACCACAATGAGGGCACGGCGAGCCTGCATGAGATACCGAAAGCGTCAACTGACAAGAGTCACACCATGGCGCAGGTGAATTGACCATTCCTTGGCAAAGTAACTCATCGAACGGTTCATCAATGGAATGCAAGCCCAAATCTCGAAGAGCCTTGGTGTAGAATCGGGCATAAATCAAATGCATTTGAGCGTGTTCAATACCACCACAGTAAAAATCAACATTCATGAAGTGATTGACTTTTTCAGAATCAAAGCAGATTTCATCATTCAATGCATCAATGTAACGCAAGAAATACCATGAGGAATCAACAAAAGTGTCCATTGTATCGGTTTCTCGACGTGCTGGCTCGCCGCATTGAGGACAATTGACATTGAGAAATGTCTCTGAAGTCTCAAGAGGGTTTCCTTGGCCAAATTCAATGTCTGTAGGGAGAGTAACTGGCAAATCCTTCTCAGGAACAGCAACAACTCCGCATGAATCGCAATGAATCATAGGGATCGGCGTACCCCAATACCGCTGACGAGATATCAGCCATGGCCGGATTTTCCAGTTGATGGTTTCTTTTCCGGCACCCTTTGACTCCAAGGCTTTCGTTACTGCCTTTACGGCCTCATCTCCATACAAACCATTGAATTCTTGTGGGCAATTTACCATCCATCCAAAGTCCGTTTCTGCTTTTTCTAAAGGTTGCTCCGGAGAATCGGACTCATTCATAACCAAGACGCGTTTTACAGGAATGTCAAATTTTTGAGCAAACTCAAAATCACGTTCATCGTGACCTGGTACTGCCATAACTGCTCCAGTTCCGTAAGATGCAATAACAAAATTCCCAAACCAAATTGGAATATCCTCGCCTGTCAATGGGTGAACTGCAAATCGACCTGAAGGTACGCCCTTCTTTTTCTTCATGTTTCGGATTCGGTCAAACTCAGTTAGCACGGATACCTCGTCATAGAGGTCTTTCCATGCAGATTCATGTTCAGTTCCTCGAACCAACTCTTTCGCCATCGGGTGTTCAGGAGCAAGAGTCACAAATGTGACGCCGAACAAAGTGTCTGGCCTGGTTGTGAACACCTCAATGCTTGAATCCATGCCTTTTACTCCAAAAGTAATTTCAGCCCCTTCCGAACGACCTAGCCAATCTTTTTGCAAAGATTTCACATTCTCTGGGAATGAAATTGTTTCAAGCCCGTCAACCAACTCTTGCGCGTATTCATTGATATTTAGGAACCATTGATTCATTGCTTTTTGAGTAACTGGGCCGTTGCAACGCCAGCACCGTCCGGCTTTGACTTGTTCATTGGCTAGTACAGTTTCACATTGACTACACCAGTTAACTGGAGCATGTTCCTGATACGCAAGTCCTTTCTCGAAAAATTTCGTAAAAAAGTACTGATTCCATTTGTAGTACCTTGGGTCGTGGCTTTTCAGTTGTCTGTTCCAGTCGTAAGAGAATCCCATTCTCTTTATCTGCTGAGAGATTGATGCCATGTTTCGTTCGGTTATTTCATACGGATGGCCGCCTTCATCCATTGCAGCATTTTCGGCGGGCATGCCAAACGAATCAAAGCCAATTGGGTAGAGTACATCAAATCCCATCATACGCTTATATCGAGCAACTGCGTCACCGATTGAGTAGTTTCGTACATGCCCCATATGCATTTTTCCAGATGGGTATGGATACATTTCCAAACAATAAAATTTAGGTCGGTCATCACGAACGCTACACTGGAAAATTTCAGCATCGTCCCACTTTTTTTGCCAGTAAACTTCGTCCACTTGACTGTACTCTGTGACCATAACGAACCCTAATGCCTTGCGAGACAGTTGTGCGTATCAACCATTTGACTTGAATGCGACTCTTCATGAGGGTGAGAATTCTCGGGTATTTATGGGCAAATCTATTTCCGTTCGAGTTCCAGTCAGAATCGATTTGGCGGGAGGGTGGACCGATGTCCCAGAATACTGCAATGACCACATGGGTGGAGTAATTAATATCGCAATCAATCGATATATTCACGCTAGGATGGACATCGATGATGAGCGTAGAATTTCCGTACAATACCATTCAGATGTACCCGTTGGCTCGGGTTTGGGAACATCAGGGGCGCTGAATGTAGCGCTCCTCTCAACTATTTTGAATGAAGAGAAAAATGAGGAACAAATTGCTGAACTTGCCTTCAAGTTTGAAGCCCTACTCGGAAATACTGGAGGAAGGCAAGACCAATGGGCAAGTGCCAAAGGAGGTATTCAGCACCTGCGATTCCAAGGTGATCGCGTTGAATCCGAAAATTTAGATATAGACCCCGAATTTATTCGCAAAATTGAACGTAATTTTCTTTTGTTTGACAGCAAAATAACCCACGTATCTGGAGATTTGCACAGTAAAGTATGGGCAAAATACCGAACAGGAGATCGACGAATTAACCAGACTCTAGGTGAAATGAGTGCCTTGGTTGATGAAATGCGAGTTGCCATTACAACTAATCAGTTTCAATCGATGTGTTCAGTTTTACAACAAACTACGGAATGCGTGGATCAATTGGGCCGAGAATTTAACGAACCATTCCGCGACATTTTACAACCACACTTGGGAAAGACTGTTGCTGCTTGGAAAGTGATGGGAGCAGGTGCTGGAGGCGTAGTAGGCGTCATGTTAAAACATGAAAAATTCAGTAAAGATATCATCAAACTAGGTGAGAAAAGCGGCTGGTCTCTTGTTGAATGGAGAACTGAATATGTCGGTATTCATCGCCAAATCAGTCATCACGAGTAAAGTCAGTGTTTGTTTCGAGAA
>DAIUCF010000058.1:0-11279 GCA_036846305.1 Candidatus Poseidoniaceae archaeon | reverse complement strand
GCCGCAACCCATGAACCGAGAACTCCAAGAGCTCTCATACGTGCCCCTGGTGGCAAATCAGGGCATAATCCCAATTCGCCATTTTTTGGAACAGGCTCGCCTGCATTTGTCCAACCTATGCGCAGTATGGCGTTTTGTTCTGCGGCAGTAATCAGTCGTGGTCCGAGTTTCTTGTTGATGTTGAATGAACGTTCAACAACCTCTCGTGGTTCGGCCATGGTACTTGGCTGTTGCATCATGTCCAAATAGCCTCCCGTAATACAGCCTCTATTTGCTCAGTTTTTCTGTTCGATGTGGTGGGTCAACTGACATCTAAAATCGTCGATTTGTTAATAGAGGGTCTGCGAAGGCAAGTAACTGGGAACAATGACAATCAAAGTCGCAATCAACGGATACGGAACCATCGGAAAGCGTGTTGCAGACGCAGTTGATGCACAGGACGACATGGAGATTGTTGGAGTAACGAAGACTCGACCAGCATTTGGCTGTGACTTAGCAGTTCGCAAAGGTTATCCGATATACTGTACATTTGATGACCCAGGTAGGATTCAAGCATTTGTGGATGCAGGTTATACTTGCCATGGTGGTCTTTCAGAACTCCTTAAAGTTGCTGATGTCGTCGTTGATTGCTCTCCAGGGAAAGTGGGTGCGTCCAATAAAGAAGCCTATGAAAACGCTGGAGTGAAATGGATTTTCCAAGGTGGGGAAAAGCACGAAATGACTGGTAACTCTTATACCTCCTCTGCAAATCATTTGCAGAACCTTAATGCTCAAGGCACTCGCGTCGTTTCGTGTAATACAACCGGTCTGTCGAGAACTCTTGTTCCGTTGTATGAACACTGTGGTGAATTGAGTGTTGAATGTACTATGATTCGTAGAGCGGCAGACCCTGGCGACTCTAGCAAGGGCCCAATTAACGCCATAAAACCAGTTCTCAAGGTCCCTTCACATCATGGCCCTGATGTCATGACGGTAAAACCCGAAATTAAAATTAATTCGATGGCAGTGGCAGTCCCTACAACGATAATGCATGTACATGTCATTACAGCCACATTGCCAAATGGCCATGGATTAACTACAGAATCTGTACTTGAGATGTGGGCAAAAAGTCCAAGACTTATTATTATGAACGGGGCTGAAACGGGGATAACGACAACTGCTGAGGTGATGGAATTTGCACGTGATATCGGACGTAAGTGGGGTGACTTGCATGAGATTTTTGTTTGGGAGGATGGCGTGAAACTTGAGGGGAATACATTGTATTACTTCCAAGCGATTCACCAAGAATCTGATGTTATTCCTGAGAATGTTGATGCTATCCGAGCACTCATGGGTGTTGAAACGGATTGGAGAGCCTCCGTATCGAAAACGGACTCGGCTATTTCAAAGTACAACAATCTGTGAGCGGCGAGTGCCCTAGAGGGCACATCAAAGGGGCGTGTTGAAAAGGGTAATTGATTTCGATGTGCCATGCAGGGAGTTAGACAAGCATTTGTCATGCTAATATTACTCCTTTTGACCTCAATTGGGCCTATACTTTCTGACAATTCTGAACCGTTGTTCGAAGTGGAAGGTGTAGACTTTACATCTGAATCTCTTGATTTGACCTCCATTGCTCAACATTGGAACGAATTGCAATCTGTTGGGCTAACAGAAATTGAATTTCAGGAGGCATCTGGAATCCTTCGCCTACAAGCTGGTGAGTTTGATCCCCTTCTCTCTGAAGGTCCATCGATAGATTACCCATTCCAGAATTCACAAGACCACCTTCGGACAGGTTTTGCGATTATCCAATTGCATCGCAGCGATGGTACAATCTTAGAATCTCTTGAGAAAGACTACTCAATCACTCCACTTGATTTCCTCTCTGATGAAGGGTGGCTTGTGCGACTACCTTCCCCTCCCTCATATTCTTTGGAACTACTTCAGAATGACGAGAGAGTTCGCTGGGCGGGAATCCAACATCCTGGTTGGCGAATACATTCGGATTTAGTAGTTGAAACATCAATTTCTCACCTTGCGTTGATCCCTTCCTCTGACTTGGCTTTTGGTGGACTCGGATCTCTCTCATTGGATTTGTTAAAGATGGGTGCCGAAGAAGTTTGGTGTGGTATCGGGCAATGTGAAGTCAAGCTCCATCCCTCTATGCAACAAATTTTCATTCACAACATTATGAATGATGGCCGTGTAATATGGACTGAACCAACCCACGGGCTCGTTCTTCACAATGCTGTTGCAGGTGGAATTGTCGGACTTAACGAAGTTTCCGCTAATGCACCATTCACGCTTGATGGATCTGGAGAAACAATTGCAATTACCGATACTGGAATTGACCAAGACCATCCTGATGTGCTTGGAAGAGTTGCTGGGGTATACACTAATTTTGGCCTCGACCCTTCACCCATTGACTCAAACTCTGGACATGGCACTCACATCACACTCTCGGCTCTCGGTGATGGAACTGGAGACGCTTCTACCAAGGGTATTGCGCCATCAGCTGACTTGGTAATGTATGCTTTAGAACATGACCCTACCGGCGTATTCGGACGTATTGGTTCGATTTATGATATGCTAAGTGACGCTGAGCAAAAGACCGCACGCATTGCAATAAACGCTTGGGGTTCCAATGGAAATTACGGACATTATACTGCTGATTCTCGCTCTGTAGATATGCTTGTTAATGATAAAAATACCGTGTTGCCGCTGTTTTCCGCCGGAGACAGGGGCGCTCAAGGCTCTTCGCAAGTTTCAGCACCATCTACAGCAAAGAATGTACTTTCAGTTGGCACTTCTCACACAGGCTCCATGGCTGGAAGCGTTGCTAATATTTCCAGCCAAGGTCCGAGTTTAGATGGAAGGATCAAACCCGATATAGTTGCACCGGGAATGAACATCTGTTCAGGACTTGCTGAAGAAGCCAAAGCTCCAAGTGGTAATACATGTGCATCAGGTACACATTCTGATGGATCTACAGCTCTCTACATGTCTCTATCTGGTTCATCTCATGCAACCGCTATTGCAGGTGGTACGACTGCTTTAGTTCGTGAATTTTTACGTGAACAGATTGGCATTAACTCACCCCCTGCCTCCCTCATTAAGGCAGCCGTTATCAACGGTGCTTCGGACCTAGGAACTCCAGACATTCCGAATGCGCAAGAAGGGTGGGGTCAAATTAATCTTGAACGAACCGTGATGCCCATGGATGGTAATCTTGAACTTGATACTTTTTACGACCACAGTAAATCTTTGAATCCAGGTTTTGGTCTCTTGTATCAGTTTGACATGGACCCAAGCCATGGAGTCGATATCACTCTTGCTTGGACCGATATGGAGGGTAGTGCTAACGCAGGCCAGTCAACCTCTCGTTTGGTCAACAATCTCGACTTGGTATTTGTCGACCCATCAGGCAATGAATGGCTTGGGAATGATTTCTCCTCGGGTGTATCGACAACTGGGGGGAGTGCAGACCAAACAAATAATGTTGAAAGAATCAAGGTGAACCCTGGTGTTCTATCAACGCCAGGTCAATGGCAAATTAAAGTTGCACACCGTGGAGGCACAGCTCAAATGTTTAGTCTTGTGGTTGTTGCAAATGCTACCTTGACACCCCAATCAGATTTGGCGACATTCAATGGAAGCATTGTCCCTTCATCCACTGAACCATTGAAAAATGACATTGTCTCTCTACAACTGGCTTGGATTAATCAAGGTACACAGGCTACAAGCACTTTCCATGTTACTCTCGAAGACATGACTACTGGTGAACTCCTCGTTGATGCTGACAGGCCAGCACTTGGTCCGGGCAAAATCGATTCATTTCTTCTTCAATGGCAATTTACAATTACAGGTACACATTCAATGCGACTGAGTATTGACACTCTCAATCAAGTCGTGGAAATGAACGACGGTGTCACTGGGGTCAACAACAATGTATGGGAGCAAGACATTGAAGTTACTGCACTCGGAGTACGGGTAGTTGCACTCGATTCGCTAGGTAATGCTCCAATATCCTCCGAAGACAGGGCTGCATCTGCGATACATACATTCGATGTTTGGAATCAGACCGGTCTTGATGTCCCAATACATGTACTCCACGAGGGAACTGGGCAGCAAACAGTAACCCTTTCTGTGACTAATGTACAGGTCCCACAGCCGGGCAGACCTGATTTCCTTCTTGCTCCTGAAGACTCATGGTCAAAGTCTGTTTCTGCCGAAGGTCCTTATGTCGTTGAAGGCCAAGGTGAAACGGGAGATTTCCAAATGCTAACAGTACGTATCGACAATAACGACGCTGACCTTTCTGACCCACAAGAGCCCCGGTACGCACGTGCTGGGACATTTGTCGTCGACATAACAGCTCGGTATCAATCGCAACCAACAGTCTCGCATACTCAAAGGATTACCATCATTGTTCCAGAAGTCACCGCAGTCAACATTGGCGCAGCGGGAATTACCGGTCTTTCAGCTTCGCCAGGTGATTCAACAGGGTTTTCAATCTCGGTGATGAATATTGGAAATAAGCCTGCTCAATACACAGTGACTTGTGAATCTGAAAACCGATGGCAAATCATGTTGGGCAACTCCAATTCCTCTACTCTTGAGTTCGAGCCTTTGAATATCAAAGAGTCTCTACCGATGCTTATCCAAATATGGGTTCCTCCAGTCTCGAACGGTGTCCCTGTCGCAGGTTCTTATGATACGGTTACATGTACGGTCAATTCACCTACAGATCAATCATTGAATTTTACTCAATCTGTTGAAGTATTGGTTTTAGCGCAAGAGTCCTTTGATACTGATTTGTACGATGATATCGGTCCAATTGGTCCATCTGCATCCAATCGCAACGTTTTGGTTGATACCGGACAACAAGTTCAGTTGAATCTAACTGTCGAAAATACGGGTAACATTGAGATAGATTTGGATGTGCAAATACAGCCAAGTAATCCCCAGTGGCCTATTGAGGTGAGCTACTTGACGCAAACCGATAGTCGGGTAGTTTCGCTAACTCTACAGGGTGGCGAATCTGCTACTGTTCGGTTTATACTTGGAGTCCCACAGGTTGCAGAAGAGGGTGAAGTGAACAATTTTGTGATACGAACAGAGCGAACAGCCCAAGCATTTGTATCAAACACGACAGTTTTGAAAGTCCGAGATGACCTTTCAATTGATCTCAACGGACCAGACTCCGGCGTCATCAACACCTCCATTTCGAACGAGTATTCCTTTGGTGAATTCACCGTTTTCAATACAGGTAATGCCCCATTAACACTCAATTGGAGCCATGGTCTTCCAGATGATAATTGGTTTGTTGGATTTGCAAATCCAAGCACATACATCGAACCTCGTGAAGAACGCACAGTGAGATTAGGACTTATCCCCCCAATTCGAACCAGCGCCACAGATGAAGCATTTTCGCTGGTCGTTACCGTATCTGGTTTCAACAACGGCCGGATTATCCAATCCTCAGTGACCGTAATCATTGCTGTGGTTGATTCAATGTTTGCGAACATTAGTGTAGAAGACAGTACATCAGCGCCGTTTTCTTCTATTGCTCGGGGCGATTCAGTCAGCCAAAATATTATTGTCACCAACGACGGGAACATTCCACTTAACGGAGAACTTATCACCGAAGTTTTGAACGATGCTGGCAACGTTACAGATGCTTGGGTGCTTTCAAGCAGTCCCGATTCTATTGATGAACTGGGTGTCGGAGAATCACTGGTAATCACCATTACGGCATCTCCCAAGGATAGTGCAGTGAAGGGCTTTGTCCAATCCACAGTCTCTTTGAGTTCTAATGGGAACATAATCGGGATATTGTCCATTGAAACTTCGGTCGAATCCGCTACAGGTTCAGAAGGCTTATTCAGCAGTTTACCTCTCTATATCACTTTACCTGCAATTGCTGTGATTCTCTTCTCCGCTCTTGTTTTAGCACTTCGAATGAAGAGGACTGGAGAACTAACAGATTCAGGTGAAGAATTGGTGGCACCAGATGCATTTGTAAATCCCGACCACCTTGGTACTCGACGTAATGATGCCCTGGATATTGGTCATGCTGTTGACGAAATAGCCAGTGGAGAGGTATCTGCAGACGAAATAGCAGCAGCCCTTGCCCAATCTCTCGACATGCCTTCACTTCCAGCCCAAAGTACTGTACCTTCTGGCCTTCCTCCTGCAGGATTACCTCCGCTTGGCGGTCTTACACTACCACTTGGATTACCACCAGCAGGTATGCCCCCGCAACCTTTAGCCCCGCTCCCTGCACAGCCTTTACCACTACCCGTTCCTGCACCTCAGCCAGTTCAGATGCCAGCGGTTTCTGGTCCCCCACTACCAGCAGCCGGCCTGCCGGATGGTTGGACCATGGAGCAATGGAAGCATTATGGGCAACAATGGTTGGACAGACAGTAATTTCTTCACGCTATATCTAATACGATGTGCCTGTTGGGTCGTGCTATGAGCAGTATTGTGTTGTTTGGACCTCCAGGTGCTGGTAAGGGTACGCAAGCAGAGAGAATTATGGACGCAACCGGATTGCCACAAGTTTCTACTGGGGACATGCTCCGTGCTGCAGTAAAAGCCGGAACCGAAACAGGTACAGTCGCAAAGGGGTTTATGGAGTCTGGCCTACTTGTCCCTGATTCGGTAATCATCGATCTCATCAAGGAGAGGATTCTTGAGGATGACGCTAAGAATGGTGTGATGTTCGACGGATTCCCTCGAACTATACCCCAAGCAGAGGCATTAGCACAAATAACTGCTGTTACTCACGTAATTGCTATTGAAGTTCCAGACGAACGAATTGTGGAACGAATCTGCGGACGATACTCTTGCGCTGGTTGTGGAAGCGTATATCATGATACATTTAATCCGGTACCAGTAAGCGGTTGTCCTTGTGGGAATTGGCAAGAAAAGCGCAGGTCTGATGATAATCAATCAACAGTAAACTCACGCCTCGCCACCTATCATGAGCAGACATCGCCACTTGCATATTGGTACCGTCAGAAAGGAATTTTTTATCCTGTAAACGGCGACAGAGCCATTGATGATATAACTGTAGACATTCTTGCAGCACTTGAGCAATGAGGTGACTTTTTGAGTTCTCGGAAGAATCGCCGGCGCAGAGATAAACTCAATCGCCGAGAATTGGCAAAGGTTAGTCAACTTCGACTGATTAACATTCTGGAAAACCCCACAGTGCACCATCGTAACGTAGTTCAATCAAGTGTTCTTCACTTGGTGAAGATTTCACAACGGCACCGAATACCAGTTCCATCACGAGCAAGGCATTTGTTCTGTAGACAATGTCTTGTGCCATCTCTCTACGGCGTGAATACCCGTGTTAGAATTCGGGCGGGGCAGAGGACTGTAACGTGTATGGATTGTTCATCAGTACGCCGTTATGGTGGCGGGCCGAAATCTCACCGTAAATCCGAATCATAAGATTCCTAGGTTTTTCACGGTCAGTTACTTGAACAAGAGTGCTTTCGGATAGGTGAACCTCATGGCTAGTAACGTACCAGAATCAATTCGCAAAGAGGCCATGTCCCGTGATTTCCAAGTCACTATACGCGTGGGAAAATCTGGAATTACCGACACACTCGTCTCAGAAATTGAATCACAATTGCAAAAACGTAGTTTAGTCAAAATCAAATTGAATCGTGGATTATTTGAACGTAAAGATATTTCTGAGGTTTGGGCGCATTTGGCTCAACGAACGAATTCAATTCTTGTTCTTGCTCGAGGAAATGTCGGCGTTCTTTGGCGTTAAGCAAGTATCTTGAAGGAAATACTCAAATGATGATTTCTCTAGGCAGGCTCATGAAGGCAAGCATTACACTCGGCCGTAACCACCGCCACATTTCTCAATATATTGGTCTTGGACTCCTATCCTTCACTGGTACTATGATGTTTACAACTTCCTCTATCGCTGGAGGCGGAGGTTCGGCATCTGCCTCTTTCGAACCTATCGAAAATTCACAAGCAGTTTTGGTTGGACTAGGGATTTTACTTGGTGTGTATGCTCTCATCATAACCGAAGTCGTGCACAGAACACTTGCTGCTGCAGTTGGCGGATTGCTTGCAATTATTGCTCTTGGTTATTATTCGGAGCAAGCCTTCACTCTGGGAGAAGCCACTACACTCATCGATTGGGAAACCATCGGACTGCTTCTTGGAATGATGGTCATGGTCGGAATACTATCTCATACTGGTCTGTTTGAATGGTTTGCTGTACAAGCTTACAAACGCAGCGGTGGTTCAGTTTGGACACTCGTTGTGATTCTCTGTTCAGTTACTGCTGTACTTTCCGCATTCCTAGATAATGTTACAACGATGCTTTTGCTCACCCCAGTCACCATTCAGTTGGCTAAAGTGCTTGACCTCAAGCCGATTCCACTCCTCATTTCTGAGGTCTTGTTTTCGAATATAGGCGGCGCAGCAACTATGATAGGAGACCCGCCAAACATTATGATTGGTTCAGGTCTTTCAGCCGCAGCAATAGAGAAAGCCGGATATCCTGACTTAGCAAGTGCCGGTGTAAACTTCAATGATTTCATTATCGAAATGGCTCCAGGTATTCTCATGACCGTCGTTCCAAGTTTTATGTTCCTCAAGTGGTTTTACGCTGAAGAATTTTCTGGAAGCAGAGTTCGAGATATTGCCGAGTTAGAATCAAAGTATGGGATTAAGGATGCTGCAATGCTCAAGGTCAGTGGCACTATTTTATTCCTTGTCGTGGTGAATTTTTTCCTTCACCCAATCACCCATATTGCCGTATCATGGATTGCTTTAGTCGGTGCTGTAGTCATGCTACTGGCGACAGATCGACATGAATTGGAAGCGCCTCTTGAGCATGTAGAATGGTCGACTCTACTTTTCTTTGCAGGTTTGTTTGTTCTAATCGGCGCTCTTGGATTCTTGGGAGTAATCTCCTTTATCGGAGACAATGTAACCAAGGGCATTGCCATGTTCGGAAGCGATGCAGAAGGTGATGTCATTCGTCTTGCTGCAGCGATTTTAATCATTTTATGGGTTTCAGCAATTGCGTCAGCCTTTATCGATAATATACCATACACTGCGACCATGATTCCAGTCGTCATGCAAATTGCTTACGACCTCAATATTGACCTGGGCCCGATGATTTGGGCCCTCGCATTTGGAGCTTGTTTGGGTGGTAATGGGACACTCATCGGCGCTTCTGCAAACGTCGTAACTGCTGGAATGTCTGAAGAGGCTGGCTACCCGATTTCATTTAATGAATTTTTCAAGGCTGGATTCCCTATTATGATCCTCACAACCGCAATCGTATCTCTGTACATGGTTTTGGTCTATGTAGTGGGTGCTGATGGCGGCGCAACATCATGGAAGCTCGTATGTATAGGTGTGACGTTGTTTGGTATTATTTGGCAAGTAGCTCGAGGCCGTTCGAAAGGGAAGAATTTCGCAGAATCACTTGTCGACCACGACGCAGAACAACTTATGGAAGCAGTTGAGAACTTAGTCGAAAATGTCGCTAAGAAAGTACCTTCTTTTGGCGAAAGCGAAGAATGAACGGTCCATTTCTCCGTTGAGTTGAAGTGCCATGGGTTCATGGTTAGGATGAGGGAACTACATGTTTGAATGTAAAGTCTGTGGGTTGCTCTCGCTTGGAGGTACCGCCTGTCCTGCATGCGGCAGCCAATATCTGGTAGATTTGTCTCAACAAGATGACGATTCAAGTCCGCTGCCAAGTGAAGTTCCTGGTCTTGACGATGCAGTAGCCTCGTGGTACGAACTTGAAGGCATTGAGCCGCCTGCGGAATTTGAAGAGAATGTACAAACAGAACCGACAGGTAATCTCCCATTTGGCTTCTCGGGGGAATCGAACACGCACATCTCTCGACTTCCCTTTGGGGTTGGTAGTTATGCTGCTGGAATGCCGTTTGAGGGCTCAGATGAAGCCTTACCTCTGGTGAGTGAGGGTGCAGTAGTTAAGGAGAATTTACCCACCACTCAAGAATCACCTCCTAAACCTGTAATCCAAACACCCCATTCACCTACACCTGCCCCTGCACCCGCACCTGCACCTGCACCCCACCCTATGCCAAAGGTCGAAGTTGTTGCAGAAATCACGCAGACCACCTCTGAACCTCAGTCGGTCGTAGTGCAAGAAGAACCAATCCCAATGCCTCTACAACAGGCCATTCCTGAGGCGCCAATTCTCCCTGATGTACTGCCTTCATGGCCAAGTGTTCCACCGTTTCTAGAGCACACTGGATCACCCCCAGTTCGCGTAGCAGCAACTCAAGTCGAACCTGCGATACGCGTTGTGGCGACTCCTGAAGTTGTGGGACAAGAAATCCAATCCGCATTGGTTGACGTCCCCGAGATGTGGAGGATTGATGCTTCACCTGTCGATATGGAACAAATATACTCAACTGAGGAGCAAATCGTTGAGGTCGTCCACACCATAGAAGATTCAAACAAAACTTACATGCACGCGATGGATGTTGAGGACTTGCATCCAGAATCCGGAATTATCTCACTTGAACTCCATCCTGCCAAAGCAATGGGAATTAACCTGAGTGGCTTACCTGAACTTGAAGAAACCTTGGCGGAGGGATTCTATGCGATAGGTGATGAATCTTGGGCAAAGGCAGCCATTGCTTTTCAAAAAATGGCTGCGAAAATGCCGGGCGATGCAGCAGTTTTCAACAACTATGGTCTAGCTCTTTTGCAACGAGCCTTGGTTATGGCAAAAAGCAGTGACTTGGAAATACAACAACTTGCATCTACGCAATTTGAATCAGCAATCTTGGCACTACGTGAAGCAGCAAAATCCTCTCCAAGCGATGGTACGATTTTGCTTAACCTCTCACACGCACTTCTTGTCAGTGGCCGTGCTGAAAAGGCACTGAAAGTACTCTTCATGTACCAAAAGAATAACGAAAATACCTCTGAAAGTGCGAATTTAGAGGCCGCATCGTTGGTGAGTATGGGTGAAAGCAGTAATGCTCTCAAAGTACTTGAAACTGTAAAACATGACGAACTTGTTCTCGCAAATATTGCAAAATTATCGTATTCTTAACCGATTGAAATCCAATTTTTCTTGGAATTTCAACCTCAAAAAACGACCTTTTAATCATGAATTTTCGACTGAAATTTCATCAAAATCATACCTAGAGAAATGACGAGCAATAATGCATTTTCTGCTTGATTTTAATCTACAAATCTCCAAGGCCCAAACCGATTCGTTGATATATGGGTGGTAAGTCGGGGGGATGCTTAAGCACCCT